>NZ_JAVIWK010000001.1:945000-1251402 GCF_034314165.1 Pseudomonas sp. Bout1 | reverse complement strand
CACGTCGGCGGTGGTCAGCTTGGTGATGCCTTCGGTGTAGGCCTTGTCGAACTGCAGCGGGATACCAAAGGCGATGGACGCCAGGATGGTCAGCTTGTGGGCCGCGTCGATGCCTTCCACGTCGAAGGTCGGGTCGGCTTCGGCGTAACCCAGGGCCTGGGCTTCGGCCAGCACGTCTTCGAAGGTACGGCCCTTCTCACGCATTTCGGTGAGGATGAAGTTACCGGTGCCGTTGATGATGCCGGCCACCCAGTTGATGCGGTTGGCCGAGAGGCCTTCACGGATCGCCTTGATCACCGGAATGCCACCGGCCACGGCGGCTTCGAACGCTACGATCACGCCCTTCTCGCGGGCCTTGGCGAAGATTTCGTTACCGTGAACGGCGATCAGCGCCTTGTTGGCGGTGACCACGTGCTTGCCGTTTTCGATGGCCTTGAGCACCAGCTCACGGGCCACGGTGTAGCCGCCAACCAGTTCGATGACGATGTCGATTTCAGGGTTGGTCGCGACGTCGAAGACATCGTTGGTAATTGCAATACCGGTCGTTTGGAACTGAGGCTTTGGCGTACGCGTGGCAATTTGTGCCACTTCAATCCCACGCCCTGCACGGCGGGAAATTTCTTCAGCGTTACGCTGAAGTACGTTCAAGGTGCCGCCACCGACGGTCCCTAACCCACAGATGCCTACTTTGACCGGTTTCACTGAAGAACTCCCCATGAAACGGCCGACTCAAGGTCGGCCGTGAAAACAGCCGCACAACTGCGGCTCTCTGTTAATGACCCGCCGAATGGTCAGCGAATCATGATCGTCAAAGGCTCGACGATAATGCTTACTTTGCGTTCAGCGCCAGTTTGGCAACTTGCGGCGCAGGCTGGTAGCCCGGAATCACCTGGCCGTCAGCCAAAACGATGGCCGGCGTACCGTTCACACCAATCGACTGGCCGAGGGCGAACTGCTTGGAAACCGGGTTCGCGCACTTGGCGGCCTTGATTTCCTTGCCATCAACCATCTTGTCCATGGCGGCTTTCTTGTCGGCCGAACACCAGACGGCTTGCAACTGCTCGTCACCCGGTGAACCCAGGCCCTGGCGCGGGAACGCCACGTAGCGCACTTCAACGCCGAGCTTGTTCAGCTCAGGCACTTCGGCGTGCAGCTTGTGGCAGTACGGGCAGGTGGTGTCGGTGAACACGGTGATGTGGGTCTTGGTTTCGCCGATGGCCGGGTACACCACGGTTTCTGCAACCGGAATGCCATTGATCAGCTTGGATACGCCCAGTCGTTCGGCTTTCTCGGTGAGGTTCACCGGCTTGCCGTCTTTCAACTGGAACAGGTAGCCCTGGACGATGTACTGGCCATCGGCGCTGGCGTACAGCACGCGGCTGCCCTTGAGCTTGACTTCATACAGGCCGGCCATCGGGCTGACGCTGATGCTTTCAATCGGGGTGTCGAGCTGGAGGGCTTCCAGGCTCTTGCGGATTGTCTTCTCGGCGGCGTCGTCGGCGACGGCAAAGGTTGAGACCAACGCAATGGCTGCGATGGCAAAAATCTGGGTCAAGCGCATGGGAACTCCTGAAGGCAGATGCAGGGACGGGAGCAGGAACACCGATCTTCAAACACGGGTTGGGGCCGTCCCCTTTGCGAACCGGCAAAGCCTACCACAGTTGGGCCGCAGGGCAGCCAGTCGCGGGGAAATTGGGCCTTTTGCGGCGTGATTTTCATCCCCGGGGGTGGTGCTTGGCGTGCATGTCCTGCAAACGTGCCCGCGCCACGTGGGTGTAGATCTGGGTGGTGGATAAGTCGCTGTGGCCCAAGAGCATTTGAACCACACGCAAATCTGCGCCGTGGTTGAGCAAATGGGTGGCGAAGGCATGGCGCAACGTGTGGGGCGACAGCGACTTGCCGATGCCCGCGACCTTGGCCTGGTGCTTGATGCGATGCCAGAAGGTCTGGCGAGTCATTTGCTCACCGCGCTGGCTGGGGAACAGCACATCACTGGGGCGACCGTTGAGCAACTCGCTGCGGGCGTCGCGCATATAGCGTTCGATCCAAACGATCGCCTCTTCGCCCATCGGTACCAGGCGCTCCTTGCTGCCCTTGCCCATCACGCGCAATACACCCTGGCGCAGGTTGACCTGTTCCAGGGTCAGGCTGATCAGTTCGGTGACACGCAGACCGCAGGCATAAAGCACTTCGAGCATGGCGCGGTCGCGCTGGCCGATGGCTTCGCTCAAGTCGGGCGCGGCCAGCAAGGCTTCGACGTCGGCTTCCGACAGGGATTTGGGCAATGGCCGGCCCAACTGCGGCATATCAATTTGCAGGGTTGGGTCGATAGCGATCAGCTTTTCCCGCAGCAGGTAGCGATAGAAGCCACGTACGCCCGAGAGAAAACGCGCAGTGGAGCGGGGTTTGTAGTTTTGCTCCAGGCGCCAGGACAGGTGGTCGAGGATCAGCTCGCGACCGGCGTTGAGCAGCTCGAGGTTTTTCTCCTGCAGCCAGCCATTGAACAACGCCAGGTCGCTGCGGTAGGCCTGGCGGGTGTTGTCGGACAGGCCTTTTTCCAACCAGAGGGCATCGAGGAAGCGGTCTATCTGTGGGTGGTCAATGGCAGGCATGGGGGCTCAAGCAGGAAAAGGTAATGTCGATAGATCCTATCGCGACCGCTCAAATCGCGGGCACAAAAAAGCAGCCCGTAGGCTGCTTTTTTCTGCATCGGGAAGCTGGACTTAAGCCAGTTTTTCCTTGATGCGAGCTGCTTTACCGGACAGGTCACGCAGGTAGTACAGCTTGGCTTTACGTACGTCACCGCGACGTTTAACGGCCATGCTGTCGATTTGCGGGCTGTAGGTCTGGAAAGTACGCTCTACGCCAACACCGTTGGAGATTTTACGAACAGTGAAAGCACTGTTCACACCACGGTTACGCTTGGCAATTACCACGCCTTCGAACGCTTGCAGACGCGAACGGTCGCCTTCCTTCACTTTCACCTGAACGACAATAGTGTCGCCCGGGGCAAAGGTAGGGATCTCTTTGGTCATCTGCTCTGCTTCGAGTGCAAGGATGATTTTGTTAGTCATGCTGTGCTCCTAAGGTAAGTCATCGGACCTACCATCGATACGTTGTTAACTATCGTCCCGCGCGAGGATGTATTCCTCGAGCAGCTTCTTCTCTTCTCCAGAAAGCGAGCGGCTTTCCAGAAGATCGGCGCGTCGTTCATAGGTCCGCCCGAGGGACTGCTGTAAACGCCAACGCCGGATGTGTGCGTGATTGCCACTTAGCAATACGTCGGGAACACGCTGATCCGCATACACCTCCGGTCGGGTGTAGTGCGGGCAATCCAGCAAACCATCCGTGAAGGAATCTTCCTCCGCGGAGTCCGCATGCCCTAAAGCTCCAGGCAGCAGTCGTGTAACCGCATCTATCAGGACCATCGCCGGCAGCTCGCCGCCAGACAGGACATAGTCCCCAATCGACCACTCTTCATCGACATGAGCGTCAATAAAACGCTCGTCAATGCCTTCATAGCGACCGGCAATCAGGATTAAGCTTGCCTGATTCGCCAACTCGCGCACCGCCGACTGATTCAGCTGACGGCCTTGAGGGGACAGGTAAATTACCTTCGCCTTCTCCCCGGCAGCTGCCTTGGCCTGAACCAACGCGTCTTCCAGGGGCTTGATCTTCATCACCATGCCCGGGCCACCGCCAAATGGGCGATCGTCCACAGTGTGATGTCGATCCGTCGTGTAGTCTCGCGGGTTCCAACAGGTCAGCTGCAAGAGCCCCTGTTTCACCGCCCGACTGGTGATGCCGTACTCGCTGATGGCGGAGAACATCTCGGGAAACAAACTGATCACTTCTACGCGCAAATTAGCCACGTTTAGAAGTCCGCGTCCCATTCCACCTTCATCTCGCCCGCTGCCAGGTCGACGGCCAACACGCATTGCTCGGTATAGGGCAACAGGCGTTCGCGATCATCCAGGCTGCCAGCGCAAGGCTTGACCACCATTACATCATTGGCGCCGGTTTCCAGAAGATGATCGATTTTCCCGAACAATTGCCCGAGTTGATCAATAACCTTCAGACCTTCCAGCTGGTACCAGTAGTACTCGCCGTCGGTCAATTCAGGGAACAGGTTGCGCGGCACGCAGATCTCATAACCGGCCAGAAGACGAGCTTCTTCACGATCATCAAGACCCTTGAGCTTTGCGACCAGGAACTTGTCGCTCCCGCGTCCACTGACCAGCTCTACCTGTTTCACACTACCTTCGCGCTTGAGCGTCCAGGTCTTGTACTGCAACAGGTTTTCAGTCGGATCAGTAAAGGAATACACCTTCACTTCGCCGCGAACGCCATGAACAGAATAAATCTTGCCGATAACGATCAAATCATCAGCAACCGCTGGCGTCGCGTTCATATTGCTCAGGCCGCAGCCTTAGATGCATCCTTCAACAACTGAGCAACGCGCTCAGAAGGTTGTGCACCAACGCTCAGCCAGTAGGCTACGCGCTCTTGGTTCACGGACAGACGAACTTCTTGACCACGAGCAACAGGGTTGAAGAAACCAACCTGTTCCTTGTGCGAACCGTCGCGCGGGTTGCGGCTGTCGGTTACGGTCAAGTGGTAAAACGGGCGCTTTTTGGAGCCGCCAAGGGCAAGACGGATTGTTAGCATGTGAACATCGTTCCTGTAGTCGGTGCTGCAAATCTAAATGCACAGCGGGCATAGGTGCCCGAAAGGCCGCATATTCTAAGGAATATCCGGACTTTTGCAAATGTCTTTTTCTGGCGCCTATCAGCGTGCCATTCAGATCTGCTATAGAGCCGTCGGTTAAAACGGCCAGTCAGCTCCCGCCAAGTGCGGGTTTGCTGGAGATCCCGCATCCCTGCGGGTCGGAGCAAAAGCGAACTTTTGCTCGAATTCTTTACATTTTCGGCATGCCGCCGCCGGGCAACATACCGCCCATGCCGCGCATCATCTTGGCCATTCCGCCTTTTGCGGAGAACTTCTTCATCATCTTCTGCATCTGCTTGTGCTGCTTGATCAAGCGACCGATGTCCTGCACCTGGGTGCCGGAACCCATGGCGATCCGACGTTTGCGCGAACCACTGATCAGCTCAGGGTCGCGGCGCTCGGCCGGGGTCATGGAATTGATGATGGCTTCCATCTGCTTGAACTGCTTCTCCGCCGCACCCTGGGCATTGCCCATTTGCGCCAGGTTCACACCGCCCATGTTCGGCAGCTTGTCCATCAGGCCGCCAAGGCCGCCCATGTTCTTCATCTGTTGCAGCTGGTCACGGAAGTCTTCGAGGTCGAAGCCCTTGCCCTTCTTCAACTTTTTAGCCAGCTTCTCGGCTTTGTCCTTGTCGAGGGTCGCTTCAGCTTGCTCGATCAGGCTGAGCACGTCGCCCATGCCAAGGATACGCGAGGCGATCCGCTCGGGGTGGAACGGCTCGAGCGCGTCGCTCTTCTCGCCCATACCGATGAACTTGATCGGCTTGCCGGTAATCGCACGAACGGACAGTGCTGCACCGCCACGGGCGTCGCCGTCGACCTTGGTCAGGATCACACCGGTCAACGGCAGCGCATCGCCAAAGGCCTTGGCGGTGTTGGCCGCATCCTGGCCGGTCATGGCGTCGACCACAAACAGGGTTTCTACCGGGTTGATCGCGGCATGCAGCGCCTTGATCTCGCCCATCATCTCTTCATCGATGTGCAGGCGACCGGCGGTATCGACGATAACCACGTCGATGAATTTCAGCTTGGCTTCTTTAATAGCCGCCTGGGCAATATCGACCGGCTTCTGGCTCAGGTCGGACGGGAAGAAGGTTACGCCTACTTCGCCCGCGAGCATTTCCAGCTGCTTAATCGCCGCAGGACGGTAAACGTCCGCAGACACCACCATCACCGACTTCTTCTTGCGCTCTTTAAGGAAGCGCGCCAGCTTGCCGGCGGTGGTGGTCTTGCCCGCACCTTGCAGGCCGGCCATCAGCACAACGGCTGGCGGCACGGCGCTGAGGTTCAAATCTTCGTTGGCCGCGCCCATCAGGCTTTCGAGTTCGGCCTGGACGATCTTCACAAACGCCTGGCCCGGGGTCAGGCTGCGGGACACTTCGGTGCCCACCGCGCGCTCTTTGACCGAGTTGACGAAGTCTTTCACCACCGGCAAGGCGACGTCGGCTTCCAGCAACGCCATGCGCACTTCACGCAGGGTGTCTTTAATATTGTCCTCGGTCAGCTTGGCCTTGCCGGTGACATGGCGCAGCGTCTGCGAGAGACGGTCAGTCAGATTTTCAAACATGCGCGATCCTTTCAGGCCCTATTCATCGAAATGCGTTGGTAGACCGAGGTAATGGCGGCCCAGGCTGTGGTAAATCGCTATTAAAAACAGCGCTCGGCGAGCCTGCGGCGTGGGCAGGTCGCGGATTATAGCGAAGACTGCCGCCATGCACACCCGCTGTCTGGCCTGAGAGTCTTTCGTGTTACGCAGGGGTATGCCAAACTCAGCGCCTTTCGGGCCTGCTTAACAGGATTTATGCTCCCTTTGTCACCCAGTTTGCTACCCAGCCTCGCCGCCGCCATCTTGTATGCCGCTGCGACCCTCTATCAGGGCACTCGTCTGGCCCAAGGCGCCAAGGCCGACAAACGCCTGTTGGTAGGCCTTGGCGTCCTCGCCCTGCTGGCCCACGCGGCCAGCCTGTTCACGCACTTGATGACGCCGGTCGGCCTGGGCCTGGATTTTTTCAGTGCCGCCAGCCTGATTGCCGCCGCGGTGATCGCGCTGACGCTGATGGCCTGCTACCGGATCCCGGTGGAGAACCTGCTGGTGCTGTTGTTCCCGCTCGGGGTGCTGACGGTGCTGCTGGCGCAATTCACCCCGACCGGCACCGTGCAGGTCATTGATGAAGAGCCGGGCATCCTCGCGCACATCCTGTTGTCGATCCTCGCCTACGGCATGTTCACCATCGCGGTGTTCCAGGCTTTGCTGCTGCTGTTGCAAGACCACCAGCTCAAGCACAAGCACCCGTCCGGGCTGATCAAGAACTTCCCGCCGCTGCAAACCATGGAAAGCCTGCTGTTCGGCTTCCTCTGGGCCGGCTGGACGCTGTTGTCGCTGTCGCTGATCTCTGGCTGGCTGTTCGTCGAGAACCTGTTCGCCCAGCACCTGGTGCACAAAACCCTGCTGGCGTGCCTGGCCTGGGTGGTGTTCAGTGTATTGCTGTGGGGCCGCAACCACCTTGGCTGGCGCGGGCACAAGGCGATCCGCTGGACCCTGGCCGGTTTTTGCCTGCTGATGCTGGCCTATTTCGGCAGCAAGCTGGTTCGCGAATACATCCTGCATATCTGACGGGCAGCCAACATGGACAACTTGCCCTTGGGGCCGATGCTTGCGGTAGTAGCCTTGCTGGTTTTATGGTCGGCGCTGTTTACCGCCATCGAAGCCGCCCAGCAACATTTGCTGGCACTGCGCCCCGGCACCCGCCAGGGTGACAAAGCCGCCACCCGCCTGAACTTCCCGCGCAACAGCCTGATCCTGTGCAACACCCTGTGCCGTTCGGTGGTGGTGATTCTCTGCACCCTGCTGGCGATCTACGCCTGGGCGGAAAACGGCCCGTGGCTCGGCTGGGTGATCTCCAGCGCAACCCTGCTGGTGCTGGCCGATTACCTGCCGCGAATCCTGGCCACTCGCCACCCGCAAACCATCCTCGGCTTCGGCAATACGCTGCTGAACGTGCCGCTGAAAATCCTTTACCCGCTGGCCTGGTTGCTCAACGGCGTCAGCCTGTTGCTGTTGCGCCCGTTCGCCCGCAAGCCCGGCCTGGTCAAGCACAGCGACGAGCCGCAGCCGGACCACGACGACGAACCGCAAGCCGAAACGCCCAACTCCCGCGCCCCGGGCATGCCGGGCATTCACGCGCTGGACAACATCACCGTGAATGACATCCTGGTGCCCCGCAGCGAAGTGGACGGCATCAACCTGGATGACTCGATAGAAGAAATCATCGAGCAACTGCGGGTTTCCACGCGCACCCGGTTGCCGGTGTTCCACAGCGATATCAACCAGGTCGAAGCGGTGCTCAACACTCGGCAGGTCCGCCACCTGCTGCCCAACGCCAGCCTGACCAAGGAAGCGCTGCTGGAAGCCTGCCACGAGCCCTACTTCGTCCCGGAAAGCACGCCGCTGCAACTGCAATTGCTGAACTTCCACAAACAACAACGCCGCCTGGGCATGGTGGTGGACGAATACGGAGAAGTGCTGGGCATCGTGACCCTGGAAGACATTCTTGAAGAAATCGTCGGTGAGTTCGAAAGCGAGCACCACCTCGACAACCCGCACATCCAGCCGCAACCGGATGGCCGCTACGTGATCGACGGCGCCGCCTCGATTCGTGACTTGAACAAAACCCTCGGCTGGCACCTGCCCAGCGACGGCCCCAAGACCCTCAACGGCCTGGTGACCGAAGCGCTGGAGACCATCCCGGACTGCGCCGTATGCCTGAAAATCGGCCGCTACCGCTTGGAAATCCTCGAAACCGAGGACAACCGTGTGGCCAAGGTACTGATCTGGTACCTGTAGGAACGCGCTTGCTCGCGAAAAACCTCAGAGTGGCGTTGGCTGTCAGGTTCCCCGTGTTATCGTTAACGAGCATCGCGAGCAAGCTCGCTCCTACAGGGGCAGGCGCCGCCATGTTGTGTCTGACCGGTGCGTGCTCCCATCCCGAGCCGCCCCGCGCGCAACCCTGATCCACGGGTGTTCGACCAATAATAATCCGCGTTCAAACGCGCAATGACCGTCAGGGATACCTCAATGAGCACCACCTATAACGAGTCGGCGACCGCCGCCCCGACCAACTCGACGGCCCGGGTCGCTACCGCGAGCATCATCGGCACCGCCATCGAGTTCTACGACTTCTATATCTACGCGACCGCCGCTGCCCTGGTGATCGGCCCCGTGTTCTTCCCGCAAACCTCCGGCACGGCGCAGATGCTTGCCTCGTTCCTGACCTTCGGTATCGCGTTTATCGCGCGGCCCCTGGGTTCGGCGCTGTTCGGTCATTTCGGTGACCGGATCGGCCGCAAGTCGACACTGGTCGCCTCCTTGCTGCTGATGGGCGTGTGCACCACGCTGATCGGCTTGCTGCCCGGTTACGACAGCATCGGGGCCTGGGCGCCGATCCTGCTCTGCGTGCTGCGCTTCGGCCAGGGCCTCGGGCTTGGCGGCGAATGGGGTGGCGCGGCGTTGCTGGCCACCGAGAACGCACCGAAAGGCAAACGCGCCTGGTTCGGCATGTTCCCGCAACTGGGCCCGTCGATTGGCTTTTTGGCGGCTAACGGGCTGTTCCTGATCCTGGCCATGAACCTGAATGACGAGCAGTTCCGCAGTTGGGGCTGGCGCATTCCGTTCATCCTCAGCGCGGCGCTGGTGATGGTCGGCCTGTATGCGCGGCTCAAGCTGCATGAAACCCCGGTGTTCGCGAATGCCGTGGCTAAAGAGGCGCCGGTAAAGGTGCCGCTGGTGGAACTGTTCAGCCAGCATTGGCTGCCGGTGCTGCTGGGCGCCGCGTCGATGGTGGTGTGTTATGCGCTGTTCTATATCACCACGGCGTTTTCACTGAGCTACGGCGTGTCCACGCTGGGCTACAGCCGTGAGACCTTCCTCGGCCTGCTGTGCTTCGCGGTGCTGTTCATGGGCGCCGCGACACCGCTGGCGGCGTGGGCAAGCGACCGTTACGGGCGTAAGCCGGTGCTGATTGTGGGGGCTATTCTGACCATCCTCTCCGGTTTCACCATGGAACCGCTGCTGACCCACGGTTCAACCTGGGCCGTGGCGCTGTTCCTGGCGCTGGAGCTGTTTTTGATGGGCGTGACATTTGCCCCGATGGGCGCGATGTTGCCGGAACTGTTCCCGACCCGCGTGCGTTATACCGGCGCTTCGGCGGCGTATAACCTGGGCGGGATTGTGGGTGCATCGGCCGCACCGTTCTTCGCAACCAAGCTGGTGGCGATGGGCGGTTTGAGTTATGTGGGCGGGTATGTGTCGGCGGCAGCGGTGATCAGCTTGATTGCTGTCTTGTGCCTGAAAGAGACGCGCAATAACGACTTGAATCGCGTTAGCTGATAGACCGCCATCGCGGGCAAGCCCGGCTCCCACATTTGGAATGCATTTCCCTGTGGGAGCCGGGCTTGCCCGCGATGGGCGCGACTCGGCTACAGCTCTACAACAACCGCCTTCGAAGCACGGGTAGCTTTAGCCCGGGCAGCCTCAATCGACTCATCCCGCGCCAACGCCACGCCCATACGGCGCTGGCCGTTCACTTGCGGCTTGCCAAACAGACGCAACGCCGTATCCGGCTCGCTCAAGGCTGCACCCAGGTTGGAAAAAGCCGTCTGGGTCGACTGCCCCTCCACCAGGATCACCGCCGAAGCCGAAGGCCCGAACTGACGGATCAACGGGATTGGCAGGCCGAGAATTGCCCGCGCATGCAAGGCGAACTGCGACAAGTCCTGGGAAATCAGGGTCACCAGGCCAGTGTCATGGGGGCGCGGCGACACTTCGCTGAACCACACCTGATCACCCTTGATAAACAGCTCAACGCCAAACAGACCGCGGCCACCCAAGGCCTCGGTCACGGCTTTGGCAACGCGCTCGGATTCCGCCAGGGCAACCGGGCTCATGGCCTGTGGCTGCCAGGATTCCTGGTAGTCGCCTTTCTCCTGACGGTGACCGACTGGCGCGCAGAAGGTAGTGCCGCCGATGTGGCGCACGGTCAGCAGGGTGATTTCGTAGTCGAAGTCGATAAAGCCTTCGATGATCACCCGGCCCTTGCCGGCACGGCCGCCTTCCTGGGCGTAATCCCAGGCTTTTTGCACATCGTCGGCACTGCGCAGCAGGCTCTGGCCCTTGCCCGACGAACTCATCACCGGCTTGACCACACACGGGAAGCCCAGGTCGGTGACGGCCTTGCTATAGTCCTCGAAGGTGTCGGCGAAGTGGTACGGCGAGGTCGGCAGGTCCAGCTCTTCAGCGGCCAGACGACGGATGCCTTCGCGGTTCATGGTCAGCAACGTCGCGCGGGCGGTAGGGATCACGGTGAAGCCTTCGGCTTCCAGCTCCACCAGGGTGGCGGTGGCGATCGCTTCGATTTCCGGCACGATGAAGTGCGGCTTTTCGGCTTCGATCACGGCACGCAGGGCGGCGCCATCGAGCATGTTGATCACGTGGCTGCGATGGGCAACCTGCATGGCCGGCGCGTTGGCGTAGCGATCCACGGCAATCACTTCAACGCCCAGGCGTTGCAGCTCGATTACCACTTCCTTGCCCAGCTCACCGCAGCCACACAGCATTACGCGGGTCGCGGTTGGCGACAATGGAGTTCCGATTCGGGTCATCTCAGGTCCTCAGGGGAGCGGATCATGGGGAGAAAGGCCGGCATTTTACATGAACTGTAAAGATTGGCTTCAGTTGGCGACGCGCTGGCGCCGCAAACGCCAGGCCATGGCTAGCCACACCACGGTAACCCCGGCGAATTTCGAGACCAGGGCGGTGCCGGCCACGGCAGGCGTGAGCGCGCCGATCAGGCCGAAAAAGATAAAGGTATCGAGGGGAATGCTCAGCGCCGAACTTATCCACAGGCGGTCGTGGAGCGGGCGCTTGGTAATGCTGAACACAAGCCAGTCGATGCACTCGGACACCGCGAACGCCGTGGCGCTGGCCAGGGCGATGGAAGGGTCGGAGGTAATATAGGACAGCACCAGCGCCGCCAGCATGGCGATAATCGCGCCATGGCCGAAGCGGGTTTGCACCATGTCCCGCAGGACAAACACCAAGCCGCCCCAGGCAGACCAGATGACGTCCAGGTGCGGGGCGGTGGAAAAAGCGAAATTGATCAGCACGACGCTGCTGATGTAGGCAATCAGGAAGAACATGGGGCGAGGGACCTGTGAACAAGGGGCACAGGGTACTTCACATTTCGAAATATGTCGTCTGAGAGGGCCCTATCGCAGGCAAGCCAGCTCCCACATTTAGATGTATTCACAGTTCAAAATGTGGGAGCGGGCTTGCCCGCGATGGCATCAGGTCAGGCGCCGGACTTCCCAGGAATCATCCAAAGCAGCCCACTCGCCTTCGCCCGCTCATGGCACAACCCCAGCACCACCCGGCGCTCGGTGTTGTCCATGCGGCTCCAGCGGGTGATTTCATCCACCGTCCGCTGGCAGCCAGTGCAGATATCATCGTCATCCAGCGCGCAAATGCTCACGCAGGGCGAGGCGACGGGTCGTTCTACCGGGTTCATTCTTCCTGCTCAACCAGATCACGGGCATACCGCTGGGAGTTATGCACATAGTGCGCAGCGCTGGCCTCGAGCATCTTCTTCTGCACATCGGTCAATTCCCGCACCACCTTGCCCGGCGAGCCCATCACAAGCGAACCGTCGGGAATTTCCTTGCCTTCACCGATCAGCGAATTGGCGCCGATGATGCAGTGCTTGCCGATCTTCGCCCCGTTAAGAATCACCGCATTGATGCCAATCAGGCTGTAATCGTCGACGGTGCAGCCATGCAGCATGGCGTTGTGGCCGATGGTCACGCCGGTGCCGAGGGTCAGCGGGTAACCCATGTCGGTGTGCATCACGCTGCCGTCCTGCACGTTGCTGTTCTTGCCGATCAGGATCAGTTCGTTGTCGCCGCGCAACACCGCGTTGAACCAGACGTTGGCGCCCTCCGCAAGCTTGACCTTGCCCACCAGCGTGGCATTGGGGGCCACCCAGCTGTTCGGATGGGTTTCGACTCGGGCGTCGCCCAGGCGGTATTTCATAGGTGGATCCTCACGGCAGGGAACAATGGCCATCTGGCTCTTAGGTATTGATGAAGCTTTTCGGCGGACGATGCAGGCTGATGTCGGCATCGTCATAGAGCAGGTTGATCAGCTCCACGATCATGATCGCCGTCAGGCCCCAGATCTTGTACTCGCCAAACCGATAGCTGGGCACATACCAACTGCGGCCCTGGTAATCGATACGGTGGGTGTGTTCGCGCGGGTCCTGGCGAAAAAACTCCAGGGGCACGCTGAAAACAGCGGCTATCTCGGCGTCGTTGGCCAGGTATTCAACATAATCGGGGATAACGCCTACATACGGCGTGACACGGATACCGTGCAGGGAAATCAGCGGGCTCAACGGGCCAATCACTTCCACTAGCCCCGGCGGCAGGCCGATTTCTTCTTCGGCTTCGCGCAGGGCGGTGAATATCAGGTCCGGATCGTCAGGGTCGCGGCGCCCGCCGGGGAACGCCACTTCGCCGCCATGGGTCGATAACCCACTGGCGCGCAAGGTCAGGATCAGCTCGGGTTCGTCACTGCGGGTGATGGGCACCAGTACCGCCGCTTCCGGGAAACGACCGTCGGTCTCCAGCGTGCGTGGCGTATGATTGCTTACCCGGCGAAGTAGCTCGTCCAGCATGAGTCATCTCGGTCTGTTGGCTACCTTGCATCATGCACCAAACCTTGCGCCCGCCCAACCCCAAAACCCTGGCCATGTCGCTAAACGACAACTTGCAGGCCATACCCGGTCACGCCAAGATAGGCGCACTCTCCAGGAACCCCAGCATGAACTTCTGCAGCCAGTGCGGTAAACCGGTCACCCAGCGCATTCCCGAAGGCGACGCACGCCTGCGTTATGTTTGCGATCACTGTCAGACTATTCACTATCAGAACCCCAATATCGTCGCGGGCACCGTGCCGGTGTGGGGTGAGCAGGTGCTGCTGTGCCGCCGTGCCATCGAGCCGCGCCTGGGTTTCTGGACCCTGCCCGCAGGCTTCATGGAGAACGGCGAGACCGTCGAGCAGGCCGCCATGCGCGAGACCATGGAAGAAGCCTGCGCCCGGGTGCGCAACCTGAGCATCTATACCCTGATCGACGTGCCCCACATCAGCCAGGTGCACATTTTCTACCGCGCCGAACTGATCGACCTGGACTTTGCTGCAGGCCCCGAAAGCCTCGAAGTGCGCTTATTCGATGAAGCCGACATCCCTTGGTCCGAGCTGGCTTTCCGCACGGTCGGGCGTACCTTAGAATGCTTTTTTGCTGACCGCAGGCAACAGTCGTATCCGGTGCGCAGCGAGTCGGTGCCGCCGCTCAAACAGCTGGCCAAATAACAATCCGGGCGGCACGTAGTCTTTCCAGGGGATACCGTTTTAATGCGTTGGTTGCTTGCTCTGATCTGCCTGTCGTTTGCCACGCTGTCGCCAGCCTCCACCCAACTGATCCTGGGCGGCAAACCCGTCGAGAAAATCCTGGTGCTTAAGTCCGTCCATCAGTTGCAACTGATCAACGACGGCAAGCCCCTCAAGACCTACCGCATCTCCCTGGGCAGAAACCCCAAGGGCACCAAGCTGATGGAAGGCGACCGCCGAACCCCGGAAGGCTTCTACTGGATCGACTGGCGCAAGACCAGCGACCGCTTCAACCTGGCCATGCACATCTCCTACCCCAATATCAGCGACGCCGCCCGCGCCCGCCGCGAAGGGGTCAAGCCCGGCAGCATGATCATGATCCACGGCACCCCCGACGCCGAGGACTACCCCGAAGAACTGTTCCACACCCTGGACTGGACCGACGGTTGCATCGGCATGCGCAATGTCGACATGCGCGAAGTCTGGAGCCTGGTGAAAGACGGCACGATGATCGAGATTCGCCCGTAATTTCCCGCCCCTCGTAAAATAATTCAAAAAAAATTCCCGCCCCGTGGGTGGCTTGCCGGTGAATACCAGTTCACCCCGGCAAGCTGCGCGCTTCTGCCCGAAAGAAAGACCTCTCTAATACCACTTCAACTGGCGCACTATTAAGGCGCCCGCAAACGCTCGCCTGCACCGTTTTCGCTGCATTGACATGGTATTTAAGTGGTATTAGCTTGCGATCACTACCGGGCGACAACACTCCAATAACCGCATCGGAAACCGACACGATGAACCCCATCCTGGCCCTGCGCCCCGACGAGAAACAATCGACGCCGCTGTACCTGCAACTGGCCCGCAACCTCGAAGCCGCGATTCATGCCGGCCAGTGGAAATCCGAGCAGGCATTGCCCTCGGAACGCGCCCTCAGCGAGCAACTGGGCATTTCCCGAGTGACCGCCCGCAAAGCGCTGGAAGTGCTGTTCGAACAAGGCCTGATCCGTCGCAGCCAAGGCTCCGGAACCTTCATCACACCCCGCCTGGAACAACCGCTGTCGCGCCTCTCGGGCTTCAGCGAAATGCTCCGGCTCAAGGGGTTTGTGCCGACGTCCCAGTGGCTGGAGCGCGACATCACCCAACCTACCCATGAAGAATTGATCCGCCTGGGCCTGTCGCCTGCCGACAAGGTCGCGCGGCTCAAGCGTTTGCGTAAGGCCGACGACACGGTGATGGCGATTGAAATGACCGCCATGCCCGCCTCCGTCCTCCCGCACCCGCAGGCCATCGGCAACTCGCTCTACGAATACCTGGAAAGCATCGGCAAGCCCATCGTGCGCGCCCTGCAGCACATCCAGGCGATCAACGCCTCGGACGAGTTCGCGGCCCTGGTGGGCATCGCGCCCGGCACCGCCATGCTGCTGATGACCCGGGTGGGCTACACCGCCGACAACACCCCGATTGAAATCACCGACACCTACTGCCGCAACGACTACTACGACTTCGTCGCAGAGCTGCGCCGCCACGACTATTCCGCTGAACTGCGAATTTAGAGAACTGCCCATGTCCGAAGACAATATCCTCACGCCACACGGCTGGATTCGCGGCCGCCTGGTGCACCAGCACGGCAAGGTGACAGCCGTTGAAGGCAACCCGTGCGACCCGGCCGACAACGACCTGCCGTACTTGCTGCCTGGCTTTATCGACCTGCACGTGCACGGCGGTGGCGGCAAAGACATCATGGAAGGCGCCGATGCGTTCCAGACCATCACCCGCACCCACGTGCGGTTTGGCACCACCTCGCTGCTGGCCACCACCATGACCGCGCCGGTGGATGAAATTTCCCGCGTGCTCGGCGAAATCGGCACCTATTGCGAAAGCCGCCCGACCGGCACCGCCCGGGTGCTGGGCGTGCACCTGGAAGGTCCCTACATCAACCCGGGAAAACTCGGTGCACAGCCGAATTTCGCCCACACCGCCTTGATGGCCGAAGTCGAAGAATACCTGCGACTGGCGCCGATCCGGGTGATCACCATTGCCCCGGAAATTGCCGGCCATGACGGCCTGATCCGCGCCTTGAGCGAACGTGGCGTGCGCATGCAGATCGGTCACACCCTGGGCAGCTATGAAGAAGGCGTTGCCGCGCTGGCCGCGGGTGCCACCAGCTTCACCCACTTGTACAACGCCATGAGCCCGCTGCATCACCGCGAGCCCGGGATTGTCGGCGCGGCGCTGGCCCACGCCAAATACGCCGAGCTGATTCCCGACCTGCTGCACGTGCACCCTGGCGCCATGCGCGTGGCTTTGCGTTCGATCCCGTGCCTGTACTGCGTCACCGACTCCACCGCCGCCGCCGGCATGCCCGACGGTGAATACAAGCTGGGCAGCCACACCGTGACCAAGTGCCTGGGCGGCGTGCGCCTGGCCGATGGAACGCTGGCCGGCAGCACCCTGACCATGGACCAGGCGCTGCGCAACCTGGTGAAGATCGGCCTGCCGATCAGCGAAGCCTCACAACGCCTGTCGCAATTTCCTGCGGACTATCTGGGCCTGGAAGAACGCGGTCGCCTGCAGCCCGGCAGCTTTGCCGACTGCGTGCGCCTGGACCGCTCCCTGCACCTCACCGACGTAATGGTCGAAGGAGAAACCATTGACTTCAAAAATGCTTGAAGAGGCCCTGGCCTCCTGCGAGGCCGTCGAGGCTCAACTGCAACGCCTGGACCCGCTGCTGGTGGAAGTCGCCGGCCGCCTGCGTCGCCAGCCACCGCAAGTGGCGATGACCATCGCCCGCGGCAGCTCGGACCACGCCGCCAGTTACTTCGCCTACCTGACCATGCAACATCTGGGGATTCCGGTGGCGTCGTTGCCAATGTCGGTGGTGACCATGCTGCAATCGCCGCTCAAAGTCAGCGGGCAAGTGGCGTTCGGTTTCTCCCAGTCGGGGCAAAGCCCGGACCTGGTCAACAGCCTGCGCCTGTTGCGCAAGCGCGGCGCCTTGAGCATCTCGATGGTCAACGCCGAAGACTCGCCACTGGAAGCCGCCTGCGAATTCCACGTGCCGCTGTGTGCCGGGCCAGAGCAAAGCGTTGCCGCCACCAAAAGCTTTATCGCCACCCTGAGTGCCAGTGCCCAATTGATCGGCCACTGGAACCAGGAAGCTCAATTGTTGCAAGCCTGCCAGGCCTTGCCCGACGGTTTGCGTGAAGCCGCCAGGCAAGACTGGAGCGTGGCCATCAATGCCCTGCGCGATTGCCAGCAACTGATGGTGATCGGCCGTGGCGCCGGCTTTGCCATCGCCCAGGAAGCCGCGCTCAAGCTCAAGGAAACCTCGGCGATCCAGGCCGAAGCCTTCAGCAGCGCCGAGGTGCGCCATGGCCCGATGGCCCTGATCGACGACAACTACCCGCTGCTGGTCTTCGCCCCGCGCGGCGCCGAGCAAGCCGGCCTGCTGAGTCTGGCCGCCGACATGCGCCAGCGCGGCGCCCGCGTGCTGCTGGCCGCCCCCGACGACATCGCCGAACGCGACCTGACACTAAGCCGCGCCGAACACCCGGCCCTGGACCCGATCCTGGCGATCCAGAGTTTTTACGTGATGGCCGCCGGCCTGGCGGTCGCCCGGGGCATGGACCCGGACCAGCCGCGCCACCTGAGCAAAGTTACCCGCACTCACTGAGTCGTTTGCCGTGTTTTCCTGATGAGTACCGTGCCCATGTCCCACAACAATAAAGACCTCACCCTCAGCGCCCCCCTCAGCGGGCCGGTGCTGACCCTGGGCAACGTTCCCGACGAAGTGTTCGCCAGTGGCGCCATGGGCGACGGCATTGCCATCGACCCGCTCAACGATTGCCTGCATGCGCCGTGCGACGGCGTGATTCTCCATGTCGCCCGCACCGGGCATGCGCTGACCATTCGTGCCGATAACGGCGCAGAACTGCTGATGCACGTGGGCATCGACACCGTGGAATTGAATGGCGAAGGCTTTGCGTTGCTGGTCAAGCAAGGCGCGCGGGTCAGCCAGGGCCAGGCGCTGGTGCAGTTTGACCTGGACCTGATTGCGCGGCAGTGCAAAAGCCTGGTCAGCCTGATCATCCTGACCAACAGCGAGTTGTTTGAGCTGCAGCCGGTCACCCTGAAATCGGTGAAGGTCGGCGAACCGCTGCTGCATGTGGTGGCGCGTTTGGCCGGCGCCGCGAAAGTGATTGATGAGTCGATCACCGAAACCAGCGCGACGATTCGCATCACCCACCGTGGCGGCCTGCATGCGCGCCCCGCCGCATTGGTCCGCAAGACGGCGCAGGATTTCAGCAGCCAGTCGCAGCTGCATTTCGCCGGCAAGACGGCGTCGTGCGACAGCTTGATCGGCTTGATGGGGCTGGGAATTGGCGAGCAGGACGAGGTGCAGGTCACCTGTCGCGGCAAAGATTGTGAAGCCGCGCTCCAGGCGCTGATCGCCGCGTTGTCGGTGGCGGTTGGCGAAGCGCATCACGCCCCGGTGGCCGTCGCTGCGCGCCGCGCGAATACCGAAGCCGGTGTGCTGCAGGGCGTCTGCGCCGCGCCGGGCCTGGTCTGCGGCCCGCTGTTGCGCTTGAACGGAATCGAGCTGCCGGAGGACCCGGGCAACAACGCCCCGGATGAACAATTGCAGCGCCTGGACAGTGCCCTGGAGCAGGTGCGCGCAGAAATCCGCCACACCCTGGACCAGGCCCGCCAGCGCAAGGATATCGAGGAAGAAGAGATCTTCGCCGCCCACCTGGCGCTGCTGGAAGACCCGACGTTGCTGGAAGCCGCCACCACCGCCATCGAACATGGCAGCGCCGCCACTCACGCCTGGCGCGATACGATCCAGGCCCAATGTGCGGTATTGCTGGCCCTCGGCAAACCGCTGTTCGCCGAACGCGCCAACGACCTGCGTGACTTGCAACAACGGGTGCTGCGGGCGCTGCTGGGCGAGGCCTGGAGTTTCCAATTGCCGGCGGGCGCTATCGTGTCTGCCCATGAATTGACCCCCTCGGACCTGCTGCAACTGAGCAAGCAACACGCCGCCGGCATCTGCATGGCCGAGGGTGGCGCGACCTCTCATGTAGCGATTCTGGCGCGGGGCAAAGGCTTGCCATGCGTGGTGGCGCTGGGCACCGAGTTGCTCGATGTGCCCCAAGGCCAGCGTGTAGTGCTGGATGCCGCCAACGGTCGCCTGGAACTGACGCCGGATGATGCGCGCCATGCCCAGGTTCACCAGTTGCGCGACGCCCAGAAACTGCGGCGCCAGCAGCAACACGCACAGGCTCAAGGCACCGCCAGTACTCAAGATGGCGTGCGGATTGAAGTGGCGGCGAACGTCGCCTCCAGCGCCGAAGCCCAGTTGGCCTTCGAGAACGGTGCCGATGGCGTCGGCCTGCTGCGCACCGAATTCCTCTTCGTCGACCGCCGCACCGCGCCCGATGAGCAGGAGCAGCGCCAGGCCTATCAAGCCGTGCTGGACGCCATGGGCGACAAGTCCGTGATCATCCGCACCATCGACGTCGGCGGCGACAAGCAACTCGACTATTTGCCGCTGCCGTTTGAGACCAACCCGGTGCTGGGCCTGCGCGGCATTCGCATGGCCCAGGTACGCCCGGAACTGCTGGACCAGCAACTGCGCGCCCTGCTGCAAGTGTCGCCGCTGGAGCGCTGCCGAATCCTGCTGCCAATGGTCAGTGAAGTCGACGAACTGCTGCACATCCGCCAGCGCCTCGATGAACTGTGCACCGAGCTTGAACTGACCCAGCGCCCAGAGCTGGGCGTGATGATCGAAGTGCCTGCCGCCGCGCTGATGGCCGAACAACTGGCCGAGCATGCAGACTTTTTGTCCATCGGCACCAACGACCTGTCCCAGTACACCCTGGCCATGGACCGCGACCACGCCGGCCTCGCCGCGAGGGTCGACGCCATGCACCCGGCGCTGCTGCGCCTGATCGCCCAAACCTGCACCGGCGCCGCCAAGCATGGCCGCTGGGTCGGTGTGTGCGGCGCGCTTGCGTCCGACCCGCTGGCCACACCAGTGCTGATCGGCCTGGGCATCAGCGAGCTGTCTGTAAGCCCGCCGCAAATCGGAGAAATCAAGGACCGTGTCCGCCACCTGGACGCAGCCCAATGCCGGCAACTGAGCCAAGGCCTGCTTAACCTGAGCAGCGCCAAAGCCGTTCGCCAAGCCTGTCAACACCACTGGCCGCTGTGCTGAAAACAACAAAAACAGGGAGACACGCCGTGTACCAATATTTTATCGAAGGGCTGCAACGCTTGGGCCGTGCGCTGATGCTGCCGATCGCGATTCTGCCGATCGCCGGCCTCCTGCTGCGACTCGGCGACACCGACCTGCTGAACATCGCAGTGATGCACGACGCCGGGCAGGCGATCTTCGCCAACCTGGCGCTGATTTTTGCCATCGGGATTGCCGTGGGTTTTGCCCGCGACAATAACGGCACGGCGGGCCTGGCGGGCGCCATTGGTTACCTGGTGATGGTCTCCACCCTCAAGGTGATGGACGCCAGTATCAACATGGGCATGCTCGCGGGTATTGCCAGCGGCTTGATGGCCGGGGCGCTGTACAACCGCTTCAAGGACATCAAACTGCCGGAGTACCTGGCATTCTTTGGTGGGCGACGGTTTGTGCCGATCGTCACCGGGTTTTCCGCGGTGGCGCTGGGGGTGATCTTTGGTTTGATCTGGCCACCCGTGCAGCAAGGCATCAACAGCTTCGGCGTGTTGCTGATGGAAAGCGGCAGTTTTGGTGCGTTCGTGTTTGGGGTGTTCAACCGCCTGCTGATCGTCACCGGCTTGCACCATATCCTCAACAACATGGCGTGGTTTGTGTTCGGCACCTTCACCGACCCGGCGACAGGCGCGGTAGTGACCGGCGACCTGACCCGCTACTTTGCCGGTGACCCGAAAGGCGGCCAGTTCATGACCGGCATGTTCCCGGTGATGCTGTTCGGCCTGCCGGCGGCGTGCCTGGCGATGTACCGCAATGCATTGCCGGAGCGGCGCAAGATCATGGGCGGGATTTTCCTGTCGATGGCACTGACCTCGTTCCTCACCGGGGTGACCGAGCCGATCGAATTCGCCTTCATGTTCCTCGCGCCATTCCTGTACCTGCTGCATGCGCTGCTGACCGGGTTGTCGATGGCGATCACCAACATGCTCAACATTCACCTGGGCTTTACCTTCTCCGGTGGGTTTATCGACATGGTGCTGGGCTGGGGCAAGTCCACCAACGGCTGGCTGGTATTCCCGGTTGGGCTGGCGTATGCGGTGATCTACTACAGCGTGTTCAACTACTGCATTCGCCGGTTCAATTTGAAGACGCCGGGGCGTGAGGATATTCAAGTCGTGCAGGCTGAGGCCATGACTGATAACCAGCGGGCCGGTGCTTATATTCGGGCGCTGGGTGGTGCGGAGAATCTACTGAGCGTGGGTGCCTGCACGACGCGCCTGCGGTTGGACATGGTGGACCGCAACAAGGCGGTGGATGCCGATTTGAAAGCGCTGGGCGCCATGGCTGTGGTTCGGCCGGGTAATGGCGGGAGCCTGCAGGTGGTGGTCGGGCCGATGGCGGACAGCATTGCCGATGAGATTCGGTTGGCGATGCCTTCGTATGTTGGAGTCACTCCGGTCGCTGCTGCGCCGGTTGAGAAGAGCACGCCGGTGAACGTGCACGAGGCCGAGAAATGGCTGAGTGCCCTGGGCGGTCGGGCCAATGTGCTGCAACTGGACGCGGTGGCGATGACGCGGTTGCGGGTAGAGCTGGGGGATGGTTCGGTGCTGTCGGAATCTCAACTGACGGCACTGGGTTGCCAGGGTGTGAGTCAGCTTGAGAGCGGTGTTTGGCACTTGCTGATTGGTGACAAGGCGTCGGGCTTGGGTGAAGCCTTGGAGCGCCTGGTCAGTGGCCGCGAAGCCGTAACCGGCGCCTAGCAAAATTGCAGTGAGTAGGCTTGCCTGTGGTAAGCAGGCTTGCCTGTGGTAAGCAGGCTTGCCTGTGGTGAGCGGGCTTACTTGTGGTGAGCAGCCTTGCCTGTGGTGAGCGGGCTTGCCCCGCGCTGGGCTGCGCAGCAGCCCCAATAAGAACACCGCATTTTTTCAGATAGAACCCTGTGGCAGGTTTTAGGGCCGCTGCGCAGCCCAGCGCGGGGCAAGCCCGCTCACCACAGGGTTTATTACTGCCTGTAGGGAAGAGATGTTTCTAACCCGGGTCCGCCTGTTCAGGCAACTCATACAAGTCCAGCGGTGAGCAGGCTTGCCTGTGGTGAAGCAGGCTTGCCCCGCGCTGGGCTGCGCAGCAGCCCCAATAAGAACCCCGCATTTTTCCAGATAGAACCCTGTGGCAGGTTTTAGGGCCGCTGCGCAGCCCAGCGCGGGGCAAGCCCGCTCACCACAGGGTTTATTACTGCCTATAGGGAAGAGATGTTTCTAACCCGGGTCCGCCTGTTCAGGCAACTCATACAAGTCCAGCGGTGAGCAGGCTTGCCTGTGGTGAAGCGGGCTTGCCTGTGGTGAGCGGGCTTGCCCCGCGCTGGGCTGCGCAGCAGCCCCAATAAGAACACCGCATTTTTCCAGATAGAACCCTGTGGCAGGTTTTAGGGCCGCTGCGCAGCCCAGCGCGGGGCAAGCCCGCTCACCACAGGGTTTATTACTGCCTGTAGGGAAGAGATGTTTCTAAGCCGGGTCCGCCTGTTCAGGCAACTCATACAAGTCCAGCGTCCGACCCAGGCGGCGGCGTGAAGCGAGGCTGAATCGAGTGGTGGATTTGGACTGTCTTTGATCATGGTAAAGCTCCTTCAAAATAGGCGCTGCCAGCATCACTTGCAGATGATGGGTGGCAACTGTGCGCGGGTCTGCAAGACCGAGGAAGGAGCATCCCGGCAGACCCAAAGGTCTCCCGCGCACAGCCACCAGAAAACCGATGGCTATGAAAAGCGCCACGATTATGAGCGCCAAACATAATTTCGGCGGGCTTGCAGTCCCAGTCACTGAATTGGCAGCGACTGGCGAAGGTTAGGTTCCGAGCGACAACCTGAAAGGCTTGTCAGAAAAATCCGAGTCGCTCGACCGGCGCTATCGCAGCGGTGCGGCGACCCGACAAGCCAGCCCCCACATTTGATCGCCACCAGCCATGGCAACGCGGTCAAATGTGGGAGCCGGGCTTGCCCGCGATGAGGCCCTCACAGCCAACAAAAAACCCGCTGACCATCCAGGCCCAGCGGGTTTCTTGTTTTCACAACCAGCGAATCAAAAATCCGCCAACTGCCACACCTCATACGCCGGTGTCTCATACGGATGGCTCAGTTTCAACGCAGCCACGACGGCCACAATCAACTCATCCGCCACCACCAGCTCAACCTTCCATTCTTCAACCACTTCAACCTGCCCCACCTGCCCGATAAACGGCTGGCTGCCGTCCATCGCGCGAAATTGGCCCTGGCCCAGCACCTGCCAGGCGCAGCTGTCGTAGTTGCCGATGCGCCCGCCGCCGGCTGCGAAGACGGCGGTTTTCACCGTCTCCACATGGCTGTCGGGCACAAAGAAGCTGAACTTGTACACCGACTTAGTTCACCCAGACGCGAGCGTTACGGAACATGCGCATCCACGCGCCGTCTTCGTTCCACTCTTCCGGGCGCCACGAGTTTTGCACGGCGCGAAATACACGCTCCGGGTGCGGCATCATTATGGTCACGCGACCGTCGCGGCTGGTCAGCCCGGTGATCCCGCGCGGCGAGCCGTTCGGGTTGGCCGGGTAGCCTTCGGTGACCTTGCCGTGGTTGTCGACGAAACGCATCGCCACGCAACCCGACAGGTCGGCTTCCAGCAACGCTTCTTCGCTGGAAAATTCCGCATGGCCCTCACCGTGGGCGATGGCGATTGGCATGCGCGAACCGGCCATGCCCTGCAGGAAGATCGAGTTGGACTCCTGCACCTGAACCATCGCAACACGCGCTTCGAACTGCTCGGAACGGTTACGCACAAAGTGCGGCCAGAACTCACTGCCCGGGATCAGTTCGCTGAGGTTGGACATCATCTGGCAACCGTTGCACACACCCAGGGTGAAGCTGTCGTTACGTTCGAAGAAACCCTGGAACGCATCACGGGCACGGCTGTTGAACAGGGCCGATTTGGCCCAGCCTTCACCGGCACCCAGCACGTCACCGTAGGAGAAACCACCGCAGGCTACGAGGCCCTTGAACTCGTTGAGGTCGACGCGACCGGCGAGGATGTCGCTCATGTGCACGTCGATCGCATTGAAGCCGGCACGGTCGAACGCAGCCGCCATTTCCACCTGGCCGTTGACGCCCTGCTCACGCAGTACGGCCACTTGTGGGCGGATGCCTTTCTTGATGTAAGGCGCGGCGATGTCCTGGTTGACGTCGAAGCTGAGTTTGGTGCTCAGGCCCGGGTTGTCTTCTTCCAGGATCACCTCGAATTCCTGCTCGGCGCAGTCGACGTTGTCCCGCAGGCGCTGGATCTGGTAGCTGGTCTCGGCCCACTGGCGTTGCAGCAGGCGGCGCTGGCCTTCAAACACGGTTTCGCCGTTGAAGACGATGTTGATTTCACCGTTGTTGATCGGCTGGCCAACCACCGCCACGCAGTCGCCCAGGCCAGCGGCGCTGAACTGGGCGAGTACGTCTGGCGTTGCGTCCTGGCGAACCTGGATCACGGCGCCCAGCTCTTCGTTGAACAGGATTGCAGCGATGTCGGCAGAGGTTTCCGCCAGGCCATCGAGGTTCAGGCTCAGGCCGCAGTGACCGGCGAAGGCCATTTCCACGGCGCTGGTCAGCAGACCACCATCGGAACGGTCGTGATACGCCAGCAGGTGACCGTCGGCGTTCAGGCCCTGGATCACCGCGAAGAAGGCCTTCAGGTCTTCGGCGTCATCGACGTCCGGGGCCTGTTTGCCGAGCTTGCCGTGCACCTGAGCGAGGATCGAGGCACCCATACGGTTCTGGCCGCGACCGAGGTCGATCAGGATCAGGTCGGTGGTGCCCTTGTCCATGCGCAGTTGCGGGGTCAGGGTCTGGCGGATGTCGGTGACGGGCGCAAAGCCGGTGACGATCAGCGAGAGCGGCGAGGTGACGCTCTTGTCCACGCCTTCATCGTTCCAGCGCGTGGCCATGGACATCGAGTCCTTGCCCACCGGAATGGTGATGCCCAGCTCAGGGCACAGCTCCATGCCGACCGCTTTGACGGTGTCGTACAGGCGCGCATCTTCACCCGGGTGGCCGGCAGCCGACATCCAGTTGGCCGACAGCTTGATGTCGGAGATCCTGGCGATACGTGAAGCCGCGATGTTGGTCAGGGTTTCGCCGATGGCCATGCGGCCAGACGCCGGGGCGTCCAGCAGGGCCAGCGGAGTGCGCTCGCCCATGGCCATGGCTTCACCTGTGTACACGTCGAAGCTGGTGGCGGTGACGGCAACGTCAGCCACCGGAACCTGCCACGGGCCGACCATTTGGTCACGCGCAACCAGACCGGTAATGGTGCGGTCGCCGATGGTGATCAGGAAGCTTTTGCTGGCAACGGCCGGGTGGTGCAGTACGCGCTCCACGCAGTCGGCAATGGCCAGGGTCGACGGATCGAAATCATCGCCCAGTTCGCTTTCACGCACGGCCGAGCGGTGCATGCGCGGGGCTTTGCCCAGCAGCACTTCCAGCGGCATGTCTACCGGGCTGTTGCCGAAGTGGCTGTCGGTAACGGTCAGTTGCGGCTCGGCCGTGGCTTCGCCCACTACAGCAAATGGGCAACGCTCGCGCTCGCAGATCGCCTGGAAGCGCTCGAAGTCAGCAGGGCCGACGGCCAGAACGTAGCGTTCCTGGGATTCGTTGCTCCAGATTTCGTGCGGGGCCATGCCCGGCTCGTCGTTTGGAATGTTGCGCAGTTCGAAACGGCCGCCACGCTCGCCATCGTTGACCAGTTCCGGGAAGGCGTTGGACAAACCACCGGCGCCGACGTCGTGGATGAAGCTGATCGGGTTCTTCTCACCCAACTGCCAGCAACGGTCGATGACTTCCTGGCAACGGCGTTCCATTTCAGGGTTTTCACGCTGAACGGAAGCGAAGTCCAGGTCGGCCGAGCTGGTGCCGGTGGCCATGGAGGAAGCTGCGCCGCCGCCCAGGCCGATCAACATCGCCGGGCCGCCGAGGACGATCAGCTTGGAGCCCACCAGGATTTCGGCTTTCTGTACGTGTTCGGCGCGGATGTTGCCCATGCCGCCGGCCAACATGATCGGCTTGTGGTAACCGCGCACTTCATCGCCACGCGGGGTGGTGATGGATTGTTCGAAGGTACGGAAGTAACCGGTCAGGGCCGGACGCCCGAATTCGTTGTTGAACGCGGCGCCGCCCAGCGGGCCTTCGATCATGATGTCCAGCGCGGTGACGATGCGCTCAGGCTTGCCGTACGGCACTTCCCACGGCTGTTCGAAGCCCGGGATCTGCAGGTTGGACACGGTGAAGCCGGTGAGGCCAGCCTTTGGCTTGGCGCCGCGCCCGGTTGCACCTTCGTCGCGAATCTCGCCGCCCGAGCCGGTGGCTGCGCCCGGGAACGGGGCAATCGCGGTCGGGTGGTTGTGGGTCTCGACTTTCATCAGGATGTGCACCGGCTCCTGCACCGCACCGTACTGGCGGGTTTCAGGGTCCGGGAAGAAACGGCCGGCGACAGAGCCGACGATGACCGAGGCATTGTCTTTATAAGCCGACAGAACGCCTTCGCTGTGCATCACGTAGGTGTTCTTGATCATGCCGAACAGGCTTTTTTCCTGGCTCTGGCCGTCGATGTCCCAACTGGCGTTGAAGATCTTGTGACGGCAGTGCTCGGAGTTAGCCTGGGCAAACATCATCAGTTCGATGTCGTGCGGGTTGCGCTTCAAGCCGATGAAGGCGTTGACCAGGTAGTCGATTTCATCTTCCGCGAGGGCCAGGCCCAGCTCGGTGTTGGCTTTTTCCAGCGCGGCGCGGCCGCCACCGAGCACGTCAATCGCGGTCAGCGGCTTCGGCTCGGCGTGGCTGAACAGACCGGCGGCCTGTTCCAGCTGGCCGACGATGATCTGGGTCATGCGGTCGTGCAGGCTGCTGGCGATCAGCTCGGCCTCGGCGTCGCTGAACTGGCCGGCTACATAGAAGGCGATCCCGCGTTCCAGGCGCTGGATTTTTTCCAGGCCGCAGTTGCGGGCGATGTCGCTGGCCTTGCTCGACCAGGGCGAGATGGTGCCGAACCGTGGCAGGACCAGGAACAAGCGGCCGGTGGGCTCTTGAACGGGAACGCTGGGACCGTACTTCAGAAGGCGCGCCAGCACTTGCTGTTCGTCGGCGGTCAAAACGCCGGTAACGTCGGCGAAGTGAGCAAATTCAGCATACAAGCCACTGACAGAAGGTACCTTCTGGCTCAGTTGCTCAAGGAGTTTGCTGTGGCGAAAGGCAGAAAGGGCAGGAGCGCCGCGCAGGATCAACATCTTCGGGACAGCCTCGGGAAGGGGTGTGCTTTGAGGCCGTGCATTCTAGCGTAAACCGTCGCCAACGGCACCCGAAACGGCACCCGTGGCCGCTGCCGGACGTCAGTTGGCATAAATCGCATGATATCAGAGAGCCACATAGGCCATTCCTGGCAGTTATTTTAACCGTCACAATCGGCTGCCAACCCCCGTTTCTGCGGCCTGCAGCCAAGGTTTACGGGCGCTAGCAGACAAGTGCCCCGCTGTCGAGATATGGCGCTGCGGGTCCTTTGCGTATACTGCGCAGATGTTCTCCCCTACTGCTTTACGCCCGCGATGCGCCAAATGGCTCTTCGTTACCGGTCTCTTCCTGCTGCTCAGCGCCTGTGTGGATAAACCCAACACGCTGGAGCGAATCAAGGAGGATGGCGTATTGCGGGTGGTCACCCGAAACAGCCCGGCCACGTATTTCCAGGACCGTAACGGCGAAACCGGTTTCGAATACGAACTGGTCAAGCGGTTTGCCGACGACCTGGGTGTAAAGCTGGAGATCCAGACCGCCGACAACCTCGACGACCTGTTCTCGCAGATCGGCAAACCCAACGGCCCGGTACTGGCCGCCGCGGGTCTGGTCAGCAGCGAGCAGCGTCGCCAAGAGGTGCGCTTCTCCCATCCATACCTGGAAGTCACCCCGCAGATCATCTATCGCAACGGCCAATCGCGCCCGACCACCGCGGCAGACCTGGTGGGCAAGAAGATCATGGTGCTCAAGGGCAGCACCCACGCCGAGCAACTGGCGGCGCTGAAAAAGCAATTTCCCGGGATTGAATACGAAGAGTCCGACGCCGTTGAGGTGGTCGACCTGCTGCGCATGGTGGACGAAGGCCAGATCGACCTGACCCTGGTGGACTCCAACGAAGTGGCGATGAACCAGGTGTACTTCCCCAACGTACGGGTGGCCTTTGACCTCGGCGACGCCAGTAACCAGGCGTGGGCCGTGGCGGCGGGTGATGACAACAGCCTGCTCAACGAGGTCAACAACTACCTCGACAAGGTTGAAAAGAACGGCACCCTGCAACGCCTGAAAGACCGCTATTACGGGCACGTCGATGTACTGGGTTATGTCGGCGCCTACACCTTTGCCCAGCATCTGCAGCAGCGCCTGCCCAAATACGAGAAACACTTTCGCGCCTACGCCAAGGAAGAAAAGGTCGACTGGCGATTGTTGGCGGCCATCGGTTATCAGGAATCACTCTGGCAACCGGCAGTCACCTCCAAGACCGGCGTACGCGGCCTGATGATGCTGACCCAGAACACCGCGCAGGCCATGGGCGTGTCCAACCGCCTGGACGCCAAGCAGAGCATCATGGGCGGCGCCAAGTACCTGGCCAAGATCAAGGATGAGCTGGACGACAAGATTGCCGAGCCGGACCGCACCTGGTTCGCCCTGGCAGCGTACAACGTCGGCACCGGCCACTTGGATGACGCGCGCAAGCTGGCCGAGAAAGAAGGCCTGAGCCCGAACAAGTGGCTGGACGTGAAAAAGATGCTGCCGCGCCTGGCGCAGAAGCAGTGGTACAGCAAGACGCGTTATGGCTATGCACGGGGCGGTGAGCCGGTGCACTTTGTGGCGAACATCCGGCGTTACTACGACATTCTGACGTGGGTGACGCAGCCCCAGTTGGAAGGCAACCAGGTGGTGGAAGGTAACCTGCATGTGCCGGGTGTGGACAAGACCAAGCCGACGGAAGAAACCCCGCAGCTCTAATCCCTCGATTCTCTAGACACCACAAAATACTGTGGGAGCCGGGCTTGCCCGCGATGGCGGAGTGTCAGCCAGCCTATGTATCGCTGACACACCGCCATCGCGGGCAAGCCCGGCTCCCACATTTGATCTCCTTTGATTTATAGAGCGGTGTTCAGGCCGGTAAGCAGGTGCACCACCCCACCCGCCAACACCATCACGCCCGGCACGCCCGCCGCCTTAAGCGCCTGCGCATCCAACCGCCCCGCGTCCTGCAGTTGCACCCGCACCCGGGTCAGTGCCACCCGCTGCTGCGACTTCAAATTATCCGCCCCGCCTAGCGCATTCAGCACTGCCGGTGCCAACTGTGTTTCGCTTGCTGGAGCCGCCTGCGGCGTTTCAAGCACCAGATCCGGCGTCAGGGCCTTCCAGAACGCCCGCTGAAATTTCTCGAACATGTCAGTTCTCCACAACCAATGAGGTTTCAACGGTAGCCGCGTGATACTCGCGCAACGCCTCACGCACCTGTGACGCTTCTTCCAGGCCCAATACCTGGCGGGCGATGGATTGGCAGCTCGCCAGGTCCAGCTCGCGCACGGTGGCCTTGATGGTCGGAATCAACGGCACGCTGACCGACAACTCATCCACGTCCAGCCCAATCAACACCGGCACCGCCAGCGCTTCAGACGCCAGCGCGCCGCACACGCCCACCCACTTGCCATGGGCATGCGCGGCCTTGACGGTGGTGGCGATCAGGCGCAACACCGCTGGGTGAAAGCTGTCGGCCTGGCTGGCAAGACGCGGATGGTCGCGGTCCATGGCCAGGGTGTATTGGGTCAGGTCGTTGGTGCCGATCGAGAAGAAATCCACATGCGGCGCAAACAGGTCCGCCATCAGCGCAGCCGACGGAACTTCGATCATGATTCCCAGTTTCGGCACTTGCGTCAGCCCCAGGGCCAGCGCTTCCTCTTCAAGCATCTGCCGCGCCAGGCGCAGTTCCGAGAGCAGGCTGACCATCGGCAACATGATGTGCAAACGGGCGAAACCGGCACTGGCGAGGATCGCGCGAAATTGTTCGCGCAGCAGTTCCGGACGCTCCAGGCACAGGCGAATCCCGCGCAGGCCGAGGAACGGGTTGGTCTCGCTGTCCATCGGCACGTAGGCCAACGGCTTGTCTCCCCCGACGTCGAGCGTACGCACCACCAGGTTGCGGTCGGGTCCCAACGCGCGGGCGATCGCGCTGTAGGTGCCCGCCTGCTCTTCGGGACTCGGCGCGCGATTGCGGTCCAGGTAGAGGAATTCGGAGCGCAGCAAACCCACGCCTTCGCCCCCCAGGGACAGCGCCTGCTCCACCTCCTGCAACGACGCGACGTTGGCCGTCACTTCGACGTGATGACCGTCGCGGGTGGTAGCCGGCAACGAGGCTTGCCCCACTTCCCGCTGACGGCGCAGCACTTGTTGTTGGCGGGTGGCTTGCAGTTGTTCGATCTCGGCCAAGTTGGGGTTCAGGTGCAGCTCGCCCTTGTCGGCATCCAGCAGCACTTGCTTGCCGTTGACCAGTTCCAGCACCTGCGCTGGCACACCGCAAATTGCCGGCAAACCAAGGGCGCGGGCAAGGATTGCGACGTGGCTGGTGGCGCCGCCGCCAACGGTGACGAAGCCCAATACCTTGCGGGTGTCGAGGCTGGCGGTTTGCGAAGGCGTCAGCTGTTCAGCAATCAAAATCGCCTGCTCCGGCAAATTCCAGGCGCTGTCCTCAATCCCGAGAATCAGCCTCAGCACCCGCTGGCCAACGTCGGCCAGGTCCGCAGCACGCTCGGCCAGCAAGGCGTTGCCCAAGCCCTGAAAGAGCGTGGCGGTGGACTCGGTAGCGCTGCTCCAGGCGAAGGCTGCGCTTTTGCCCTGGTCCAGCAGGTCGCGGGTTTGCTCCAGCAAGGCCGGGTCGTCGAGCAGTTCCTGGTGAGCACGGAAAATCTCGGCCTGGGCGCTGCCGACGACTTTTTCCTGCAGGGCTTGCAGGGCCAGGTTCGCGTCACTCAGGGCGCGCATCAGGACGGCACGTTCCAGCGCCTCACCGTTGCCGGTTTCGGCGAAGGTCAGTGCCGGTTCTGTAACCTGCACCACCTGACCAAACGCCGAACCTGGCGACGCGCAAACACCACGCAACAAGGTCGCCGTTGAGTCGGGCGCCACAGGCTCGGCGGCTGGCTGATGAGCCGACACCGCTTCCCCGCAGCCATCCAGCAGCAAGGTCACCAATGCCTGGATCGCCGCTTCGGCATCGTCACCTGCCGCGCTGATTTGCAGGGTGTCGCCCTGCACCGTCTGCAACGCCATGATCCGCACCAGCGACTTGGCGTTGGCGCTCTCGGTTTGCCTGTGCAGGTAAATGCTCGATGTGAAACCTTTGGCCGCCTGGGCGAGCACGGCCGCCGGGCGCGCGTGCAGGCCGTTGGCGTTGGGCAGCGTCAGCGGTTTGGAGAACAGGGCCTGGCCCTCCTCCTCTTTCACCTCATCGGCAGTGGTTTGCCGCGTTACCCGCAGCAGCGGTTGCCCCACGCCCACCAGCCCCTGCTCAGGGGTCAGCAGCTTGAAGGGCTCGCCACTGACTACGAGCATCAGGGTCAGCAGACTACGGGCGTTGAGCGCCACGTAGTCGGCATCGAATTCAATCAGCGGTTGCCCGGCTTCCACCCGCTGGCCTGCCTCGACCAATCGGGTGAAACCCTTGCCCGCGAGATTCACGGTATCCAGGCCGATGTGCATCAGCACCTGCACGCCGTTGTCGTCGGTGACACTCACCGCATGACCACTGTCCTGGATATTGCTGATTACCCCGGCCAGCGGCGCGCACAGGGTCTGCGAGGTCGGATCGATGCACAGGCCATCGCCGATCAGGCGGCTGGAGAACACCGGGTCAGGCACCTGGTCCAGGGCAAGTAGCACCCCGGACAACGGCGCCAGCAATTCCAGGGGTTGGGTTGTGGTCATGACTTCACCTGCTGTTTTGTTCTGTAAAAAACACCTGTAGGAGCCGGCTTGCCGGCGATGAGGTCGGTCGATAGTGCGATGATTTCAAGGACGCCATCGCCGGCAAGCCGGGCTCCTACAGGGATTGTGTTATTTCCACCAATATTCGACTTGCACACCAACGTTGGAACCATGCAACGCCGTGCCGTAGCTGCCGGTGTCGGACAACGCCGAACCTGCCGCCAGTTCATTGGCCGCCCGCTTGGCCGCTTCGTTCCAGGTCGCGTAGGTGTAATACAACCGCACCTCAGGCCGCGCCCAAAAATCCGGGCCTTTGGGCGACCAGGTCGGGGCGAAGGTAAATTTGTTCAGCTTGCGCGTGCCACCCGTGGCTTCGACCTGATCATGGCCAAGTTCGGTGACCAGCTTGAATTGCTCGGAGATGGCATAGGCCGGGCGTACGCCCACCGACATCCAGGTCTGGTCCTGGCTGCCGGGGCGAATGTCTTTCTGGTACACGGCCTCGATCTGCCCGCCAAATCGCGGGGTCACCTGCCAGTCAAAAAACTCCACCGCGCGGTAGCTCTTGCTGTTTTTATCAAGGAACGTGTCGCCGGTGTAGCCAAGGCCGGTGCCGGGGCCTTCGCCGTACTGCAAGGCGAACTTGTTGCGCCCACCGAGGAAGGGTTTTTGCACGTGCTGGGCGGTAATCGCCCAGCCGCTGTTGGTGTCACGGCCGCCGGCTTTTTCGATGTAGCTCAGGCCTAGTTCCAGCTCGCCATCGGTGTTGGTCTTGAAGCCACCAACGTTGAAATCGTGACGGGTGGCGTATTCCTTCTGGTACAGGTTGTCCTTGCGGGACAGCGCGTAGCTGTATTTCAGGTCGCCGATTTTCACGTCCTCGATCCCACCGCCCGTGGCGCTCTGGTTCCAGTAGTAGAAGTCGGAGATGTGGATGTCGTTACGTTTGTAGTAACGCCGGCCGGCCCACAGCGAACCGCCGTTGAGGCTGGGGATGTTCGACCACTGCGCATACATCTGCGGCATGCGGGCCGAGCCGTTGTCTTCACCCTGGAACTTCAGCGCCCGGTCGTACTTGTTGTACAACGAGGCCATGGCGTCGACGCTGAACACCGAGCCGTCATCGAGGGTCAGCAGGTCCTGGCGAAGTTCGAGTTCGGCGTACTGCTCGCATTCGTTGCCCAGGCGATACTTGGATTGTGCCCCCGGCAACTGGAAGCACTGCTGCTTGCCACTGCCGGTTGAAGTCCCCGCGCCGCTGCGCAAATAGCCGGCAAATTCCAGCGCCTGCGCTGCCATCGGCAAGGTCAGGCAAGATGCAACGAGGCCCAGCTTTATTGTTGTTTTCATGAAGCACTCCACTATTTTTATTATGTTTTTTTAAAGCGCCCTGCGCTCCCACGCAGGGTTTAACGCGCCACATCCCGTAGCAGCTGTCGAGCACCAGCGAGGCTGCGTTGGCCGCACCGCCGCAATCACGCCAGGCGCAGACACCAGTCGCGCCCGACGCAGCCTCGCTGGTGCTCGACAGTTGCTACGGCCTGGATTTGGCGTCTCAGTCCTTGAGGTGCAGCACAAACGACTCATACGGGCGCAGCGAGACCTGGCTCGAACGCTGTGGGCAGTCGTTGTAGTTGCTGATCAGCAGGCGTTGCTCGCGCGCCTCGGTCAGCAGGCCATCGGGCAATTCGATCTGGCACGGCGTGCCATAGAAGTTGTTCAGCACCAGCAGACGCTCGCCGTGCCCTTCGCGCAGGTACGCCCAGACCTGGGTGTGCTGCGCCAGCAGTTGGCGGTAAACGCCTTCCTGAATCAGCGGCTCGTGCCGACGCAGTTCGATCAGCGCACGGTAGTGATGCAGCACTGAGTGCGGGTCATCCAGCTGGCTTTGCACGTTGATTTGAGAGGCGTTGGCCGGGAGGCCGATCCACGGTTTGCCGCTGCTGAAACCGGCGTTTTTTTCGGCATTCCATTGCATCGGCGTGCGGCCGTTGTCGCGGGATTTTTGCATGATCGCTGCCATGCTCGACGCCTCTGACTCACCGGCCTCGCGCTTGAGCCGATAGATGTTCAGGGTCTCCACATCACGGTACTGGTCGATCGTGTCGAAGCCCGGATTGGTCATGCCCAGCTCTTCGCCCTGGTACACAAACGGCGTGCCCTGGAGGAAGTGCAATGCGGTGGCGAGCATCTTCGCCGAGACCACGCGGTGCTCGCCGTCATCCCCAAAACGCGAGACCACCCGTGGCTGGTCGTGGTTACACCAGAACAGCGCATTCCAGCCGCCACCGGCCTGCATGCCCAGTTGCCAATCCGACAAAATCTGCTTGAGTTGCAGGAAGTCGAAGTCGGCCGCGACCCACTTTTGCAGGTTCGGATAATCGACTTTCAGGTGGTGAAAGTTGAAGGTCATCGACAGTTCTTTGGACGCTGGGTTTGAATATCGAATGCAGTGCTCAAGGCTGGTGGACGACATCTCGCCGACGTTGATCAGGTCGTGCCCCTCGAATACTTCGCGGTGCATTTGCTGCAGGTATTGGTGCACGTTCGGGCCGTCGGTGTAGAAGCGCCGACCGTCGCTGTGGTCTTCCGGGAAATCCGCCGGTTTGGAGATCAGATTGATCACGTCCAGGCGGAAACCGCCCACGCCCTTGTCACGCCAGAAGCACATCAGCTTGAACACTTCGGCGCGCACCTTGGGGTTGTCCCAATTCAGGTCGGCCTGGGTGTGGTCGAACAGGTGCAGGAAGTACTGGCCGGTCTGCGCCTCGTACTCCCAGGCTGAACCGCCGAACTTGGATTCCCAGTTGTTCGGCTGGTCGCGCCAGATATAGAAGTCGCGATACGGGTTGTCGAGACTGCTGCGCGCCTGCTGGAACCATTCGTGTTCGATGGAGGTGTGGTTGACCACGATGTCGAGCATCAGCGTGATCCCGCGCTTGGCGGCTTCGCTGATCAGCAGGTCGCAATCGGCCATGGTCCCGTAGCTGGGGTCGATGGCGTAGTAGTCGCTGATGTCGTAGCCATTGTCGCGCTGGGGCGAACGCAGGAACGGGGTGATCCACAGGCAGTCGACGCCCAGCCATTTCAGGTAATCGAGCTTGTCCACGATGCCCAGCAGGTCACCGGTGGCGTTACCCGCGTGGCTGTGGAAGCTTTTGGGGTAGATCTGGTAGATCACCGAGTGTTGCCAGTTTTGCATGGTGGGTTCCTTCAATAAGTTGTGTGCTGGCCTTGAGGGCCTTATCGCCGGCAAGCCGGCTCCTACAGGGGAGCGCAGTCAAAGGTAGGAGCTGGCTTGCCTGCGATAGCGCCAGATCAGGCGACCCTGTATCCAGGCCGGACAATCTTCATGCTCAGTGCACAGGTCAAAACAAACGGCACGACAATCGCGACGACCATGCCGATGACAAAGCTTGGGATGTACTGCGGGATGATCGAGATAAAGCCGGGCAAGCCACCGACGCCGATGGCCGAGGCCTGGACCTTGTTCAGCGAGAGGAAAATGCTGCCCAGCGCCGAGCCGGTCAGGGCGGCGTAGAACGGAAACTTGAAGCGCAGGTTGACCCCGAACATCGCAGGCTCGGTGATGCCGAAGTAGGCGGAAATCGCCGAAGTAGACGCCATGCTTTTGTCCCGTGCATTGCGGCTCATGTAGAACACCCCGAGCGCCGCGCTGCCTTGGGCCAGGTTGGACATGACGATCATCGGCCAGATAAAGGTGCCGCCCTGGGTGGAGATCAGTTGCAGGTCCACCGCAAGAAACATGTGGTGCATGCCGGTGATCACCAGCGGTGCGTACAGCAGGCCGAAAATTGCCCCGCCAACCATCGGCGCCAGGTCAAACAGAGTGACCACGCCTTCGGTGATCAGAATGCCGAGGTGGCGGGTCACCGGGCCGATGATCGCCAGCGCCAGCACACCGGTGACGACAATGGTGGTGATCGGCACCACCAGCAATTGAATCGCGTTCGGCACCCGCGCCCGCAGCCATTTTTCAATCACGCTCATTACGTAAGCGGCCAGCAGGATCGGCAGGATCTGCCCCTGGTAACCGACCTTCTCGATCTTGAACCAGCCGAAAATATCGAAGTACGGCAGGCTCTGGCCATCGAGGCCGGCGACTGCCTTGCCGTAGTTCCAGGCGTTGAGCAAATCGGGGTGCACCAGCATCAGGCCGAGGACGATGCCGAGGATTTCACTGCCACCAAAGCGCTTGGCGGCCGACCAGCCCACCAGCGCCGGCAGGAACACGAACGAGGTGTTGGCCATCAGGTTGATCAGGCTCCACAGGCCATCCAGGTTCGGGTAGGCGTCGAGCAGGGTCTTGTCCGCGATAAACATGCCCTTGGCGCCCATCAGGTTGTTCACCCCCATGAGCAAGCCGGCAATGATCAGTGCCGGCAAAATCGGCATGAACACGTCGGAAAACACCCGCACCAGGCGCTGCATGGGGTTTATTTTGTCGGCGCTTTTCTGTTTCACATCAGCGATGGTCGACGCGGCGAGACCCGTTTGCTCACGCAGGGCGGCGTAGACCTTTTCCACTTCGCCGGGGCCGATCACGATCTGGAACAGGCCGCCGGTAAAGAACGAACCCTTGACCAGGTCAACCTGGTTCAACGCGCCGCTGTTGGCCAGGCTCGGGTCCTTGAGGGCTAGGCGCAGGCGGGTCACGCAGTGGGCCGCTTGCTCAAGGTTGTCGCTGCCACCGAGGTTCTTGAGAATCTCGCGGGCAATGTTCGGATAGTCGTGGCTCATGCTTGGTATCCACTTTGGTTTTTTTTATTGGGGGCGGTCATAGGCAGCACGCCGAGGCCAAAAGTACTCGTCTGTACGAGTTAAAGCAATAACTCGTCTGTACGAGTTTGAAAATGATTTATTTTCTGTTTTTTTAGTCAGAAATTTCCGAGTTCTACAATGGGTTGCATGGACAAACCCTATCGCTGCCACTAAGGTTCCTGCCTTGAACACCCACGTGGCACAGAGCCCTCCCCCATGAGCAAATACAACCAGATCTATACCGATCTGCTTGCCAACATCACCACCGAACGCCTGCAACGCGGCACGCGCCTGCCCTCCGAAACCGAACTGATGGACGCCTACCAGGCCAGCCGTGGCACGGTGCGCCGGGCGATTGAGCAATTGCAGGAGCGCGGGTTTGCGCAAAAGATCCACGGCAAGGGCACCTTCGTGCTGTCGCCCAACCCGATCGAGTTCCAGTTGGGCGGGATCGTCAGCTTTCGCGAGACCCATGCAGACCTGGGCGATGACGTCAGCACCGAAGTGGTGGAGTTCAGCCAGTTCCCGCTGGAAGGTGCGCTACTGCAACACATCGAGGCCGAAGCCGGCAGCCTGATCACCCGCGTCAAACGGGTACGGCGTATTGCCGGCAAACGGGTGATCCTCGACATCAACCACTTCGTCGCCGACCTGATTCCGGGGCTGGACCGGGAGATTGCCGAGCAGTCGATCTACGCGTTTATCGAACAGACGCTACAGCTGCAAATCAGCTATGCCCAACGCACCATCGAAGCGCTGCCCCGGGGCAAGGATGATCAGCTGCATCTGGATCTGGATGGGCAAAGCCATGTGATTGTGGTGAGCAACCAAACGTTTTTGCAGGATGGACGGCAGTTCGAGTACACCGAGTCGCGGCATACGCTGGATAAGTTTTATTTTTCGGATATTGCGCGGCGGTAAACAAAGAGACGACTTGGCGAGTCCTCTGAAAGCCCGGCGAAGTCAGTTGGGAAAATCACTCCGGCACAATACTCCTGGCCAGTCCGGCGGCCCATGCAGCGGCCATCTTTTCCCCCACCACTTCGAACGCTGGGTGGGTGCTTCGATACTCGGAAAGCTCCTCCATCGCGCGATTCATGCCCCGGTGCACTCTGGCTAGCAATTCGTTGCAGCGAGCCTCTGTCAAACCGCATGAGCTACGCCCGAACTGAACCAGCATCTTGCGCTTTGGCCAGGCTTTCGAGCCACCGAGCAACAGCCCCATGATGTCGTTGCCGTTGTACACGGTGGTGGTCACCAGGTCGTAAGCCGGGGCGAGCCACACGTCAGCATCTTCCGCACAGTTTTCATAAAGCAGGCCGAAGTTCTTCAGGTGCCCGTCACCATTCTGGATGCCGGCAGAGAGCGCCACCATCACGAAGAAGTCTTCCAGCGTCCTGGTTATGCGGCTTGGCGTAACAAAATACCGGATCAGCTTCGCGCATCCCTGATAACTGCCGTCGTACTTCTTAGCGGCTCCCCAACCCGATAGAACGCACATGTCCTCAAATCCGAGGTAGGCGCTTTCACCGATGTCGAACCGCTTCACCACCAGGAGCGTCCCCTGCTGGCTGAGCTGGAATTCAGGTACTTCAAGACCACAATGGAGTGCGGCCCGCATGCAGAAAAACTCATTGGCTGCCAGTTGCGGAAACTCTGACTCGTTGAACGCCTTCACCAGGTGCGTGGCGCCCCGATGGGTGAGACGTTCAATGTCGCAGGCCCTGTCGTCAACGTCGCGCACCAGCACCTTCGGTTGAACGCCCGATACTCCCGAGTAGGCTGCGTAGGTGTTCAGAAGGTCATTGAACAGATCTTGCGCCCCGTCATAGACCAACAGCTCCGCAAGCTTGACCTGAGGCAACGAGCCGCCGCCGGCTTCATTTGCAACACTGATGCGACCCAGTTGGTGAGGCCCCACGACGCCCAGCAACGCGAAGTCGTCAAAGCCGCGCATTGACTTGCTGAAACGTCGCACAAGCTCGTCCTTGAGATGCCCCTCGGGGATGTTCATCTCGAACATCGGGTGGATTCCATACTCCCAGTTGTAGCTTTCCAGGCGCACCGGCATGGTCAAGGAAACGGCGTTCTCGTCGGCTACTCCCTCGCTATATGAGAAGACCGAATCTCGCCGATTTTCTTCACGTCGCCCGAGCGTTCCGGTAAGCACGCCGCCAGCGCCGATATACAGCCGGTCACTTTGACTAGTCATGGACGTTTCCTGATTTCAGTTCATCGAGGGTCTTGCGCCGACGCATGGGGATGGCGGTCAGTTCATATCCCAAGCCTTCAAGGATGGCTGCGACCTTGCGAATCCCTACTTCAGGTACGGTGTTGTTCTCAATCCCCGAAATGGTTGCGCGACTCATGCCGTGGCGCTGCGCGAGCTGGCTTTGTGAAAGGCCAGCGGCTTTGCGGAGATTCTTGATGAGTATTCCTAAGTCGCGCACTTATTTGCATCCTATACAATGCATAAATGGATAAAATCACATACATGAACCGTATACGATGCAAATCGTGTTGAATAGTCCTTTATCCGTCTAAATGACCAAGTGCGACTCTCGCTTAAACATTCGCATCCCGGAAAAACGTGAAGTCTATGGTTTCCACCGCAAGCAGGGCCATGCCCCACGTGTAGCGACGGCAATCACCCAGCCCGCCAACCGATTTCACCGACTGGAACTCCACAAACGCCTGACTGATTTTATGGGAACTCACCGACCTGTAAGGCACACTTGGCTAATCGTACCGCCACTTGTATGGTCGCTTAACCGCTATGTCGTCACGTCTATCAACTCATTCACCGAACAGCCGTACTGCGATCTTCCAGAATGCTTCGCAGGCTGGATGGCTCGCTCCGACGCAGCGTCGGGTGAAGTATTCGAGCCGCGCTCTGTATTCGACCGTATCGATATCGCATCCGACACAGGGATCTGTCTGCCCTTCGTGATGGACTTGCAAGAACGACGCATGATTTGGGCTGATCTGGGGCTGACTTCATCTGCGCGCTGGAACAACGTCCAGAACAACCTCAGTGGCGTATCGTTGATGCTGAGAGCCTTGGTACATTCACCAAGGCCGGATTTGGAGACCCTGTTCGATTTGCATGTTCGAGCACGGGGGGAACGAGTAGCCACACCGCAACAGGCAATGGCGGTGTTTGCGCCTGATCAGGGGATAACACCGTTCGATACGGATTTAATTCGATCACAGTTTCTCTAATACCTACGCTAGCCTTAGCCGTTCATTGGAGACGAAAACTCTGGCTTCGGAGCGTTCTACCCAAAAACAAAAATGCCAGTCAGCATAACTGACTGGCATTGGCCAAAACCCTTCCTGCGCTACTGCGAATCTAGCGCTGCACTCTAGTCAGTGCCGGGTGCCCTGTTGTTCCCACTCCATTATAAATTACAAAATAAAAACTAACTATTACAGCAACTTATAAATAATAAATATAAAAGAACCATAAAAAATACCAAATTAGTTCCTACTCCCAACCCGAGGTCGGTTAGCAGCCCAGCCAGACCAACGCCACTACACTTTCGGGCCGTGGTAACCACGCCCACCATTGAAACCTTTTTCCCAGCCTATGGTTTAGATTTGAGCTGCCACTGACTGCGCTCCAAAGCCTTCCTTTTGTAGCCAACGCTTTCGAAGAGCGCGGCGACCGTCTCCCCGACCCTGACCAGAAGCTCTGCGGACGGATTCTCTTTTGGCGTGTACAGGAATTTTCCATCTATGACGTCGAGCGAGTGAGCGACGTGACGGCACTGAACGTCGAAACAGCCTCGGTCAGTAATGCCTCGTCCGAACAATTGATTTCTACGAACACATCAAGGCCGACATCATAGACGTAGAGGCCTTGGCCAGCGTGATAACCGCCCACCCCATAGCGACCGAACGTGATGGTCAGTGACAGACGCCCAATCACTCCACTTCTTGGCTTCTCAAGTGATAACGTGGATGTAATGATGGCACTCCGTTACTCCTACCTCCAGCCCGTGACACATCTGCCATTCCTCACCTTCAGGGGAAACAGTCAGATTCTATCCCTACGGCATTCTGACCACGATGCAATTTTATCAATGAGCACGGGACAAACCCAGGACATTGTAAGACATTAATTTGTTGATTTTTGTCTTTTAAGTGATTAGTGTGTGTCTTACCAAAGGACAAAAATGGCTTCTGATATGTCTGTAACGATCAATCTCCGCAAGCTCGAATACAGCCCCTTGGCTAATCCTCTGCTTGAACCCACAGAGGTGACAGTTAAGAGGCGATACGTGAAAACGGGCACGTCAGAAGAAATTGTGAGTACGCGCCCAGGAGAAACTCGCCAGACGGCTGCGGCGATCTACATCGTAGATGAACGTGACGACGCATCTTTCGTGAAAGTTTTTGCCGATGGCGTCGCCGCGGCATTCGACCTTGGACGCACGGCATCGCGGGTCTTTCAACTGGTCTTACAGGAGTACGAACGAGCACCTATGTGTCAGGGATTTGCCGAAAGCATCGAGCTAGCGTGGTTCAATGATGGCCTGTCAGGCAGGTCAGTAGACATGAGCGAAAAGACTTTCCAGAGAGGCCTTAAGGAACTTCTTGCCAAACAGTTTCTGGCCCCACGCACGCCCTCCACATTCTGGGTAAATCCTGCGCTATTTTTCAAAGGCGACAGAGTGAAATTCATAACTGAATACCGTAGGGAAGTTTCTAAAGAGTCCAGACCCCCATTAGGCTAGACAAATAGGGGATTTCCAATGACTAAGATATCTGTCTGCGCAGGATAAATTAGTTTCTAAGTTAATTTTTTAGCGACTCTCATAAAACCTTTAAAAGTATTGGGTAAGAAAATGCAATATTCAGTGTTAGATACATTTGCAGGCGCTGGTGGTTTCAGTCTTGGTTTTGAGTTAGCTGGCGCAAAGGTGATTGGAGCAATAGAAACGGATAGCTGGGCGTGTGAAACTTTTAAATTTAATCACCCTGAAGCCAGGGTTATCAAATCCGACATTTCTTTACTATCTGACGAAGAAATAATTGAAGCATTCAGCGAGTTTAGCCCGGATATAATACTGGGTGGGCCACCATGCCAAGGATTTTCTATATGCAATAAAAATAGTGGCGACTCAAAAGACCCTAGGAACTCACTTTTTGAAGAGTTCATCAGAGTCGGCAGTCTATTAAACCCTAAAATCATGATTATGGAAAACGTACCAAATATAATCAAGGCTCGCACCGACAGTAACGAATTAGTAATTGATATTATAAAAAAAGAGCTGGAGCGCATTGGTTATCACGTAAACTATAAAATACTTGAGGCTACGGATTACGGCGTACCTCAGATAAGAAAACGATTAGTTGTTGTTGCGTCTAAAATGATACTTAAAAATCCATTTCCAGATGCAACACACACCACAAATGCAGACACCTCTCTTTTTGACAGCCATCTTAAAAAATGTCCAACATTATGGGATGCTATTTCGGACATGCCCGATATTGAAGCAAGAGAAGGCGCTGAAATTTCCAGCTATACATATGGGATACAGAACGAATATCAAAGATTTCTGCGAGAAGGCTCTGATAAGCTTTATAACCATAAAGCAATGAACCATTCTTCAAGAATCGTTGAACGATTTTCATCGATGAGCTGTGGAGATTCTATATCTAATGTACCAGCACATTTGAGACCATTAAAAAGAAACAGTACTGAATTTTCAGACAAGGTCTATGATCAAAACAATCGAAGAATGCACCCTGATAGGCAGTGCCATACTGTGCCAGCGTCTTTTTATGCTAATTTTGTGCATCCTTTCAAAAATAGAAATTTTACTGCTCGTGAAGGTGCGCGAATTCAGTCTTTCCCTGACTGGTATGTATTTAAAGGCAAGCCGACTGTCGTTAGTCAAAAGCTTTTGCATAGAGAAGGGCGATTAGAGGAAAAGCACCTAGGTCAATATAATCAGATTGGCAACGCAGTTCCTCCGCTCATGGCTAGAGCTATAGCAATTAACATAATCAAGCAGCTTAATGGTGATTAAATGTACATACATGGATTAAATTTAAGCACCAAAGAAAGCCACAAAACCAAGTACATGGATGACTTATCTATCACCTATATTAGGGAAATCAGAGATCGCTACGAGCTCTGGAAGACGGAAAACCATGAACTCAAAGGACCTCTTCCTGGCGTTACAGAAAATGACGCTGAAATAATTAAAAAAAGAGTCGCATTACTGAATGATTATAAAGAGTTTTTGGATGACCGCAGATTTGCGGAAAAATTCGACTCTAGATCTAATTTGCATTCCTCAGTTTTGGAGGAATTTATGTACTACCTTTTCAAGGACATGGTTGAAGCGATTTCAGACTCTGCTTTAATTGGGAAATCTCACTCTTTTAAAGATCTTTTTTTTAGAGCGCCTTCTTACCTAGACATGGTTAAAAGACCCCATGCATTAATTGAAATAAAAGACCATGACTTTGCGATCGGCGCCCGCGTAAGTGCGAATTTACAATGCGCTGGATCGAATTTGATTGAAGAACATAAATGGGATATTCCGGCAGTAGCTATTGAATGTAAAACGTACTTAGATAAAACCATGCTTCAAGATGTTTCTACTGCGGCAGAGCAGCTAAAACAAAAAAATCCAAATGCTATGTATATAGTTGTAGCCGAATGGCTGAAGCTAACAGAAAATGTGAATTTGAAAAAATATAAAATTGACCAGATTTATATTCTGCGCAAGCAGAAAAATACTGATCGCGAATTTAGATACAATGACGGGTACCAGAAGAACCCAATATACCCTGACGTCATAGAACACTTATTTAATTCAGTAAGAACATTTTTAACGTCTGATTGGGAAGGAGGTATTGCTCATGGAATGGACCGTGGCTATCTAATGTAATACAAACTCTGCGCAGGTAAGCGCGCGACCCGCTGCACATGTCGGTGTTCCGCGTGCCAGTAATAGCAGAGCGCGATCACGTCGAACAGCGTCGCTATCCGCTTATCAGCGCGACCGGAGGTATGCATTAGAGTATGAGGTTTTAATGGAAAATAACTGGTATCGAGGACCGAACATGGCATTTGGCTAAGTCAACGCCCCGTACCATGCCATACAAACACGGTGCTTGGCGATGCACAAAGCTGCCAGAATATGCCAGACCTAAAAAGCCAAAAGCCCGCAATTACGCGGGCTCCAGGGCATTTCTTGCTAGTGGGTGCCGGACAATGCCGGACCTCCCATCATTCCCACTCAATGGTCGCCGGCGGCTTGCTCGAGACGTCATACGTCACGCGCGAGATGCCTTCGATTTCATTGATGATACGCCCGCTGACAGTTTCCAGCAGTTCGTACGGCAGGTGTGCCCAGCGGGCGGTCATGAAGTCGATGGTTTCCACCGCACGCAGGGCCACGACCCACGCGTAACGACGGCCATCGCCGACCACGCCAACCGATTTCACCGGCTGGAACACCACGAAGGCCTGGCTGACCTTGTGGTACCAGTCGGCCTTGCGCAGCTCTTCGATGAAGATGTGGTCGGCGCGACGCAGCAGGTCGGCGTATTCCTTCTTCACTTCACCAAGGATCCGCACGCCCAGGCCCGGGCCCGGGAATGGGTGACGGTAGACCATGTCGTACGGCAGGCCGAGTTCCAGGCCCAGACGGCGGACTTCGTCCTTGAACAGTTCGCGCAGCGGTTCTACCAGCTTGAGGTTCATTTCCTCAGGCAGGCCACCTACGTTGTGGTGGGACTTGATCACGTGGGCCTTGCCGCTCTTGGCGCCAGCCGACTCGATCACGTCCGGGTAGATGGTGCCCTGGGCGAGGTACTTGATGTTGTCCAGGCTGTTGGACTGGGCATCGAATACGTCGATGAAGGTGCGACCGATGATTTTGCGCTTCTTCTCCGGGTCGGACTCGCCAGCCAGGTTGTTGAGGAACTGTTCCTCAGCGTTGGCGCGAATCACCTTGACGCCCATGTTCTCGGCGAACATGGCCATCACTTGCTCACCTTCGTGCAGGCGCAGCAGGCCGTTGTCGACGAAGACGCAGGTCAGTTGGTCGCCGATGGCCTTGTGCAGCAGTGCTGCGACCACCGAGGAGTCAACGCCGCCGGACAGGCCCAGCAGGACGTTATCGGTGCCGACTTGGGCACGGATGTTGGCGATGGCGTCTTCAGCGATCTTCGACGGGGTCCACAGTGCTTCACAGCCGCAGATCTCGAGGATGAAGCGCGACAGGATGCGGCCGCCTTGCTTGGTGTGGGTCACTTCCGGGTGGAACTGCACGCCGTAGTAGCCGCGCTCGTCGTTGAACATACCGGCGATCGGGCAGCTCGGGGTGCTGGCCAGGATGTGGAAGTCTTGCGGCATCTTGGTGACCTTGTCACCGTGGCTCATCCACACGTCGAGGCCGAACAGGCCGTCGGCGTCGATGTGGTCTTCGATGCCGTCCAGCAGGCGGCTCTTGCCGACTACGTCGACACGGGCGTAACCGAACTCACGCAGCTCGGAACCTTCAACCTTGCCGCCCAGTTGCTCGGCCATGGTCTGCATGCCGTAGCAGATACCGAAGACCGGCACGCCCAGGTCAAATACGGCCTGTGGGCAACGCGGGCTGTTGGCTTCGTGCACGGACTCGGGGCCGCCGGCGAGAATGACGCCTTTTGGAGCGAATTCGCGAATCGCTTCGTCGTCCATGTCGAACGGATGCAGTTCGCAGTACACGCCGATTTCACGCACGCGGCGGGCGATCAGCTGGGTGTACTGGGAACCGAAGTCGAGGATCAGGATGCGGTGGGCGTGAATGTCGAGGGCCATGGAGTCAGTCTCGTCTATGCAATTCGAATAAAGAGAATCAGAAACAACTCGGGGCTGAAGAACAGCCCCGGTTACTTAACGTTTTGCTGGAAGCATCAACCTACGCGGTAGTTTGGCGCTTCCTTGGTGATCTGTACGTCGTGGACGTGGGACTCGGCCATGCCGGCACCGGTGATCCGCACGAACTCAGGCTTGGTGCGCATTTCTTCGATGTCGGCGCTGCCGGTGTAGCCCATCGAGGAACGCAGGCCGCCCATCAATTGATGAATGATGGCGCTCAGGGTGCCCTTGTACGGAACACGCCCTTCAATGCCTTCCGGTACCAGCTTCTCGGCGCCCGCGGAGGAGTCCTGGAAGTAACGGTCGGAAGAACCTTGAGCCTGGGACATGGCGCCCAGGGAACCCATGCCACGGTAAGCCTTGTACGAACGACCCTGGAACAGTTCGATCTCGCCTGGCGCTTCTTCGGTACCTGCGAACATCGAGCCCATCATCACGCAGGAAGCACCGGCAACGATGGCCTTGGACAGGTCACCGGAGAAACGGATGCCGCCGTCGGCGATCAACGGTACGCCCGTGCCTTCAAGGGCCGCGGCGACGTTGGCGATGGCGCTGATTTGCGGCACGCCTACACCGGCAACGATACGGGTGGTGCAGATCGAGCCAGGGCCGATACCGACCTTGACCGCGTCTGCGCCCGCAGCAACCAGTGCCTTGGCGGCAGCGCCGGTGGCGATGTTGCCGCCGATCACTTGCACGTCAGGGAAATTCTCTTTGACCCAACGCACGCGGTCGATCACGCCTTTGGAGTGACCGTGGGCGGTGTCGACCACCACTACGTCAACGCCGGCCGCTACCAGGGCCGAGACGCGCTCGCCGGTATCCTTGCCGGTGCCGACCGCAGCGCCAACGCGCAGGCGACCTTGGTCGTCCTTACTGGCCAGCGGGTAAGCCTTGGCTTTTTCGATGTCGTTGACGGTCATCATGCCTTTGAGGGCGAATTTGTCGTCGACGATCAGTACGCGTTCGATGCGGTGCTTGTGCAACAGCTCGCGAGCGTCGTCCTTGTCGGCGCCTTCCATGACAGTGACCAGGCGCTCTTTAGGCGTCATCACTTCGCGGACGGTGACTTCAAGACGGTTCTCGAAACGCACGTCACGGGAAGTGACGATGCCGACCAGGTCGCCATCGTGCAGTACCGGGACGCCGGAGATGTTGTGCAGGCGGGTCAGGTCGAACAGGTCACGAACGGTGGCATCGGCCTCGATGGTGATCGGGTCCTTGACCACACCGGCTTCGTAACGCTTGACCTTGCGCACTTCGGCAGCTTGCTGCTCGATGGTCATGTTCTTGTGGATGATGCCGATGCCGCCTTCCTGAGCCATGGCAATTGCCAAACGGGCTTCGGTGACGGTGTCCATGGCAGCGGAAACCAGAGGAATATTCAGCTCGATGCCACGGGTTAGGCGGGTCTTGAGACTGACTTCGTTAGGAAGCACCTCGGAATAACCGGGCACTAGGAGAATGTCGTCGAATGTCAGAGCTTCTTGGCTGATACGCAGCATCGCGGGGGCTCCCGAGCGGGAAAATGGAAGCGCGCCATTATAGTCAGACACCCCCTCGGGTTCAATGTAAAACTCTGACAAACTTGGTAATACTGATAGATGGATTAAAGTTCGACTTTGACCCAACTCATCTTCTGGTCCAGCCAGTCGGCAAATTCGTCGATAAAGCTCTGCTTGAACCCCGCCTCCGCCCAGTTGTTGAAGATGAATCCGAGGTTGGAGAAGCCGCATTCCTGCAGGAACAGGAAGCCGTTGATGTCATCTTCATGCCCACACAACGGGCAGGTGAAGTTGTCGGTGTGGCCGGGCATCCAGTCTTCCAGGCTTTCGAACAGTGCTTCGCCGACTTCCTTGAGGCATTCCGGGCAGCCGGCTTCTTCGAGAAAGCCCTTGGCCGGGGTGTAGATGCAGCGCTTGTAGATGATCTCCAGGCCGTTGATCGGCTCGTTGAACGGCAGCGCGTCGGGGTGCAGCACTACGGCGCGGGCACCGTCGGCCAGGGCGTAGCCCATGCGGTTGCCGGTGCGCCCGCAGGTGGTGAGCTCTTCCTTGACGATGTTCTTGCGCACCAGCCAGCGCACGATCGCCCGGGCGCGGGGTTCGTGGACGGGCAAGGTGGAGATTTTAGGGACAAGGATGCTTTGGGAATTCATGGTGCCTGGGTGTCCTGCGGTGTGGCTTCTGGCCTCATCGCGGGCAAGCCCGGCTCCCACAAGGGACTGCATTCATCCAGGCAATGCAGATCAACTGTGGGAGCCGGGCTTGCCCGCAATAAGGCCCTAAAGCCCGGCAGCTTAATCCCTGACACCCACAGGTCAAGTACTCAAGTAACGGGCAATCAAGGCAATGCCGCTGGCCAGCACCAGCCAGGTCACCAACCGCACGAACGCCTCGCGGGACATGCGCAGGGTTAGCCGCCGCCCCGCCCACAGCCCGAGCGCCATGGCCGGCAACAGGCACACCGCCAACATTAATAAGGGTAGCTCGGCGTACACGCCCGCGATCAAAAACAGGCTCAGGCGCACCACCGTGCTGCAACTGATCAACGCGCTCTGGGTCGCCCGCGCGCCGTCCTTGGGCAAGCGGCTGTTGAGGTAGATCGCATATAAAAAGCCGCCACTGCCGAACAACGCCCCAAACAGCCCGCCGATAACCCCCATGGGAATTGCCCAACCGGTCGCCATCTGCGTGGGTTTGGCCTTTATCGCCAGGCTGTATAGCGCGTAGGCGCTGATAAACAGGCCCATCAGTAGCAGCAATAAATTGGAGTGCAGGTTGAGCAGGAAGATCACCCCAAGGGTGCAACCAATCGCCATGCACGGCAGCAACCTCAGCAATTCCGGTTTCACTACGTCCCGGCGTGATTGCAGGAGGTTGCCGAAAGCGGCGACAAAATCCAGCAGCACCAGCAAAGGGATGAGCTTGGACAGCGGCATGAACAGAATCAGGATCGGTCCCGCCACCAGAGCAGTACCAAAGCCGGCGATGCCGAACACGATATAGGCCAGCGCAATCGCCACGCCAATCACCAGCCAGTCAACACCGCTGAACGACCAATGACTTAACAGTTCGACCGGGCTCATGAGGTATTCCTTATTGGAGATAGCCATCACTTTAGCCATTGACGAGCGTTGCGACTAATATCTTCCAAGCCCGCCACTCATCTCAAAAAGGCATGACTTGTGATTTCTACCCGGCAGTTGCGTTACTTCGTCGAAATCGCCGAGAGCGGCAGCTTCAGCGCGGCGGCCGAGCGGCTGTTTGTCGCGCAATCGGCCCTAAGCCGGCAGATCAAGGCGCTGGAGAACCTGCTGCAAACTCCGCTGTTTGAGCGCACCGCACGCCAGCCACGGCTGACGGCTGCGGGCGAGGCGTTTTACCCACGGGCACGCAACCTGCTGGGCGAGTTGCTCAAGGCCAGTGAGATGGCGACGCAAGTAGGCAATGGCCAACTCGGCACGTTACGGATGAGCCATTCGAGCACGGTGCCAATGGGCGGCCGTTTGCTGCGTGGCATCGGGGCCTGGCTGGAAGGGTGCCCGGGCGTGTCGATGGACATCGCCAAACTGTCCTCCGAAGCACAGCTGGAAGAAATCGCCGACGGGCGCCTGGAGGTCGGGCTGTTGCGCTTGCCGGTATTGCGCCAGCGCGAAGGCGTGTGCATCGTGCCTTTATATAGCGAACGATTGTTGCTGGCCGTGCCACCGAATCACCCATTGGCCGGGCACACATCCGGTATCGATTTGGCGCAACTGAAGAACGAAGCGTTTATCTCGATCCCTCACCCGCAACGCGGAGGGCTGAGTTACCTGTCAGCCGAGTTGTGCATGCGTGCCGGATTTTTCCCCAAGGCCGCCCGGGTCATGTCACGCAAGAGCACACAATTGCAGCTGATCCAGGCCGGATTCGGGATTGCCCTGCTGCCGGAGTCGATGCAGGACATTGCACCAGCCAACATTCATTTTTTGCCCCTGGCCGATCCCGATTGCCAAAGCACCGTCGCCCTCGCCTGCCAGCAAACGCCGAGCGCGCTGGTGGAGCAGTTCTGTCAAACCCTGCACGAATGCCTATAAACTGCCGCCCATGATTAAAGATCCCTTTGCCCGTCTGGGCCTGGACCGCGAAGTCCTGACTGTCAGCCAACTCAACGGCCGCGCGCGGGTGTTGCTGGAAGACGTGTTCACCAATATCTGGGTCGAAGGCGAGATCTCCAACCTCGCCCGCCCTGCCTCCGGCCACGTGTATTTCACCCTGAAAGACAGCGGCGCCCAGGTGCGTTGCGCGCTGTTCCGGCAGAACGCCGCACGGGTGCGCCAGGCGTTGAAAGACGGCCTGGCGGTGAAGGTGCGGGGCAAGGTCTCGCTGTTTGAAGGCCGTGGCGACTATCAACTGATACTCGACACGGTGGAACCGGCCGGTGACGGCGCGCTGCGCCTGGCCTTCGATGCGCTGAAGGAAAAACTCAGCGCCGAAGGCCTGTTCAGCGCCGAGCGCAAGGTGCCGCTGCCCGCCCACCCGCGGCGTATCGGAATTATCAGCTCGCCCACCGGCGCGGTAATCCGCGACATCATCAGCGTATTCCGCCGCCGCGCGCCCAACGTAGAGCTGACGTTGATCCCGACGGCCGTACAAGGCCGTGAAGCCGTAGCGCAAATCGTCCGCGCGCTGAAGCTGGCCGACGCACGCGGTTTTGACGCGCTGATCCTGGCCCGTGGCGGCGGCTCGCTGGAAGACCTCTGGTGTTTCAACGAAGAAGCCGTAGCGCGAGCGGTGGACGCCTGCGTGACGCCAATCGTCAGCGCCGTCGGCCACGAAACCGATGTATCCATCAGTGACTTTGTCGCCGACGTGCGCGCTCCAACGCCTTCTGCCGCTGCCGAACTGTTAGCGCCGGATTCCAGCCACCTGACTCGCCAGGTAGAAAATCTGCACCGCCGCCTGCTGATGCTGATGCGCAACCGCCTGACCCACGACCGCCTGCGCCTGGAAGGCATGGCCCGTCGCCTGCGTCACCCCGGCGAACGCCTGCGCCAACAGGCCCAGCGCCTCGATGACCTGGACATGCGCCTGCGCCGGGCCTTCGAGCGAAGCCTGAATACTCGACGCGAACGCTTGATCCGCCTCGAAACCCGTCTCGCCGGCCAACACCCCGGCCGCCAATTGGCCCTGCTGCGCCAGCGCCTGGACGGCCTCGCCGAACGCCTGCCTCGTGCCATGCGTGAAGGCCTCAAGGCACGCCGCCTGCAACTGCAAAGCCAGGTGCAGACGCTGCAAGTGGTCAGCCCACTCGCCACGCTCGGCCGTGGCTACAGCATCTTGCTCGACGAACGCGGCCAGGCAATTCGCAATGCCGCGCAAACCCACACCGGCCAGCGCCTGACCGCGCGCCTCGGTGAAGGCCAATTGCAGGTGCGGGTGGAAGACAACCACCTGACGCCCGTCACCCTCTCGTTACTGGATTGATTGATGCCTCGTTTTTTAAGTGTGTTGATGCTGCTGTGCCTGACCTTCAATGCCCACGCTGACAGCTACATCACCCGGCTGCTGAACAAGCCGGTGCCGGGTGGCGTCGCGGTGGTCGACCTCGGCACTTCGGCGACAGCGCCCAAAGCCACTTACCTGAACCGGCCAGTGCTGGTGGTGAAGGAGCAGAACAACTGGCTGGCGATTGTGGGCATTCCACTGACGGTCAAACCCGGCACCCAGCGAATCACCAGCGGCAGCCAGAACCTGCCGTTTATCGTGGGATTCAAGAAGTACCCCGAGCAGCACATCACCCTGAAGAACAAAAGCCAGGTGAATCCAGACCCGGCGCAACTCAAGCGCATCGAAGGCGAGCTGGCGGTCCAGCTCAAGGCGTACCGCAGTTTCAGCCCGAACACGCCGAGCAACCTGCTGCTGGACAAACCGGTCAACGGGCCACTGTCGAGCAAGTTCGGCGTGCGACGTTTCTTCAATGGCGAGGAGCGTAATCCGCATTCGGGCCTGGACTTTGCCGTAGGCGCCGGTACGCCAATCAAGACCCCGGCGGCAGGCAAGGTGATTCTCACCGGCAACTACTTCTTCAATGGCAACACCGTGTTTGTAGACCATGGCCAGGGCTTTATCAGCATGTTCTGCCATATGTCGAAGATTGACGTGAGCGTGGGCCAGCAACTGGCTCGCGGCGCGGTGGTGGGCAAGGTCGGATCTACCGGCCGGGCGACCGGGCCGCATATGCATTGGAACATCAGCCTGAACGACGCACGGGTTGATCCGGCGATCTTTATCGGGGCGTTTCAGCCTTGACGCTCAATTGCGCACCCGGCAGCGGGTGCGCAAATAAAACAACCCTGCGTTCATTTATTAACTATAAAATCTCGTTTCATACGCCAATAGCAGAACTTCTCCCAATTTTTTCCGACTGCTTGCCATCTTTCACCCCGGCGGTTAGGGTTGGACCTATGAAAACCTCTCACACCCTCATTCAGCTCCGCCAGCACCGCAGCCTGTGCCTAGTCAGCGCACGACTGCCAGGCTGAATCGATCTGCCTCGTCCCAAGCTTTATCCCCAATAACAGTTTTACGGCAGGCCGCCTCTTCTCGGCCCCTACACAAAGGATTTCCCGATGAGCATGCTCAAAGACCCGTCTTCGAAGTACCGCGCGTTCCCGACCATTGATATCCCGGACCGCACCTGGCCGTCGAAGACCATCACCGCCGCGCCGATCTGGTGCAGTTCCGACTTGCGCGACGGCAACCAGTCGCTGATCGAGCCGATGGACGCGGTGAAAAAGCTGCGTTTCTGGAAGACCCTGGTCGCCGTCGGCGTGAAGGAAATCGAGGCCTCGTTCCCGGCCGCGTCGCAAACCGACTTCGACTTCGTGCGCACCCTGATCGAAGACAACCACATCCCCGAGGACACCACCATCCAGGTGCTGACCCAGGGCCGTGAAGACTTGATCGCTCGCACCTTCGAATCCCTGCGCGGCGCGAAGAAAGCCATCGTCCACTTGTACAACGCCACCTCGCCGTCGTTCCGCCGCATCGTGTTCAACCAGGACAAGGACGGGATCAAGGCCATCGCGGTCAACGCGGCCAAGCTGTTCGTCAAATACGCCGCCCAGCAGCCGCAAACCCAGTGGACCTTCGAGTACTCGCCAGAGACCTTCAGCGCCACTGAGCTGGAGTTCGCCAAGGAAGTCTGTGACGCGGTGATCGAGGTGTGGAACCCGACGCCTGAGCACAAGGTGATCCTCAACCTGCCAGCCACCGTCGAGTGCGCCACCCCGAACATCTATGCCGACCAGATCGAGTGGTTCGGTCGCCATATCAACCGTCGTGACAGCGTGATCATCAGCCTGCACACCCACAACGACCGTGGCACTGGCGTGGCCGCTACCGAGCTGGGCCTGATGGCCGGCGCCGACCGTGTCGAAGGCTGCCTGTTCGGCAACGGCGAGCGTACCGGCAACGTCGACCTGGTGACCGTGGCGTTGAACATGTACACCCAGGGCCTCGACCCTCAGCTGGACTTCTCCGACATCGACGGCGTGCGCAAAGTGGTTGAAGAGTGCAACCAGATCCCGGTGCACCCGCGTCACCCGTACGTCGGCGACCTGGTTCACACCGCCTTCTCCGGCTCCCACCAGGACGCGATCCGCAAAGGCTTCACCCAACAGAAACCGGACGCATTGTGGGAAGTGCCGTACTTGCCGATCGACCCGGCCGACATTGGCCGCAGCTACGAGGCGGTAATCCGCGTCAACAGCCAGTCGGGCAAAGGCGGCATCGCCTACCTGCTGGAGCAGGAGTACGGCATCAGCTTGCCGCGCCGCATGCAGATCGAGTTCAGCCAGGTGGTACAGGCCGAAACCGACCGTGTGGGCCTGGAGATGACAGCCTCGCAGATCTACAGCTTGTTGCAGCGTGAATACCTGCAAGCCAACATTCCATACGCGCTGGTCAGCCATCGCTTGCAGGAAGAGAACGGCAACAGCTCGGTAGAAGTTGAGGTCTCGGGCAAGGGCCAGGGCGAAACCAACCTGCGCTGGCACGGTAAAGGCAACGGCGCCCTGGAAGCGCTGGTGGCCGGGCTGCCGATTGGTGTAGAGATCATGGATTACAACGAACATGCGATTGGCGCGGGCACCAATGCCAAGGCAGCGGCCTACATTGAGCTGAGGGTAAATGGCGAGCGTCCGGTGCATGGCGTGGGCATTGATGAAAACATCACCACGGCGAGCTTCAAGGCGGTGTTCAGTGCGCTGAACCGCTCGTTGAGCCAGCAGGAAGCGAAAGCGGCGTAAGTACTGACCGCTGAAATACAGAAGGCCCCTGGATGCTCATCCCGGGGCCTTTTTTGTGCAGTTCGAAATTTGTGGTGACTGCCAGGGCCTCATCGCGGGCAAGCCCGGCTCCCACAGGGGAATGCATTCCTCCAGACAACTCAGGCCAAATGTGGGAGCCGGGCTTGCCCGCGATAGCGATCTCCCAGGCGATGGAAACCCTTCAGACAAACTCGAAGCTGTCAGCATCCAGGTTCGCCGGGAAGCGTGTGCGGTACGCCGCCAACTCCGATGCATCCAGGCACACTTGGAACACCCCATCCGCCTCCCCTGCACTCAGCAGGCTTTCTCCCTGGAAGTCCAGGACTTGGCTGTCGCCGGTGTAGGCAAAGCCCTTGCCGTCCGTGCCCACCCGGTTCACCGCCGCCACGTAGCACAGGTTTTCGATGGCCCGCGCCGGTAGCAGGCGGTTCCAGTGCTGGCGCCGGGCGCCCGGCCAGTTCGCGGTATACAACAACAGGTCGGTGTCCTGGGCGTCACGGCTCCACGCCGGGAAGCGCAGGTCGTAGCAAATCAACGGGCGGATCCGCCAGCCCTTGAGTTCGAACTGCACCTGGCGCTCGCCCGGGGTGTAGTGGTCGTGCTCACCGGCCATGCGAAACAGGTGGCGTTTGTCGTAGTGCAACACCTCGCCATCCGGGCGCGCCCAGAGCAGGCGGTTGCGGTGGCTGCGGTCGGCGGCCTGGATGATCACGCTGCCGGTGATCACCGCGTTGTACTTCTTCGCCTGGGCCTGCAGCCAGTGATGCGTGGGGCCGCTTTCAGGCTCGGCAAGCGTTTCCGATTCCATCGAGAAACCAGTGGTAAACATCTCCGGCAGCACGATCAGGTCGGCGCCCCTGGCTTGTTCCAGCAGCAGTTCGAAATGCTCAAGGTTGGCCTGGCGGTCGTGCCAGGCCAGGGTCGTTTGCACCAGGGCAATGTTCAGGTTGGGCAGTGCACTCAGATCACGCATAGTTTCTCGGCTGCTTGGCGCAGCGTCTCCTCGCGTTTGGCAAAGCACAGGCGCACCAGGCGCTGGCCTTGCGGTGGGTTCTGGTAGAACACCGAGACCGGGATGGTTGCCACGCCATGTTCGCGGGTCATCCACAATGACATGGCGACGTCATCCAGGTCCGGGCGAATCTGTGAGTAATCCACCAGTTGGAAGTAGGTACCGGCCACCCGGCTAAAGCTGAAACGCGACGGTTCCAGCAGGTCGCAGAACAGGTCGCGCTTGGCTTGATAGAACGCCGGCAATTGCTCGACATGTTCCGGGTGTTCGGCCATGAAGTCCGCCAAAGCGTACTGCAACGGGGTCACGCCGCAAAAGTTGACATATTGATGCACCTTGCGCAGTTCGGCGCTGAGGGCCGGAGGTGCGATCACGTAGCCGGTTTTCCAGCCGGTGACGTGGTAGGTCTTGCCAAACGAGCTGACCACAAAGGCGCGCTGGTACAGCTCTTCATGGGCCAGCACGCTGACGTGGGGCACGCCGTCGAATACCAGGTGCTCGTAGACCTCATCGCTGACCAGGTAGATGTCACGGTCGCGGATCAACTCGGCCAACTGGTCCAGCTCGGCACGGCTGATCAGGGCGCCGGTAGGGTTGTGCGGGCTGTTGAGGATGATCATGCGGGTACGCGGTGACAGCGCCGCCTTGATCTGTTCGAAGTCCAGGGAGAAGTCATCCAGCCGCAGTTGTACATGCACGCAGCGACCGCCCGCCAGCTCTACCGACGGCTCGTAGCTGTCATAGGCCGGATCGAACACGATCACTTCATCACCGCTGCGGATCACCGCCTGGATCGCACAGAAAATCGCCTCGGTGGCGCCCGGGGTAATCGTTACTTCGCTGTCGGCATCCACCGTGGCGCCATAGCTGCGGGCGATCTTGGCCGCCACTTGCTGGCGCAGTACCGGCAGGCCAGTCATGGGAGCGTATTGGTTATGGCCGAGGGCAATGTGCTTGCCCACCCCGTCCAGCAAACCCTGAGGCCCATTGAAGTCGGGAAACCCCTGGGACAGGTTGAGCGCACCGGTTTCGGCAGCGAGTTGCGACATGGTGGTGAAGATGGTGGTGCCGACATTCGGCAGCTTGCTGGTGATCATCGGTGCGCCCCTTGCGGTGAGCCCCAAGTTTTAAGCTGCATGCCGCGAAGGGTCAACCGCCAGGCACAAAAAAAGGGCTCTGAAAGAGCCCTTTTTCAACCGATCAGCATCAGCGCTTGTCGCGGCGCTTTTTGTCGGCTTTCTTGTGGTGCGTCATCATCCGGCGCTTTTTGTTTACCTGGCGGTCGGTGAGGCTGTTCTTATTGCCTTCGTACGGGTTCTCGCCACCCTTGAACTCGATACGGATCGGCGTACCGACCAGTTTCAAGACACGGCGATAGGTGTTCTCAAGGTAACGCACGTAGGACTTCGGCACCTTCTCCAGCTGGTTACCGTGGATCACGATAATCGGCGGGTTGGCACCCCCCAAGTGAGCGTAGCGCAGCTTGATCCGACGGTTGTTGACCATCGGTGGCGCGTGCTCGCTGACCGCATCTTCCAGGATCTGGGTGAGGCGGTTGGTCGGCCAGCGGGTGACCGCAGACTTGAACGAGTTCTGCACTGACGCGTAGAGGTTGCCCACGCCGGTACCGTGCAGTGCCGAGATAAAGTGGATATCGGCGAACTCGACGAAGAACAGCCGACGCTGCAGTTCGATCTTGACGAAATCGCGCTCGCTCGGCGTCATGCCGTCCCACTTGTTGATCGCGATCACCAGGGCGCGACCGGCTTCCAGGGCAAAGCCCAGCAAGTTCAGGTCGTGGTCTACCACCCCTTCGCGGGCGTCCATGACGAAGATCACCACGTTGGCGTCTTTGATCGCCTGCAGGGTTTTCACCACGGAGAACTTTTCAACTTCCTCGTGGATCTTGCCGCGCTTGCGCACACCGGCGGTGTCGATCAGCGTGTACTTCTCGTCGTTACGCTCGAACGGGATGTAGATACTGTCGCGGGTGGTGCCGGGTTCGTCGTAGACGATTACCCGGTCTTCACCGAGCATACGGTTGACCAGCGTCGACTTGCCGACGTTCGGGCGACCGATGATCGCGATCTTGATACCGTCTTTTTCGCTTGGGCCAGGAATGCGCTTGGCTTCCTCGCCTTCGGCAACGATCTCTTCTTCGCCTTCGACTTCATCCACGTCATCACGCGGGAAGTCGCGCAGGGCGATTTCCAGCATCTGGGTGATACCGCGACCGTGGGCACCGGCGATCGGGATCGCGTCGCCCAGGCCCATCGGGCTGAACTCGGCGCGGGCCATTTCAGGATCGATGTTGTCGATCTTGTTGGCCACCACGTAGGAACGCTTGTTGCGCTTGCGCAGGTGCTCGCCAATCATCTGGTCAGCAGCGGTGTAGCCCGCGCGGGCGTCCACCAGGAACAACACGACATCAGCTTCTTCAATGGCCAGCAGCGACTGCTCGGCCATCTTTTCGTCCATGCCATGCTCGTCACCGGAGATACCACCGGTGTCGACAATAATGTAGGAGCGCCCTTGCCACTTTGCCTCACCGTATTGGCGATCACGGGTCAGACCGGACAAGTCGCCGACGATGGCGTCGCGAGTCCTGGTCAGGCGGTTGAACAAGGTGGACTTGCCGACGTTCGGTCGGCCCACCAGGGCGATTACGGGAACCATGCGGCTCTCCACTTCGTTATTTCAGAAAATACAAAAGCCGCTGCAAGGCAGCGGCTGGTGCTCGACTGTAGGAGCGAGCTTGCTCGCGAAAAACGCAAAGGCACCGCGTTTATCCAGACTGCACGCGTTATCGTTAACGATTTTCGCGAGCAAGCTTGCTCCTACAGGTGAAGCTGCGTGAGAGTTAGCCCCCCAAGCATAGTTCTTACTTGATGGTCAGCGCTTCCAGTTTGCCGCTGTTGCCATACACGTAAAGCATGTTACCGACCACCAGCGGACGGGCACGCAGGCCGTCGCTGTCGATGCGTTCGCGACCGACAAAGCGACCGTCCACCTGGCTCAGCAGGTGCAGGTAACCTTCAAAGTCGCCTACCGCTACGTAGCTGGAGAATACTTCCGGTGCCGACAACTGACGGCGAGCCAGGGAGTCGTTGCTCCACAATGCAGTGGTGGAACGCTCGTCGACACTTTCAACCGTGCCGGACGCCAGGCTTACGTAGACGCTGCCAAATCCTTGGGCGACACCTGCGTAGCTGGAAGCATCACGCTGCCAGTTGATCCGGCCGCTCTGTACGTCCAGCGCCGCAACGCGGCCCTGATAAGTCGCGACGTAAAGGGTATCACCCGACAGCAGCAAGCCACCGTCGATGTCCACTACGCGGTCCAGTTCCGAACGACCCTGTGGAATAGCGACCCGGGTTTCCCAGGCCGGCACGCCGTTCTGGGTGTCCAGGGCGACCACTTTACCGGTCGACAGGCCTGCCAGTGCGAGGTTGCTGGTCACAACCGGACCGCTGGTACCGCGCAAGGTCAGGACCGCCGGCGTGCTGTCGTACAACCAGCGCTGGTTACCGGTGGCGGCGTCGAGGCCGATCACACGGTCATCCTGGGTCTGCACCACAACGATGTCACCGTTGGTAGCCGGTGGCGAGAGCACTTCACTGGTCACGCGAGCGCGCCATTTCTCTTCACCTGTGCTCGAATCCAGCGCCACGACATCGCCTTTCAGCGTGCCGAGCAGCACCATGCCGGAACCCACGCCAACGGCGCCGGACACAGGCAATTCAAGGTCTTTCTTCCATTTGACGTCGCCGTTCATGCGATCCATGGAGACCACAACGCCGGTGGAATCAGCGGCGAAGATGGTGTCACCGTCGATCGCCGGGACCATCAGGTTGTACAGATCGCCCTGACCGTCACCAATGGAGCGGCTCCACTGCTTTTGCAGGACCACTTCTTCCTTGAAGCTGGTCAGCTCGGCCGGAGGCAGTTCTTTTTTGCTGTTGCTGCTGCAACCCGCGGCCAAAACGGCCAGAGCCAGCAATGCTGCATGTTTCCAACGGATCACGTCACGCATCCCCTTTGGCCAAGTCGTCGAGCTTGATTTGTAAGCCACCGACCGCTGCTTCATCAGACAGCGCCGCCTTGGCTTTTTGGTACGCAGCATTGGCTTCGTCGGTACGACCCAATTGGACCAGGAGGTCGCCCTTGAGCTCTTCACGAGTAGCCAGGAATGCCTTGTCAGCATCGCCGTCGAGCAGTTTCAGTGCATCGTCAGCCTTGTTCTGTGCCGCGAGTACCTGAGCCAGACGCTGACGTGCGATTTCACCCAGGGTCGGGTTGGCCGGCTTGTCGGTGATGGCTTTCAGCTCGGAGGCTGCGTCATCCAGCTTGCCGTTGTCGACCGCCACTTTTGCGACGAACAGGCTGCCGTATTGCGCGTAGGTGCTACCGCCGAATTCGCTTTTCAGCTTGCCGGCCAGGTCTGCAACCTGGGCGAGGTCTGGCTTGCCGTTTGGCGTCAGCGAGGTTTCCAGCAATTGCTGATAGATAATCGAGGCGCCTTGCGACTGGTTAGCCTGATACTTGTGCCAGGCTTGCCAGCCGAACACCACTACTAAAGCCAGCAAACCGCCAGTGACCAGGGGCTTGCCGTTGCGCTGCCACCAGTCTTTGAACTCGGCCAGCTGGTCATCATCAGTACTCGACACCCCAATACTCCTTAATCGCTAAATCGGCTGTTTGACAGCTTCAACCCTGCACGATGCAGGTGGCCAGGTGCGCTGCAAGCGCATCAAAGGCAATGCTTTGTTGTTCACCCTGACCACGCAGGGGTTTGAAACTTACCACTTGCTGGGCCAACTCATCATCACCCAGGATCAGTGCATACAGCGCACCGCTCTTGTCGGCTTTCTTGAACTGGCTTTTGAAGCTGCCGGCGCCGGCATTGACTTGCAGGCGCAGGTTCGGCAGTGGGTCGCGCAACTTCTCGCTCAGGGCCAGGGCAGCCAGTTCGGCCGCCTCGCCAAAGGCGCAGAAGTACACATCCACCTGACGGGAGATTTCTTCGGGGACCTGCTCCAGGGTTTCGAGCAGCAGGATCAGCCGCTCGATACCCATGGCAAAACCTACGCCGGTGGTCGGCTTGCCGCCCATCTGCTCGACCAGGCCGTCGTAACGGCCACCGGCACACACGGTGCCCTGGGCGCCGAGCTTGTCGGTGACCCACTCGAACACGGTCTTGCTGTAGTAATCGAGGCCACGCACCAACTTTGGGTTGATGACGTAAGGAATGCCGGCCGCGTCCAGGCGAGCCTTGAGGCCCTCGAAGTGGATACGCGACTCGTCGTCCAGGTAGTCGGCCATTTTTGGCGCGTCCACGAGTACGGCCTGGGTCTCGGCGTTCTTGGTGTCCAGTACCCGCAGCGGGTTGGTTTTCAGACGGCGCTGGCTGTCTTCGTCCAGCTTGTCCAGGTGGCCCGACAGGAATTCCACCAGGGCTTCGCGGTAGCGGCCCCGGGATTCACTGGTACCCAGGCTGTTGAGCTCAAGCTTGACCGCATCACGGATGCCCAGCATGCCCCACAGGCGCCAGGTCAGCACGATCAGCTCGGCGTCGATGTCCGGACCGTCGAGGTTGAACACTTCCAGGCCGATCTGGTGAAACTGGCGATAACGGCCTTTTTGCGGGCGCTCGTGACGAAACATCGGGCCGATGTACCAGAGCTTCTGCGGCTGGCCACCGCCGGTAAGGCCATGCTCAAGCACCGCACGCACGCACGCGGCAGTACCTTCCGGACGCAGGGTCAGGGAATCGCCGTTGCGGTCTTCGAAGGTGTACATCTCTTTTTCGACGATGTCGGTCACTTCACCGATGGAGCGCTTGAACAGCTCGGTGAACTCGACGATCGGCATGCGGATCTGCTTGTAACCGTAGTTATCCAGCAGGCGCGCGACAGTGCCCTCGAAGTAGCGCCACAGGGGCGTCTGCTCAGGCAGGATGTCGTTCATGCCACGAATGGCTTGCAGAGACTTGCTCACATCAAATCCTTAAATTCGTTCTTAGCCGCGCGCGATCAGCGCTGCGTCAGCCGCGACCTTTTCGGCCGCTTTCTGGCGGATCAGCCGTTCCAGCTCATCCACCAGATTGTCATTCGTCAATTTCTGCGACGGCTTGCCGTCGATGTAAATCAGGTTTGGCGTACCACCGGTGAGGCCCACATGGGCCTCTTTGGCCTCACCCGGCCCGTTGACCACGCAGCCGATCACCGCAACATCCAGCGGCACCAGCAGGTCTTCGAGGCGTACTTCCAGTTCGTTCATGGTTTTCACCACGTCGAAGTTCTGCCGCGAGCAGCTCGGGCAGGCAATGAAGTTGATGCCACGGGAACGCAAATGCAGGGATTTGAGAATGTCGTAGCCGACTTTCACTTCCTCTACCGGGTCCGCCGCGAGCGAGATGCGAATAGTATCGCCAATCCCGTCGGCCAGCAGCATACCGAGACCCACCGCAGATTTCACTGTGCCTGAGCGTAAACCGCCGGCTTCAGTGATACCCAAGTGCAGTGGCTGGACGATTTCCTTGGCCAGCAGGCGATACGCTTCTACCGCCATGAACACGTCGGAAGCCTTTACGCTGACCTTGAAGTCCTGGAAATTCAGGCGTTCAAGGTGTTCAACGTGACGCAAAGCAGACTCTACCAGCGCTGCCGGAGTCGGCTCGCCGTATTTCTTTTGCAGGTCTTTTTCCAGGGAACCGGCGTTGACGCCGATGCGGATTGGAATCCCGCGATCACGGGCGGCATCGACCACGGCGCGAACCCGGTCTTCACGACCGATGTTGCCCGGGTTGATGCGCAGGCAATCGACGCCCAGTTCGGCCACGCGCAGAGCGATCTTGTAGTCGAAGTGAATATCGGCGACCAGCGGCACCTTGACCAGTTGCTTGATGCGGCCAAAGGCTTCGGCAGCGTCCATATCCGGAACAGATATACGCACGATGTCGACGCCCGCCGCTTCCAGGCGGTTGATCTGGGCGACCGTGGCGGCCACATCATTGGTGTCGCTGTTGGTCATGCTCTGTACTGCGATGGGGGCATCGCCGCCCACCGGCACCGAGCCGACCCAGATCTTGCGCGATACGCGACGTTTGATTGGAGATTCGCCGTGCATGACTTTATTGTCCCAACTTCAGGCGAGCAGTCTCGCCACTGGTGAACGGCGCCACGTCCACAGGCTGGCCGTTGTAGGCCACTTGCGCGCCACGGGCAAAGCCCAGACGCAGCGTCAGAGGAGGCTTGCCGCCCTGGTCAAGTGTATCTCCCTTACGCTTCAGACCGCTGAACAGCACTTTGCCGTTGCCATCGGAGACTTGCGTCCAGCAGTCAGCGACGTAGGTAATTTGTACATGGCCATCACCGGCGATAAGCACTGGAGTGGTTGGCGCGGAAATCGCCGGGGCTGCCGGGGCCGTTGGCGCTGGCGCCTGCGCCGGAACCGCCGGGGTGTGAACCGGGGCAGCAGGTGTCGCAGCAACGGCTGGAGCGGGCGCAACGGGGGCCACTGCAGGCGCAGTACCCACTTGCGGTGCAGGCTGCTCGGCGCCCGGCTCTACCTCAGGCGCCGCCTGGCCTTGGGCCACGGCCTGGTCTTCCGGCTCGTCCAATGGATGAATCTGGGTGGTTCCGTCGGCGCTTTCGACTTCGACGTGCTCCATGGCGTTGGTGGACAAGTCCTTGCCACGCTGGGCGGTCTGGTCCTGCCACCATACAAAGCCACCGCCGATTACGGCGATCAACAGCAACAGGCTGACAATGCGCAAGATAGTGTGGGAAACCCGCACAGGCTCTTCAATACGGCCCAGGCCATGGACATTGCTGCCCTGGGAATCGGTACCGGTGATCTGGTCGAATTCCTGGACCAGTGCGGCCTGGTCGATACCCAGCAACTTGGCGTAGGCGCGGATATAGCCGCGGGCAAAAGTATGCCCTGGCAGCTTGTCGAACGCGCCAGCTTCAAGGTTGCCCAATGAAGTCGTGGTCAAATTGAGCTTGAGGGCCACTTCTGCCAGCGACCAACCATTGCTTTCGCGGGCCTGACGCAAGGTCTCGCCTGGGTTTCCACGATTAGCTGCTACAACTTCCGGGTGCGCCGCTTTCATCATTGCTCCGACAGGTATTGCTGATATTCCGGCGTACCGGGATAGAGTCGTTCGAGTTGCTGGCCAAAACGTGCGGCCTTATCGCGTTCTTCATGAACCGTCGCCAGGCGCACACCGAGCAATAGACTACGTGCATTTTGCCCGCTCAGCAGGCTAAAACGCTCGTAATAGTCACGTGCCGGCACATAATGCCTGTCTTCGAAGGACAACTCAGCCATTTCGAGCAACGCTCGTGGCTGGCGCTGGTTCAGGTGCAGGGCTTTTTCCAGTTGCTGGCGGGCGGTGTCGCGCTGGCCGAGAAGCATCGAGGTCACCCCAAGGTTCTCGAAAACCCGCGAGCGCTCAGGATAGAGGGCATCGGCCGCAGCCTGCTGGAAATATTCGGACGCCTGGCCATAACGTTTCTGCGCAAACAAAAAACTGCCGTAGTTATTCAGCAGTCTTGGGTCGCCAGGACGTGTGGCCAGGGCCTTGTGAAAATATCGATCGGCTAATTCAGGCTCGGCCTGGGCCTGGAACACCAGAGCCAGCGCAGCATTCGCGTCGGCGTCGCTGGCATCCAGCTCAAGGGCCTTCTTCAGCGGCACCTTGGCTTGCTCGGCCATCCCTTGCTGCAAGTACCCCAAGCCCAACTGCACATAGGCAGCACGCGCTTCGTCACGGCCCTTGCCGGTTTGCAGCGGGCTCTCATGGCCCGATGAAACACAGCCAGCCGCGAGGCTGGCAACAAGCAAAAGCAGCGCAAGGCGCAAGGGCATAGAGATCCTCTCTCAGGTTCGAGTCGCGGCGCTTTGCGGCATATCGTCGGCGGCACTCAATTCACGCACGGCGATATAACGTTCGCTGCGACGGGTGCGATCCAGCACCTGTCCTACCAATTGGCCACATGCCGCATCGATGTCTTCGCCGCGAGTAGTGCGCACGGTGACATTGAAGCCTGCATGGTGCAGTTGATCCTGGAAACGGCGAATGGCGTTGTTGCTCGGCCGCTCGTAGCCAGAATGGGGAAACGGGTTAAACGGAATCAGGTTGATCTTGCACGGTACGTTCTTGAGCAGCTCGATCATCTCGACCGCGTGCTCGACCTTGTCGTTGATGTCCTTGAGCATGGTGTACTCAATGGTCAGCACACGTTTTTCGCCCAGGGTCGCCATGTAGCGCTGGCAAGATTCGAGCAGCATCTTAAGCGGATACTTCTTGTTGATCGGCACCAATTGGTTACGCAATGCGTCATTCGGTGCGTGCAGCGACAACGCCAGGGAGACATCGATGTGCTTGGCCAGCTCATCGATCATCGGAACCACGCCGGAGGTCGACAGGGTCACTCGGCGCTTGGAGATGCCGTAGCCCAGGTCGTCCATCATCAGGTGCATGGCCGCAACAACGTTGTCGAAGTTCAGCAGCGGCTCGCCCATGCCCATCATCACCACGTTGGTGATGGCACGGTCGGCGGTCGCCGGGATGCTGCCGAACGATTTATTGGCAATCCACACCTGGCCGATTACTTCGGCGGCGGTGAGGTTGCTGTTGAAACCTTGCTTGCCGGTGGAGCAGAAACTGCAGTCCAGGGCACAGCCTGCCTGGGACGAAACGCACAGAGTGCCGCGTTTGCCCTGGGGAATGTACACGGTCTCGACGCAGCTGCCGGACGCCACGCGCACCACCCACTTACGGGTGCCGTCGGTGGAAATGTCCTCGCTGACAACCTCGGGGCCGCGAACTTCGGCAATGACCTTGAGCTTGTCGCGCAGGGCCTTGCTGACGTTCGTCATGGCGTCGAAATCATCGACGCCAAGATGGTGAATCCACTTCATTACCTGAGCGGCACGAAAACGCTTCTCCCCGATTGAGTCGAAGAATTTTTCCATTTCCTGTTGAGTCAGACCCAGCAGGTTGGTTTTTGCAGTCAATGTAGTCATGGATTCACCTTCGCTCTTTTAAGCTAATGCTTAGCGAGCGGTTACTTCAGTAGCAGCGAAAAAGTACGAGATTTCGCGGGCAGCAGCGGCTTCGGAGTCCGAACCGTGAACGGCGTTGGCGTCGATCGACTCAGCGAAGTCAGCACGGATGGTGCCGGCAGCAGCTTCTTTAGGGTTGGTAGCGCCCATCAGCTCACGGTTCAGAGCGATAGCGTTTTCGCCTTCCAGAACCTGAACAACAACAGGACCGGAGATCATGAAGGCAACCAGGTCGCCGAAGAAGCCACGAGCGCTGTGTTCAGCGTAGAAGCCTTCAGCTTCAGCTTTGGACAGTTGCTTGAGTTTCGAAGCTACAACCTTCAGGCCGGCTTTTTCGAAACGAGTGGTGATCTCGCCGATGACGTTTTTTGCAACAGCGTCAGGCTTGATGATGGAGAAAGTACGTTGAACAGCCATGGTGTAACTCCAGAAACGGTAATTTGCGAAAAATTAAACCCGCGAATTATACGCGGGTTCTTGGGTATTGCCTAACTGCGTAAGGGAGGCTTCAGTCCTGCTCTTCTTTCCAGGCAGTCTGAATCGCTTCAAGAACCTTTTCACCGCCGCGTTCCCGATCATCTTCGAACCCTGGCAAGGCCATGACCATGTCACGCAAAGCTACAAAGTTCAGCGAATAAGGGTTCACATCCGGGTGACCATCGGCCAGCAGGATAGCGATATCTTGTACATCAACCCATTTAAGACTCATGACACTTCCTTGAATCAGTGCGGCGCTTCAGCGGCATGGTTAAGCGAATACTTCGGAATTTCGACGGTAAGGTCTTCTGTTCCCACTTTTGCCTGACAGCTCAAGCGCGACGTCGGCTCCAGCCCCCACGCCCTATCAAGATAGTCCTCTTCCAGGTCGTCAGCCTCTTCAAGACTATCGAAACCTTCACGGATCACACAGTGACAGGTGGTACAGGCGTTGACGCCGCCGCAGGCGCTTTCGATCTCGATGTGGTTGTCATGAGCGACTTCGAGAATGGACTTGCCGGTCTCAGCCTCCACAACCATACCGTCCGGGCAATGCTCGGCGTGTGGCAGAAAAATGATCTGCGGCATCAGTTAATCCTCAAGTTCATTCAAGTTGCGGCCCGCCAGGGCGGCTTTCACCGACTGGTCCATACGACGGGCGGCAAAGGCATCGGTCACTTGCGACAGGCGCTTGGTCTGTTGCTCGATGGCGTAACCATCGGTGCCTTTCATCAATTCGGCCAGTTCCTGCATCTGCAGGTCGATGACCATGCGCTCTTCGGCATCCAGCAAGCGCTCGCCGTCTGCCTCAAGGGCGCCCTGCACCGCTTCGAGCAGGCGCTGGGCGTCAACTTGCTGCTCGCGCAACACGCGGGCGACCTTGTCGTCACCGGCGTATTGGAACGAGTCCTTGAGCATCTTGGCGATTTCGCCGTCGGTCAGGCCATAGGACGGCTTGACCTGGATGCTGGCTTCAACGCCGGAGGCCAATTCGCGAGCCGCAACGCTGAGCAAGCCGTCGGCGTCGACCTGGAAGGTCACGCGAATCTTCGCTGCACCGGCCACCATCGCCGGAATACCACGCAATTCGAAGCGCGCCAGGGAACGGCAGTCGCTGATCAACTCACGCTCGCCTTGCAACACATGAATCATCATGGCCGTCTGGCCGTCTTTGTAGGTGGTGAAGTCCTGGGCGCGGGCAACGGGGATGGTGGTGTTGCGTGGAATCACCTTCTCCATCAGGCCGCCCATGGTTTCCAGACCCAGGGACAACGGAATCACGTCGAGCAGAAGCAGTTCGCCACCATCACGCTTGTTACCAGCGAGGGTGTCGGCCTGGATCGCGGCACCAATGGCCACCACTTGATCCGGGTCGATTTCAGTCAGCGGCTGGCGGCCAAAGGCCTCGGCAACGGCTTCGCGGACACGTGGCACGCGGGTCGACCCGCCAACCATCACCACGGCCGCCACGTCTTCCAGCTCGATACCGGAGTCACGCACGGCACGGCGGCAGGCTTTCAAGCTGCGGGCGACCATCGGCTCGATCAAAGAATCGAAGGCCTCACGGGTCAGTTGGGCCGACCAGCTACCGTAGGAAACTTCAACCGATGCAGCATCAGTCAGCGCTTCTTTAGCGGCACAGGCAGTTTGCAACAGCTTACGTTGCGCGCCCGGATCCAGGTCGGCAGACAAGCCGGCGCTGGTGATGATCCAGCCAGCAATGGCGTGATCGAAGTCATCGCCGCCCAGGGCCGTGTCGCCACCGGTGGCCAGCACTTCGAAGACACCGCCGGTCAGGCGCAGAATCGAAATATCAAACGTACCGCCGCCCAGGTCGTAAATAGCCACCAGGCCTTCGGCGTGTTGGTCCAGGCCGTATGCCACAGCCGCCGCGGTCGGCTCGTTGAGCAGGCGCAGCACGTTCAGGCCGGCAAGCTTTGCCGCATCCTTGGTGGCCTGGCGTTGAGCGTCATCGAAATACGCAGGAACAGTAATCACTGCACCCACCAGTTCGCCACCCAGGGTGGTTTCTGCACGCTGGCGCAGCACCTTGAGGATATCGGCCGACACTTCCACCGGGCTTTTCGGGCCCTGGACGGTGTCGATGAACGGCATATGGGACTCGCCGCCGACAAAGCGGTACGGCAGTTGGTCGCCCAATTGCTTGACGTCGGACAGACCACGACCCATCAAGCGCTTGACCGACAGCACGGTGTTCAAAGGATCGGTAGACGCCGCCAGCTTGGCCGACTCGCCCACTTCAGTGCGGTCAGCGTGATAGCGCACGGCAGACGGCAGGATGACCTGGCCATCGGCGTCGGGCAGCGGCTCGGAAAGGCCGCTGCGCAACGCAGCGACCAGCGAATTGGTAGTGCCCAAGTCAATCCCGACCGCCAGACGACGCTGGTGCGGTTGAGGACTTTGGCCGGGTTCGGCGATCTGCAGTAGGGCCATGGTAATCAGGACTTATCTGTATATCAGGCGTGCAACCTGGGCGGCACTGGGTTAATCGTCGAGGCGCTCTTCTAACTGGCGCACTTCGTAGGTGAGCTTGTCGAGGAACTGCATGCGCCGCATCAGGCGTTCGGCCTGTTCACGTTGCGCCGCATCATCCCAACAGGCTGCGAAGCTTTCGTTGAGTTCATCCTGGGCCACTTTCAGACGGCGCTTGAACACTGCAATTCCGGCCAGATCGGCCTCGTCCTGCAGCTCTTCGAGCTCTTCGCGCCATTGCATCTGCTGCATCAGGAAATCAGGATCCTGGACCGTGACTTCAAGTGGCAGCTCGCGACCGCCCATGGCGAGCAGGTAACGCGCGCGCTTGGGAGGGTTCTTGAGCGTCTGATAGGCTTCGTTGAGGCTGGCTGATTGCTCCAGCGCCAAGCGTTGCTCACGCTCGGAAGCGTCAGCAAAGCGGTCCGGATGCACCCCACGCGCCAGTTCACGGTAGCGCGTGGCAAGCTGTTCAAGGTCCAGTCGAAAACTCGGCTGCAGCTCGAACAAAGCGAAATGACAAGGAGTACCCACAATCAGCCTCAGATGTTGAAGCTTTCGCCGCAGCCACATTCACCGCGTACGTTGGGGTTGTTGAACTTGAAGCCTTCGTTCAACCCTTCCTTGACGAAATCGAGCTCGGTGCCGTCCAGGTAGGTCAGGCTTTTGGGGTCGATAATCACTTTCTCGCCGTGACTTTCGAACACCTGATCTTCCTCGACCACCTCGTCGACGAACTCCAGCACGTAGGCAAGGCCGGAACAGCCCGTGGTGCGAACACCCAGACGAATCCCCTCACCTTTACCGCGCCCATTCAGGGAGCGGCGAATGTGCTGCGCAGCCGCTTCTGTCATGCTGATAGCCATCGTGACTCCTTACTCGTCGCCAAATTGCTTAGATCAAGCCTTTCTTCTGCTTGTAGTCGCGAACAGCCGCCTTGATGGCGTCTTCTGCGAGTACCGAGCAGTGGATTTTCACTGGCGGCAAGGCCAGTTCTTCAGCCAGTTGGGTGTTGCTGATCGTCACAGCCTCATCCAGGGTCTTGCCTTTCATCCATTCGGTCGCCAGGGAGCTTGAGGCGATGGCCGAACCGCAACCGTAAGTCTTGAACTTGGCGTCTTCGATAACGCCAGCTTCGTTGACCTTGATCTGCAGGCGCATCACATCGCCGCACGCCGGGGCGCCGACCATGCCGGTGCCGACATCAGGGTCTTCCGCGTTCATCTTGCCGACGTTGCGCGGGTTTTCGTAGTGGTCGATGACCTTTTCGCTGTAAGCCATGGTACTGAATCCTCACTCATCAGGGCCGCTCTGGAACCCTGTAAACACGCCTGCGTTTTCCGCCACGTCTTTACAGAGCCTTTTGGGTGGCGGCTTCTATAGTTAGTGTGCCGCCCACTCGATCTTGGAAATATCGACACCGTCTTTGTACATGTCCCACAGAGGCGACAAGGTACGCAGCTTGGTGACGGCCTCGCAGACTTTCTGCGCGGCGTAGTCGACTTCTTCTTCGGTGGTGAAACGGCCGAACGTAAAGCGGATCGAGCTGTGAGCCAGTTCGTCGTTGCGGCCAAGGGCGCGCAATACGTAGGACGGCTCAAGGGAAGCCGAGGTGCAGGCCGAACCGGACGAAACCGCCAGGTCCTTGAGCGCCATGATCAGCGACTCGCCTTCGACGTAGTTGAAGCTCAAATTCAAGTTGTGCGGTACACGGGCGGTCATGCTGCCGTTGATGTACAGCTCTTCAAGGTGCTCGACCTGCTTGTAGAAGCGATCGCTCAGGGCCTTGATGCGCACGTTTTCGGCAGCCATGTCTTCCTTGGCCACGCGGAACGCTTCGCCGATGCCGACGATCTGGTGGGTCGCCAGGGTGCCCGAACGCATGCCGCGCTCGTGACCGCCGCCGTGCATGGTGGCTTCGATACGCACGCGAGGCTTGCGGCTCACGTAGAGCGCGCCGATGCCTTTAGGGCCGTAGGTCTTGTGGGCAGAGAACGACATCAGGTCGACTTTAAGTGCAGACAGGTCGATATCGACCTTGCCGGTGGACTGAGCAGCGTCGACGTGCAGCAACACGCCCTTGGAGCGGGTCAGCTCGCCGATGGCGGCGATGTCGTTGATGGTGCCGATTTCGTTGTTCACGTGAATCACGGAAACCAGGATGGTGTCTTCACGCATCGCCGCTTCGATCATCGCCGGGGTCACGATACCGTCGGTGGTTGGCTCGAGGTAGGTGATCTCAAAACCTTCACGTTCCAGTTGGCGCATGGTGTCGAGGACAGCCTTGTGCTCAATCTTGGTGGTGATCAGGTGTTTGCCCTTGGTCGCGTAGAAATGCGCCGCACCCTTGATAGCCAGGTTGTCGGACTCGGTGGCACCGGAGGTCCAGACGATTTCACGCGGGTCGGCATTCACCAGGTCAGCGACCTGGCGACGAGCGTTTTCCACGGCCTCTTCAGCTTTCCAGCCGAAAACGTGGGAACGGGACGCCGGGTTGCCGAAGTTTCCGTCAACCAGCAGGCATTCGCTCATCTTTTGCGCGACACGCGGATCAACCGGGGTGGTCGCTGAGTAATCAAGGTAAATCGGCAATTTCATGGACTTTCTCCTAAATCAGGCTGGCTGGCGTGCCGTTAGCTCTTCGGCTGTCACTCGACGGCGGACGCTTCAATCTTGTCCAGACGCGGCGCCTTGGTGTTGCAACGGCGCTGGTCCTGACGCTGGGCTACTTCTTGCACCTCACGGCGAGTCACAAGATCAGCCAAGCTGATACCACTCAAAAACTCATGGATCTGCAGGCTCAGGTCACACCACAAGTGGTGCGTAAGGCAGGTGTCGCCGGCGTGGCAATCACCCAGGCCCTGGCATTTGGTGGCATCGACGGATTCGTTGACCGCGTCGATCACCTGAGCGACCTGGATGCCCTGCATATCGCGGGACAGCTGATAGCCGCCGCCTGGACCACGAACGCTGGAAACCAGATTGCTGCGGCGCAATTTGGCGAACAGTTGCTCGAGGTAGGACAGGGAAATGCCTTGGCGCTCGGAGATATCGGCCAGGGACACCGGCCCATTTTGCGCGTGCAAGGCCAGGTCAAGCATGGCGGTTACCGCGTATCGGCCTTTTGTAGTCAGTCTCATGGACAAGTACCAAGGTGTTTCAGAATGGGAGCAAGTATGCGATTCCCGAGTATTTAAGTCAACTATAAGACCTAGTACTTTAGTCAGGAATAGCCGCAAAAAGGGCGCGCGAATAATAGCAGGGCGGGGGCGGATGGAACAGCGGGAACAGGGTCAAGCCCCCAACCTCAAGACCAATGGAGATCAAATGTGGGAGCTGGCTTGCCTGCGATAGCGGTTTGCCAGCCAGCCTTTCCGGCACTGACTCGCCGCCATCGCAGGCAAGCCAGCTCCCACAGGGATCGCGACCGGCTCAAGAGTCAGCCAGCCTTGGTAGCGCTTTCGTCCTTGATCTCGGCGAAGTCTTCCTTGCGCAGCTCAGGCAAATCCTTGGCGCAGTAGTTGCTGCCCAGGTCCTTCAAGGCGCCGCACATCCCGTCCAGCTTGCCGTCCACGGCTTGCAGGTGGTCGAGCAACTGCCCGATGGCACGCGCCACCGGGTCGGGCATGTCTTCGCTGACACCATACGCATCGAAACCAATCTTCTCGGCCATGGCCTTGCGCTTGGCTTCCTGCTCATCACCGACTTCAGGCTTGACGATGATCCGCCCGGGAATGCCGACCACGGTCGCACCAGGCGGCACTGCCTTGGTCACCACGGCGTTGGAACCGACCTTGGCGCCGGCGCCCACCGTAAACGGACCGAGCACCTTGGCACCCGCCCCCACCACAACGCCGTCTTCCAGCGTCGGGTGGCGCTTGCCCTTGTTCCAGGTCGTGCCGCCCAGCGTCACGCCCTGATACAAGGTCACGTCATCACCAATCTCGGCGGTCTCGCCAATGACGATGCCCATGCCGTGGTCGATAAAGAAGCGACGACCAACCTTGGCGCCCGGATGAATCTCGATCCCGGTCAGCCAGCGACCGAAGTTCGACACCAGCCGCGCCAGCCACTTCCAGCCCATGTTCCACAAGGCGCCGGACAAGCGGTGGATCCAGATGGCGTGCATGCCCGGGTAGCAGGTCAGCACTTCAAAGGCGTTGCGCGCCGCCGGGTCACGGTGGAAAACACTCTGGATATCTTCTCGCAAACGCTCGAACATTTTTAATCCTTCCGCTTAAGAAGCTCGCCACGGGCCGCTTTCTGGGTTTCCGTGAGGATGCCACGCAATATATTCATTTCTGCCCGGCTGACCGAGCTGCGCCCGTATAACCGGCGCAGGCGCGCCATCAAGTGGCGTGGTTTTTCCGGATCGAGGAATTCGACGGCCACCAGGGTTTGCTCCAGGTGCTCATAAAATCGCTCCAGCTCGTCCATGGTGGCCAGTTCGCCACTCTTGGTCGATGCGACCTCGTCCTTCTCTACCTTGCTTGGCTGACCTTCTGCGGCCAGCCAGGCCATGCGCACTTCATAACTCAACACCTGCACCGCGGCCCCAAGGTTCAGCGAACTGAAGTCAGGGTCTGATGGAATGTGCACGTGATAATGACATCGCTGCAGCTCTTCATTGGTCAGGCCGGAGTCTTCACGGCCAAATACCAAGGCGATTTCGGCGCCACCGGCGGCCTCCTCCACGACTTTGGTCCCACATTCGCGGGGATCCAGCAGCGGCCAGGGGATACGGCGGTCGCGGGCGCTGGTGCCGAGCACCAGGTTGCAGCCGACCAGGGCGTCTTCCAGGGTGGCGACGACCTGGGCTTTTTCGAGGATGTCATTGGCACCAGACGCGCGGGCATCGGCCTCGTGGTGCGGGAACACACGCGGCTCGACCAGCACCAGGCGCGTCAGCCCCATATTCTTCATGGCTCGCGCCACCCCGCCGATATTGCCGGGATGACTGGTATTGACGAGGACGACACGGATGTTTTGCAGCAAGGGAGGCGCTCTCGGACACGGGAAAGGGGAGCAAATCTTACAGAACAGCCTAAGGTTATGCCATGAAAGGTAACGTCGTCCTTCACCTGAAGAAAGTTTCTGCTAGAATGCTCGGCTTTCTTTAACAACCTTAGGTGACACATCCATGCAGCCCATGCTGAATATCGCGCTGCGCGCCGCCCGCAGCGCCAGTGAATTGATCTTCCGCTCCATCGAGCGCCTGGATACCATCAAGGTCGACGAAAAAGACGCCAAGGATTACGTATCCGAGGTGGATCGCGCCGCCGAGCAGAAAATCATCGACGCGCTGCGCAAGGCCTACCCTACCCACGGCATCCTCGGTGAAGAAACCGGCCTGCACAAAGGTAGCGGCGAAGGCGAAGACTACCTGTGGATCATCGACCCACTGGATGGCACCACCAACTTCCTGCGCGGCATCCCGCACTTTGCCGTGAGCATTGCCTGCAAATACCGTGGCCGCCTGGAACACGCTGTTGTCCTGGACCCGGTTCGCCAGGAAGAATTCACCGCCAGCCGTGGCCGTGGCGCCCAGCTGAACGGTCGGCGCCTGCGTGTCAGCGGTCGCACCAGCCTGGACGGCGCCCTGCTGGGTACCGGCTTCCCGTTCCGTGACGACCAGATGGACAACCTGGAAAACTACCTGGGCATGTTCCGCGCCCTGGTTGGCCAGACCGCCGGCATCCGTCGCGCCGGCGCCGCCAGCCTGGACCTGGCGTATGTCGCTGCCGGTCGTTTTGACGCCTTCTGGGAGTCGGGCCTGTCCGAGTGGGACATGGCTGCAGGCGCACTGCTGATTCAAGAAGCAGGCGGCCTGGTGAGCGACTTCACCGGCGGCCACGACTTCCTGGAGAAGGGCCACGTCGTTGCCGGCAACACCAAATGCTTCAAGGCAGTACTGACGGCGATCCAGCCACACCTGCCGGCCTCGCTGAAGCGATAAGCGAGCGGGCACAAAAAAGCACCCCTCGGGGTGCTTTTTTTATGCCTGGGATTACTGCTGCGGCTGGTTCTGACCGATAACCAGACGCCCTTCCTTGTCGACCGGAATCTGGTTGCCTGGATCACGATCCATGCGCACCGAGCCTTCCTTGCCATCCAGGGTGTAACGCACGTCGTACCCGACAACCTTGTCGCTGATGTCGTTAACGGTGTTACAACGGGTTTGCGTAGTGGTGTAGGTGTCGCGGTTCTGCATGCCTTCCTGAACCTTGTTACCGGCATAACCGCCACCCACCGCACCGGCCACCGTGGCCAGCTTCTTGCCATTACCGCCGCCGACCTGATTACCCAACAGGCCGCCCGCCAGCGCACCGACCACCGTACCGACGATCTGGTGCTGGTCCTGCACAGGCTTCTGCCGGGTTACGGCAACGTCCTTGCAGACTTCACGCGGGGTTTTAATCTGGGTTTTCACCGGCTGTACCGCCAGCACTTGCGCATACTCAGGGCCGCTTTTTACCAGGCTGTAGGTGGCAACAGCACCCCCGGCAGTCACACCGACAGCACCCAATACCGCACCAACCAGCAACGACTTGTTCACGTGAACCTCCTGACCATCACAAACGGATCGAAAGATCCGCGCTATACCCAGCCTTGGAGCCAAAAAAAAGGCGCGAGTTCAATACTCGCGCCTTCTTTGTAACAGCGGGTTAACAATCGCCGATCAAGGGCGGTCGTCAACCTCCTTGCCGGTGCTGGCAGGAGGGATCAAGTCTTCGCTGTTGAGGTTCAGCCAGATCAGTACCACGTTGGCGATATAGATCGACGAGTAGGTACCCGCCAGTACGCCGATGAACAGCGACAGCGAGAAGCCCCACAGGTTGTCACCACCGAACACCATCAGTGCGGCAATCGCCAGCAAGGTGGAGATCGAGGTCGCCATGGTGCGCAGCAGGGTCTGGGTAGTGGAGATATTGATGTTCTCGATCAACGTCGCCTTGCGCAGCACCCGGAAGTTCTCACGAACCCGGTCGAATACCACGATGGTGTCGTTAAGGGAGTAACCAATGATCGCCAACACCGCCGCAAGCACGGTCAGGTCGAAGGTGATCTGGAAGTAGGCCAGGATACCCACGGTCACGATCACGTCGTGGATCAGCGACACAATGGCGCCGACACCGAACTTCCACTGAAAGCGGAAAGCCAGGTAGATCATGATGCCGACCAGCGCCATCAGCATGCCGAGGCCGCCCTGGTCGCGCAGCTCTTCACCCACTTGCGGGCCCACGAACTCGACGCGCTTGACCGACGCCGGGTTGTCGCCGCCCACCTTCTGCAAGGCCTCGGCTACCTGGTGGCCCAATTGCGGGTCTTCGCCAGGCATACGCACCAGCAGGTCGGTGGTTGCACCAAAGCTCTGCACGATGGCTTCGTGATAGCCGGCCTTGACCAGCTCGCTGCGCACCAGGCTGACATCGGCCGGCTTCTCGTAGGTCAGCTCGATGAGCGTACCGCCGGTGAAGTCCAGGCCGTAGTTAAGGCCCTTATGGAACCAGCTGAACAACGCCAGAACGGTAAGCACCATGGTGAAGCCGAACGCAACGTTGCGAACGCCCATGAAGTTGATTGTACGTAACATGGCAGCCCCTTAAATCCACAACTTCTTGAAGTCACGCCCGCCAAAGATCAGGTTGACCATTGCGCGGGTCACCATGATGGCCGTGAACATCGAGGTAAAGATACCGAGGGACATGGTTACCGCAAAACCCTTGACCGGGCCGGTGCCCATGGCAAAGAGAATCCCGCCGACCAACAGAGTGGTCAGGTTGGAGTCGAGAATCGCGGTAAATGCCCGGCCGAAGCCTTCGTTGATTGCCCGTTGCACGGTCATGCCCGCAGCGATTTCTTCACGAATCCGCGAGAAGATCAGTACGTTGGCGTCTACCGCCATACCCATGGTGAGTACGATACCGGCGATACCTGGCAGGGTCAGCGTTGCACCCAGCAGCGACATCAGGGCCAGCAGCATCACCATGTTGCCCGCCAGTGCGACGGTAGCGATGATGCCGAAGAAGCGGTAGATGGCGATGATGAACAGGGAGACGAACAGCATGCCCCACAGTGCAGCGTCGATACCCTTGGTGATGTTGTCAGCACCCAGGCTCGGGCCGATGGTACGTTCTTCAGCGAAGTACATCGGGGCCGCCAGGCCACCGGCACGCAGCAGCAGCGCCAGTTCGGACGACTCACCCTGGCCGTTCAGGCCAGTGATGCGGAATTGAGCACCCAGCGGCGACTGGATGGTCGCCAGGCTGATGATCTTCTTCTCTTCTTTAAAGGTTTGTACCGGCACGTCTTTCTCGACGCCGTCGACCAGTTGCTTGGTGTAGGTGGTGACAGGACGCTGCTCGATGAAGATCACCGCCATGCTGCGACCGACGTTGCTGCGGGTTGCGCGGCTCATCAGTTCGCCACCGTGGCCATCCAGACGGATGTTCACTTCAGGGCTACCGTGCTGCGAGTCGAAACCAGCCTTCGCGTCAGTCACCTGGTCACCGGTGATGATCAAGCCACGCTCGATCAATGCAGGTGGACGACCACCTTCACGGAACTCGAACTCCTCGGCAGTGGCACGGGTAGCACCCGGTTCAGCGGCCAGACGGAACTCCAGGTTGGCAGTTTTACCCAGGATACGCTTGGCTTCAGCGGTGTCCTGCACGCCCGGCAGCTCAACCACGATGCGGTTGGCGCCCTGGCGCTGCACGATCGGCTCGGCCACACCCAGTTCGTTGACGCGGTTACGTACCGTGGTCAAGTTCTGCTTGATGGAATATTCACGGATTTCCGCCAGCTTGGCCGGGGTCATCGCCAGACGCAGTACCGCCTGACCATTGAGGTCGGCCGGAACAATGTCGAAATCGTTGAAGTTCTTGCGGATCAGTGCACGGGCCTGTTCGCGGGTTGCTTCGTCAGCAAAACCCAGCTGGATGGCGCCGTTGAGCTGCGGCAGGCTGCGATAACGCAGTTTTTCTTTACGCAGCAGGCTCTTCACATCGCCTTCGTAGACTTTCAGGCGAGCGTCGAGGGCTTTGTCCATGTCCACTTCAAGCAGGAAGTGCACACCACCAGACAAGTCCAGACCCAGCTTCATCGGGTGTGCGCCAATCGCGCGCAGCCATTTTGGCGTGGTCTGTGCCAGGTTCAGCGCGACGACGTAGTCATCACCCATGACCTTGCGCACAACGTCTTTGGCCGGCAATTGGTCTTCTTGCTTGGTCAGGCGCAACAAGCCGCCCTTCGCATCAGCCGCCAACGTTGCCGCCTTAACCTGGATACCCGCGTCGGTGAGCGCTTTGCTCGCACGGTCCAGGTCAGCCTGATTGACCTGCAGCGCAGTGCTGGCGCCAGTGATCTGGATTGCCGGGTCATCAGGATAGAGATTGGGAGCGGAATAAATAAAACCGATCGCCAGCACCGCCAGGATCAGTACGTATTTCCACAGAGGGTATTTGTTCAGCATCACGCCGCCCGCTTATAACGCGGGGCGCCTTGCGCGCCCCGTCGATTGGTAAAGGTTGGAACTTAGATCGCTTTGAGCGTGCCTTTTGGCAGCGTGGCGGCGATGGCGCCCTTCTGGAACTTCATTTCTACGGTGTCGGAGACTTCCAGAATCACGAAGGCGTCGGACACTTTAGTGATCTTGCCGGCGATGCCGCCAGTGGTCACGACTTCGTCGCCTTTCTGCAAGCTGCCCAGCAGGTTCTTCTGCTCTTTGGCGCGCTTGGCCTGTGGACGCCAGATCATCAGGTAGAAGATGACCAGGAAGCCGACCAGGAAAATCCACTCAAAACCACCGCCCAACGGGCCGGCAGCGGCCGGTGCAGCGGCATCAGCCATGGCATTAGAGATAAAAAAGCTCATTTAGCACTCCAGTTGCAAATAGTGAATCTTAGGGTCGGAAAACTCAGTCCAAGGGCGGCACAGGCAGCCCGCGCTTGGCATAGAAGGCATCGACGAAGGCGGCCAATGTACCCTGTTGAATAGCCTCGCGCAAACCAGCCATCAGGACTTGGTAGTGACGCAAATTGTGGATGGTATTCAACATGCTACCCAGCATTTCCCCACACTTGTCCAGATGGTGCAGATAAGCGCGCGAGAAGTTCTGGCATGTGTAGCAGTCACAGGTAGGATCCAGCGGCGATTCATCATGGCGATGGAACGCGTTACGGATCTTCAGCACGCCTGTATCGATGAACAGATGCCCATTGCGGGCATTACGGGTTGGCATCACGCAATCGAACATGTCCACACCGCGGCGCACACCCTCTACGAGATCTTCCGGTTTGCCAACGCCCATAAGGTAACGAGGTTTGTCAGCCGGCATCAGGCCCGGCAGGTAGTCCAGCACCTTGATCATCTCGTGCTTGGGCTCGCCCACCGACAGCCCGCCGATGGCCAGGCCGTCAAAGCCGATCTTGTCCAGGCCTTCGAGCGAGCGCTTGCGCAAGCTTTCATGCATGCCGCCCTGCACGATACCGAACAGTGCAGCGGTGTTATCGCCATGGGCATTCTTCGAACGCTGGGCCCAACGCAACGACAGCTCCATCGAGACCCGCGCCACCTCTTCATCGGCCGGGTACGGCGTGCACTCGTCAAAAATCATCACGATGTCGGAGCCCAGGTCACGCTGCACCTGCATCGATTCTTCCGGGCCCATGAACACCTTGGCACCGTCGACCGGCGAGGCGAAGGTCACGCCCTCCTCCTTGATCTTGCGCATGGCGCCCAGGCTGAACACCTGGAAACCACCGGAGTCGGTCAGGATCGGGCCTTTCCACTGCATGAAGTCATGCAGGTCGCCGTGTTTCTTGATCACTTCGGTGCCCGGGCGCAGCCACAGGTGGAAGGTGTTGCCCAGGATGATCTCGGCGCCGGTGGCGACGATATCCCGTGGCAGCATGCCTTTTACGGTGCCGTAGGTACCGACCGGCATGAAGGCCGGGGTTTCAACGGTGCCACGCGGGAACGTCAGGCGACCACGACGGGCCTTGCCATCGGTGGCCAATAATTCAAACGACATACGACTCATAAGTTTTCCTCTGGGCCGCGTGGCGCCGGATTGCGGGTGATAAACATCGCATCACCGTAGCTGAAAAAACGGTATCCATGCTCAATGGCTGCCTGATAGGCGGCCATGGCTTCGGGATAACCTGCGAACGCCGACACCAGCATCAACAGCGTGGATTCCGGCAAATGGAAATTGGTCACCAGGGCATCGACCACGTGAAACGGCCGACCCGGGTAGATAAAGATATCGGTGTCGCCACTGAACGGCTTGAGCACGCCATCGCGTGCCGCACTCTCCAGCGAACGCACGCTGGTGGTACCGACCGCCACCACACGCCCGCCGCGCGCCTTGCACGCAGTGACCGCATCCACCACTGCCTGGCTGACTTCCAGCCATTCGCTGTGCATGTGATGGTCTTCGATGTTATCCACACGCACCGGCTGAAACGTGCCGGCCCCCACGTGCAGGGTCACAAAAGCCGACTCGATGCCCTTGGCGGCAATCGCCTCCAGCAGCGGCTGATCGAAATGCAGCCCCGCCGTTGGTGCAGCCACCGCGCCCAGGCGCTCGGAGTACACCGTCTGATAACGCTCGCGGTCCGAGTCTTCGTCAGGGCGGTCTATATAAGGTGGCAACGGCATATGGCCGACGCGCTCCAGAAGTGGCAACACTTCTTCGGCAAAGCCCAGTTCGAACAACGCATCGTGACGGGCCAGCATTTCAGCCTCACCACCGCCATCGATAAGGATCTTCGAACCCGGTTTCGGCGATTTGCTGGAGCGCACATGGGCCAGCACGCGATGGCTGTCCAGCACCCGTTCCACCAGAATTTCCAGCTTGCCGCCGGACGCTTTCTGGCCAAACAGCCGTGCCGGAATCACCCGGGTATTGTTGAACACCATCAAATCGCCTGGGCGCAAATGCTCAAGCAAATCAGTGAATTGACGGTGTGCGAGGGCGCCGCTGACCCCGTCCAGGGTCAGCAGTCGACTGGCGCGACGCTCGGCCAAAGGGTGGCGAGCGATCAGCGAATCAGGGAGCTCAAAAGTAAAGTCAGCAACGCGCATGATGGGGTTCGTCTAGCAGGGCCGGGAAGTCTAGCGGAAATAGTGAAAATTGACCATGAAACGTGATTGACCAACGGTAATCTCATCTCTATACTTCGCCGCCATTGAGCCCTGATGGCGGAATTGGTAGACGCGGCGGATTCAAAATCCGTTTTCGAAAGGAGTGGGAGTTCGAGTCTCCCTCGGGGCACCATCTTAAAAAAAGACCTTGAAATTCAAGGTCTTTTTTTTCGCCTGCAGGAAAGTGATGATGGGCAGGCGAACGCGGGCGAAGAGGAAGCTTGACCATGGAACTGACGCTGGAAGCTGTGGCGCTTTTTGCGCTCAAGCTGGTGCATGAGACTGAAGGCGCGAGCCCGATCCTGCGGGACGACCTGGTCATGGACGGCTATGAGCGCGAAGTGTTTGGCTTGCTGGTGCGCCAGGGCGATATCAACGCCATCCAGCAAAAAATCGACGAGTGCCTGGTAGTGGCGCTCCAATCCCTGGGCGGTGCAAACACCGTGATGGGCCGCGAACTGCAACGGCTTGCGGTGGATGTGCGTCAAGCGACGACCCTGGAAGAGCTCAACGCCCCACTCAACGCACTCAAGGATTACCTGAAAGCCATCCTGTAACGCGTGAGTTACCGCCGCCCTTCTACCGCCATGCGCACAGCCAGGCCCATCAGCACCGAGCCCATCACCCAGCGCTGTACCGTTTGCCAAAGGGGTTTGCGGATAAAAAATCCCGCAATCGAGCCCGCCATGAGCGCGATCAACGCGTTGACGCTCACGCTGATCATGATCTGCGTAAAGCCCAGCACCAGGGATTGCGAGAGCACACTGCCGTGCCCGTTGGGGTCGATAAACTGGGGCAGCAACGACAGATACATCACTGCCACTTTGGGATTCAGCAGGTTGGTGACAAAGCCCATCTTGAACAGCTTGCGCGGGCTGTCCTTGGGCAAGTCCCGCACCTGGAACGGCGACCGGCCACCGGGTTTGACCGCCTGCCAGGCCAGGTACACCAGATACAACGCCCCGCCGAGTCGCAGCGCGTCGTAGGCATAGGGAACCGCCATCACCAACGCCGTTATGCCCACTGCCGCGCAGAACATATAGACGACAAAACCCAACGCAACGCCGCCCAGGGAAATCAGCCCGGCCATTCGCCCCTGGCAGATCGACCGCGAAATGAGGTAAATCATGTTCGGACCGGGCGTCAGCACCATGCCGAGCGAGATCAGGCCGTAGGCAAGCAGGCTGGAGAGTTCGGGCATGGTGTGGTTCCTTGACGAGGTAAAACTTTGTAATGGCCGGCGGGTTGTTGGCGCCATGGTAGGGCGATAAAAAGGAGCCCGTTAGATACAGATCTGCGAGCAAAACGTCATACACCGGCGCGGGCGTTTACCGCACCGCTCACCCAAGGAAAGGCACATGATCGACTTCAACAATAAGGGCTTCTTCAAGCTCAAGCAAAACAACGAATACGCCGAGCGCGTATCGTCCCTGCTGCTGGATGATGAACAGGTGATCGATTCCTACAAGGCCATGCGTGATGGGGTGGTGTTCACCACCAAGCGCATCATCGCGGTGAACGTGCAAGGGATTACCGGCAGCAAGAAAGACTTCACGTCCCTGCCGTACAAAAACATCGTCGCGTATTCGGTGGAAACGTCCGGGACGTTTGATCTGGATTCGGAACTGGAAATTTACTTTTCGGCGGTGGGGAAAGTGAAGTTTGAGTTCACGGGGAAGACGTCGATTGTTGAGATATCGAAGCTCATCTCCAAACACGTCCTCTGACCTGCCGAGGCCATCAAATGCCTAACAAAAGACCTCGAAGAACGAGGTCTTTTTTCGCATACAGGTAAATATTCCCGGATGGACCCAATCAAATGTGGGAGCTGGCTTGCCTGCGATGGCGTCCTCCCACACCCCGCAAAACCACTTACTTGCTCAACAGCCCCATTCGGCAACATCCCATTCGCCAAATCATCCACCACCGCTTTTGCCATCTCCCCCAAATAATGCGACGCCCACGCATAGCGATCGGCGCCCTTCTCCATGGCTGCATCCAACGCCAACATCTTTGAACAGTGGAGCAAGACAGAAGCGTGCTCCAAGGCATCGCGAATCGGCACACCGGAGTTGACGCGAAAAAGATGGTGGAAATCCGGCGAAGCGCCGCAGGTGGAAAAGGTGATGACACCGAGGGTTTTGTTGAGAGGCGGGTTGATCATTGGCCACCCCCGGTACGACGCGACGTGGTGCTTGCAGAACCGCAGATGTACAAACAGACAAAAACGCTCATTGGCTTTGCTCCCATTTTTAAGAAGAGCTGCCTCATTCGTTTCCAGGCAAATGGGTGGCAGCTGTACGCAGGCTGGAAACCGGGGGTAATAGGCAAACCCGGCAGACCCGAAGGTCTCCCACGCACAGCCGCCATAGCACGGGTATGCTGGCATATGCCAAGAAGCATCTGACCGGCAGATGCAGTCCATCTGACACTATCTCTACAACATCACCTCATAAGGCCCAAGAAACTTAGTAGTCTGCACCAACCCCTGCCGCATCAACATCTCCAGGTAATTCCCCGCATCCATCGGCGGCCCCTCCAGCGATCGCCGCTGTTCGTCAGTAAATGAGGACAGTGGACGAATTTACTTACTCGTCGTACTGCGGGGCACGGAGGCCATGATTGGGAATATCGTAAATTTGCTGCTCGCAACGTGCAGCGCGATTGTCGCTGTTGATCTGATGACTTTTCCCACACTTCCTATCGAACAACGAGAATTTCAGGTTCTTCTCCGCTCTCATAGGCTCACTTCCTTGCACAGGGAAGTGAATCGTCATGACAGAGCGCGCGTATCCAATTACCGAAGAAGAGCAGCTGAAGCGACGAATTCTGACGCCGCAACCTAAGCAGATTCCGTATTCACCGTTCATTGATTTGTATGAAGCGCCTCCTGCGCTCATGCCTGAACCCACAAGGATTCCAGGCCATGTATTCGCCAAGTCCTGCCAACTGCCCGACGGGATCATCAGCTACAACAACCCCACCGGCTATGTGCCGCTTGAGCTGATCAAGGATTACGGCCACTTCACGCTCTTAGGCGGGCGGGAGGTCGACAGCCAAGGCGGCGTGTCCCTCAGGAAGATCAGTGGCAGTGCCCTGCCCGCTGGGCTTGGCCAGCTTGTATTGCGCACAGCGGTATTGGAATCCGCCGCTGCGGCAGTCGGCGCCGCCGCTGGTGGTTTGCTTGCAGGGCTGGTGGCGCTGGCCTGGCCGTCGGAGCTTGGCGACAGTGCGCTCTATAGCGAAGAGCAGCTTCGTAACCTGCAAAAAGCCCGCTCGCGGATGCGGTTGCATATCGAGCAACGCGCCGACGGGACGCTGAAGGGGTATGGGTTTTACACCGGTAAAAATGCCGACTGGCAGATGATCGATGTGGTGCATTTTCAGAGTCGTCACAGTCAGTTCGTGGCAGATCTTGGCGAGGGTGTAGAACTGATTTGGACGCCGGCCATTGATCCTGGCGACACCCTTGGCATTCCGGCATTGGAGGCTGCACCGCAAGCGCCGGTGATGTGGATTTATCCGCCGACGGAGGCTGCCGAGCAGATTTTGGTTAACCCGATTTATCCGCCGGAGTATCGGGATTTTATTCTGGTGTTCCCGGTGGAGTCGGGGGTTCGGCCGCTGTATGTGGTGGTTAACGAGCCACGAAAGGGGCTTAAAAACCCGGACCATGATTATTTCCCGGCCCCCAACGCTGCAGACATAACAGGCTTTCCAGGTCTGATAGACCAAAGACCCGTGACACCGAGGAAAGGCGGTAGCGGCTTACGCGAGCGCTGGATAGATGCCAAAGGGAGGAAAATATTTGAGTGGGATTCCAAGAAAGACGAATTAGAAGTCTACCGGAACAGTGACCTTGTCCACCTCGGCGCCTTCGATCCATACACCGGCGAACGTCGAGGTCGAGCAAAACCCGAACGCCGCATATATAGATAGAGTGGAAAACACATCATGGTTATGAAAGTCAGATTGCGTTGGTACGACAAGCAAAGCAATTACGTGAAGGCAGATGAATACTCGGCAGATATTGATGACGCGGAAAGCTTTTTTGAAACACTAGGGTTGAGTCAAGAAACGGCGATATATGCGGACGTGTTCAACGTTCGCCCAAGCTGGATAGCGACTATCCAACCGCATTTCCAGCACGTAATTGAACCCGTGAACTTCGATTACCAAATCTCTTTCAGCTACCAAGGCACATGGCCGCCCCAAGCCTCCAAGGAACGATAAAGGAACCCAATGAAAAAGCCCCCTCTCTACCGCTCAGTCAACACCCGGACGCACAACGTTCGTCACGGAAGTTGCCGCACCTATAGGCAACAACGCCATAGCAAAGGCGAAAAGAATTCCACGCAAAGCCGTGGCTCGATGCACAGCCATCACCGGCACGGCTTCGATTACACGCCTCTATTCAGGTTTCTACTGTCAAAGGTCGGTCACCCATGGGATGCGATTTTCAGCGAAGCCAATGCCCGCCTGGACAGCCCGGATCCTGTGTTCTGGATGGTGGCCCTGCATGAAAGCGAAAAAAGCGAGTACGTGCGAACGGACGAGTCTACCTATTACAGCGGCTTGTACGTCGACGAGACTGGCCTGCTGCAAAAGGTCAACCCGCAACTGACACCCGCATTCATGAAGCCGTTTTGCAACTGCTGCACCCACACCTTCAACGGTGTGGTATTCCCACCGATCCCACCCCACCGTCGCTAAAACTCAACCGCGCACACAACCCACCCACCTCCCGGTTATACAACTCCAACCGCCCCCCAATTTTCCCCACGATCATCTGCACAATCGCCAACCCCAACCCCGCCCCATTCGCGTTCCCGCGGCTATAAAACCGCTCGAACAACCGCCCGATCTCCCCTTCATCAATCCCCGGCCCCGCATCCTCCACACACAGCTGCACCACTCCCGCCTCCGTTCCCCGCACCAACACCCGCACCTCACTCCCCGCCGGCGAGAAGTTCAGCGCATTGGTCACCAGATTTTGCAGCGCAATCGCCAACGCCACCGGGTCCGTTTCTATCCAGCATTCCTCATCCCCTTCCAGCACTAACTCAACGCCTTTCTCCATCGCCAGAGGCGTCAGTTCCGCAAGCTCTTCGCGCACCAACTCCGTCAGCGCCACGCGCACGCGAACGGTGTTGTTCAACTGCGGCTCGATGCGCGCCATGGTCAGCAGTTGGCTGCCAATGCGCGTCGCCCGGTCCACGGCATTGACCAGAAAATCCAGCGCCTCTCGTCGTTCGTCCTCAGTCCCGGCGCTCTGGGCGTTCTGTGCATGAATGCGCAATATCGCCAACGGCGTGCGCAACTCATGCGCCGCATCCGCAATAAACCGTCGCTCGCGCTCCAGCAGGTCGTCCACCTGCACCAGCAGGCGGTTCAGCGCGGTGTGCATCGGTTCCAGGTCCGTGGGCAATGGCTCAAGCTGCAGCGGTCGCAAGGTCTCGCTGTCCCGCCCGCGTATGGCCTGGGCCATGGCGCGCAAGGGTTTGAGGCCCCAGCCAATGGTCAGCCAGATCAACAGCGCCAGCAGGGGCACGCCAATCAGGATCGGCCAGAGGGTGTGGCGGATGATGCGCTGGATCACGTCCTGGCGAATGTCATCGCGCTCGCCCACCCAGATCAGCAGGCCTTGTTGCATGTCGGCAAGCATGAACGCGCACCAGTCGTTGCCGTTTTCCATCAGGTCGTGGGGCCCGAGTGCGGTGGGCGGTGTTTTGAGGATTGGTGCGTCGGTGGAGCGCACCAGCAGTTGGCCGTCGGTGCGCCATACCTGGAAGGTCAGGCGGGTTTCGTAAGGATGCGCGACGCCGTCCTCGCCGACGCGACTCATGGCTTGGTCGAAGGCTTGGTAGAGGCGGTCCCAGTCGGCATCGCCGGGGTCGCGCTGGCGCAGTACGCCTTGCAGCAGACGGGCGCTTTGGGCGAGTTGGGCGTCGTAGACTTGTTCGATTTCGTGGTGGCTGTCTCGCAGCACAAGCCAGCTGATCAGGCCATCCCCCAGCAGGATCAGCACCAACACCGGGATGAGGATGCGTGCGCGGACCGAGTTCATGGCTTGAGTTTCACCACGTAGCCCACGCCGCGCACGGTGCGGATCAATTCGGTGGAGAGTTTTTTGCGCAGGTTGTGGATAAGTACTTCGAGGGTGTTGCTTTCGACGCGGTCCTGCCAGCCATAAAGCGCGCGCGACAGGCGTTCACGGGTGACGACTTTGCCGGGGCGCACCATCAGTTGATGGAGCAGTTGGTATTCCATCGGCGTAACCACAATGTCCTGGCCCTGATAGCTGACCTGTTGGGTCGCCGGGTCCAGGCTCACGCCCGCGTGCTCCAGCAATGGTTGCGCCCGGCCCTGGCTGCGGCGCAACAGGGCGCGTACGCGGGCCTTGAACTCTTCGACGTCAAAGGGTTTGACCAGGTAATCATCGGCGCCGGCATCCAGGCCGGCGATGCGCTCGGCGGTGCCGTCGCGGGCGGTGAGGATCAGCACCGGCAGGTCGTATTGCTCGGCACGCAGGGTTTGCAAAAGCGTCAGGCCGTCAAGGCGCGGCAGGCCGAGGTCAAGCAGCAGCAGGTCGAAGCTTTCGCTGCGCAACGCGTGCAAAGCGCTGACACCATCCTGCAACCAGTCCAAGGTGTAGCCTTCGGCGCCCAAGGCCACGCGAATCCCTTGGCCGAGGGCACGATCATCTTCGACTAGGAGCAAGCGCATAGCGGACTCTCTGTGGGAAACATCGGCATCATGACGGGTTCTTGTAAACGCCATTTCGGGAAAGATGTTACGGGCCGTTGCCAACTAAGCTTTCGCTAAGGTTGGTTTTGCACAGTGAAACTTCCTATGCCTGTTGAGAGAGTTTCTGTGCGCAACACGCCTTTTTTCGACAAATTTTCGATACGCGCGCTTTTAACGATCTGCAGCCTGCTACTGGTGTTTACTACTGCCTGGACCAGTCATCCACCCCATGTGTTGGCGCCATTTGCGCAATCGGTTCAGGACACGTCAAACGCCACGGCCGCCCCGCAATACAGCAGCCGCTTCGTCTCCTCGCAGCTCAATGACTTTGTGCATTCATCCTCTGTAACCGCCCTGCCCGGCGGCGACCTGATGGCCGTGTGGTTTGCCGGTTCGCGCGAAGGCGCCGCCGATGTGCAGGTGCGTACCGCGCGCTTTGACGCCAAAAGCGCCGAGTGGGGCCCGGAGCAAGTACTCGCCACCCGCGAAAGCACCCGTGACGGTACCCACCGTTACATCCGCAAGCTGGGCAACCCGGTCATCGCACTGGGCCCGGACAATCGCCTGTGGATGTTTTACGTCTCGGTGTCGGTAGGCGGCTGGGCCACCAGCGCGATCAATGTGATGGTCTCGGACGACCTGGGAACGAACTGGTCGGCCCCTCGGCAACTGATCACCTCGCCATTCTTCAACATCAGCACACTGGTGCGCGCCGCGCCGGTGTTCCATGCCGACGGTTCCATCGGCCTGCCGGTGTACCACGAGCTCATGGGAAAATTCGCCGAATACCTGTACTTGAGCCCCGACGGTGCGGTGGTCGACAAATTCCGTATCAGCCGTGGGAAGAATTCGCTGCAACCGACCATCGTCCCGCAGGACGGCCAGCGCGCCATCGCCATGCTGCGTTACGCCGGCGAGACCCATCACCGGGTCCTCGCCAGCCGCACCGAAGACGCCGGCCAAACCTGGAGCGAGCCTTACCCGCTGGAGCCATCCAACCCCAACTCCTCGCTGGCCGCCGTCAGCACCGAAGGCGACGGATTATTGGTAGCCCTCAACGACCTGCAGGACGGTCGCTTCAAGCTCAGCCTGTACGGCACCGATGCCAAGCTCAACCAATGGCGCACCGTAGCGGAGCTGGACCAATCCCCCGACCCGTTGGGCCAACCGTTCTCCCCCGAGGCCTACAAGGAAATCATCGGCGAAGGCTTCCGTGAATCGAGCGGGGCCCGGCGCCTGCCGCTGGAGCAACGCTTCCTCAGCAACCTGGATTACCGGGTATGCAAACCCCGTGGCTGCGATTTCGAATACGAGTACCCGTACTTCAGCCGCAGCCCGGACGGCATGTACCACTTGGTGTACTCATGGAATAACACCTTTATCAAACACGTCAGCTTCAACGAAGCCTGGCTGTCGGAGCGCCTGTGATGGTTTCTGTATGGCAAGCGCATTTGAGTTTTGTGCTGTTGGGTTTTGTGCTGTTGAGCCTGTTGCAAGTCACGGCGCGCTGGCGCCCATGGCTGCTGCCGGTGTTGGTGGTGGTGAGCTTTATCCCGGTCAACGAACTGCCGTTGGCGGCCTATGTGCGCAGCTTCACCGATGACTTGGCCATCAGCACCCTGATGCTGTTGGTGTGGGTCAGCCTGTGCCGATTGGGTGTGGTGCAGCCGCTCCAGCGCCCGCAGAAGGTCCAGGTACTGCTGCTGTTTGGCGCCCTGGGCCTGGTGCTGTACCCGGCGACGATGGGCCTGACGTATTTCGACCCCTACCGCTGGGGTTTCAACCCTCGGCCAATGATTGTGCTGATTGGCGCGGCAGCGCTGTTGATGCTCTGGCTGCGTAATACGTTGGCGGTGTGGATGCTCGCGGCGGGCACCCTGGCGTTCGCGCTGCGGTTCAAGGCATCGGAAAACTACTGGGACTATTTGATCGACCCACTGCTGACGGGCTACTGCCTGGTGGCCGGGTTGTGGATGCTGGCGATGGCTGCCTGGCGCCCTCTTTTAAAACAGCACAGAGGTCAATGATGGGATGGTTGCACTCGCGCCGCCTGCGCTACGGCGTGGGCGCGATCGGTTTGGTTTTTGCGTTGCTGGCGGCATTGCGGCTGGTGTTTGTAGTGGGATTTTCCGGGGTCGGTCTCAAGGAACCCGCACTGCTGGAAACCGTGGGCATCGGCCTGCGTTTCGACCTGCGCCTGGCCGTGCTGATCCTGTTGCCCCTGGCCTTGCTCGCCTGGCTGCCGCGCTGGAACCTGCTGACCGTTCCCGCGCTGCGCTGGCTGGCACGGGGTTATCTGCTACTGGCGCTGGCCGCCGTTGGGCTGGTGTACATCATCGATTTTGGCCACTACGCCTACCTCGGTGTGCGCATCAATGCCACGGTGCTGCGTTACCTGGAAGACGCGCAGATTTCCCAACAGATGGTGTGGGAAACCTACCCGGTGCTGTGGATAACCTTGAGTTGGCTTACGGCAGTCAGCCTGTGGACCTACGCTCTGGTTCGCCTCGAACACATCACCCTGGATGGCGAACGCAAACCCATCGGCAAATTGGCCATTGCCTCCGTGGCCACCGTCGGCGTGATCGCCATCTTGCTGGCCCTGCTTGGCCGCGTCGCCAACCTCAATTTCGAAAACCCGGTGCCGCTGCGCTGGAGCGACGCGTTCTTTTCCGGCAATAACCAGATCGCCGCCGTGGGCCTCAACCCGGTGCTGTTTTTGTATGACACCCTCAAGGTTGGCCAGTCGCAGTTCGACGAGGCGCGGGTGCGCGAGCACTACCCGCAAGTCGCCCATTACCTGGGCGTCAGCCAACCCGATCGCGAGCAATTGAGCTTCGCCCGCGAACAAGCCGTGCAGCCTTACCGACTCAAGGGCGAGCGCCCGCCAAACGTGATTTTCGTCATGCTCGAATCCCTCGGCACCAGCGCCGTGGGTGCCTACGGCAACCCGCTGAACCCCACGCCGAACCTCGACAAACTGGCGAAGGAAAGCTGGTTCTTCAAACACTTCTACGTGCCCGTCACCGGCACCGCCAAAACCGTATGGGCGAGCATCACCGGCGTGCCCGACGTCACCCGCCAGGAGACCGCCACCCGCAACCCGCTGATCACCCGGCAACACACGTTGATCAATGCTTTCGAGGATTACCAGAAGCTCTACATGATCGGCGGCAATGCGGGCTGGGCGAACATCAACGCGCTGATCCGCCAGAGCATCGACGGCGTGAAGCTGTATGACGAGAGCCACTGGCGCTCGCCGCGGGTAGACGTGTGGGGCGTTTCCGACCTGGACCTGTTCAAGGAAGGCGACGAACTGCTGCGCGCCATTCCCAAGGACCAGCCGTTCTTCGCCTACCTGCAAACCTCCGGCAACCACCGCCCGTTCACCATCCCCAAGGACAACGACGGCTTCGTGGTGCATGACCTGACCGTGGAGCAAGTGCAGGCAGCAGGCAGCCGCAGCGTCGAGCAATACAACGCCGTGCGCCTGCTGGACTTCAACATCGGCCGCCTGATGGAAATCGCCAAGGCCGGCGGTTACTACGACAACACCATCTTCGTGTTCTTCGGCGACCACAACACCCGCATCAGCCAGATACCGCACATGGCGCCGGCGTTCGAGCAGCTTGGGCTGGAAAGCAACAACGTGCCGATGATGATCCATGCACCCGGCCTGCAACCCCGGGTGATCGAAGAAGCCGTGGGCCTGGCAGACCTGTTGCCGACCGTGGCCGGCATGGCGGGCATCCCGTTTCGCAATGGCGCGATGGGCCGCGATATACAGCAGCCTGCGCCGGAAGGTGAACGCGTGGTGCCGCTGGTATTGCGCGAGGGCACGTTCCCGCTGATCGGTGGTGTAACCAAAGACTTTTTGCTGCAAATGGAACACGACGGCAGCTCGCCCACCCTGCATGACCTGGCGTCACAAACGCCGAGGGAAGACGTGGCCCTGCAATACCCCGAAGAGTTTCAGCGGTTGCAGGGTTTGACGCGTGGGATGCATGAAAGTGCGCGGTTGATGTTGTTCCGCAACGTGCGCTGAAGCATGTTTGAAAGCGTGCGGGAGAAACGCCGCAGCGCTCTTGAGGAGTCGGTAGGGGCTGGTTCACGACACTGCGCGAGCTGGCCCCACACCTGCGCCTAGCGTCCTCCGACAAGTTGTTCGCTGAGCGTCCACAGCCGTTGTGCCAACCCGGCATCCACCGCCCACGGCCGCACACCCAGCTGTTCTTCCGATTGCGCACTCACCGCGACCGCCACATCAGCGTTCTCACAATAAACCCCGCCCATACCCGCCAACTGCTCGCTCACCGCGCACCACACACTGGTGGCCGCGCCCTGCTCCGGGGTTTTCATGTTTCGTTCGGGGTCGATCACCGGTTGCCCGTGTTCGTCTACATAGCCGCAAGCCTGCAAGACCTCAGCCTTCATATGCCGCACCAGATCGGTAATGATCCCGCCGGGATGCACCGCAAACGCCCTGACCCCACTGGCCGCGCCGAGTGAATCCAGATGCACGGCGAACAGCGCATTGGCAGTCTTGGACTGACCGTAGGCCTTCCATGGATCGTATGCCTGGCGCTCGAAATTCCAGTCGTCAAAGTCGACCGCGCCGTGCACATGCCCTCGCGATGACAACGCCACCACCCGCGCGCCTTCTGCACGTTGCAGGGCCGGCCACAGGCGCTGGGTAAGCAGGAAGTGCCCGAGATGGTTGGTGGCGAACTGAGACTCGTAGCCTTGGCCATTGCGGCTCAACGGCGGTGCCATGATGCCTGCGTTGTTGATCAGCAGGTGCAGCGGGCGGCCAGTCGCCAGAAAGCGCTCGGCAAACTGCTCGATGGAATGGGCATCCATCAGCTCGAGGGATTCGAGTTGCAGCTGTGGATAAGGTTTGAGCGCTGCGCGTGCCTTGGCCGGGTCACGGGCCGGGACGATCACGTGAGCGCCGGCAGCGGCCAGGGTGCGGGCGGTGACCAGGCCAATGCCCGAGTAACCACCCGTGACGATCGCCACCTTGCCGCGCAGCTCGATGCCTCGGATCACTTCGGCGGCGGTGGTCGCCGCGCCGTAGCCGCTATGGATCGGGTTTTGTGCTGTGGGCATGACAGAAGCCTCCATTGGACGTGTGGTTAACACGCTACGCTTGGAAAGCCGTACTCTGAATACTCAAAAAGCCCATTTACTTGCGTAAACGTACGAATATGCACAGCGACCCGTTTTCCGACATTCTCACCTTCGTGAACGCCCGATCGGTGATGACCGGTGGTTTCAGTGCAGGCGGCGCCTGGGCCCTGCGTTTTCCGGCGCCGGACAAGATCAAGTTTTTCGGGCTGGTTAAGGGGCAGTGCTGGCTATGGCTGGATGGCGAGCCGGCGCCGGTGTTGATCGAGGCGGGTGATGTGTTCCTGCTGTGTTCGCAACGCGCGTTCGTGCTGGCGGCAGATGTGTCGGTAGCGCCGTTGGACGCGCGGCAGTTGTTCGCGAACGCAGGCCGCTTCCCGCAAATCGGTGACGGCCAGGGTTGTGTGCAAATTGGCGGCTACGTGCAACTGGATCCGGAAAGTGGCGGCCTGCTGGCCAACGCACTGCCGCCTCTGATCCACGTGCGGGCCACGGCGCCGCAAGCGCCAATCGTGCAATGGCTGCTTGGCCAGTTGGCGCATGAGGGGCACGCCAATTTGCTGGGAGCGAGCCTGGCATCGGCGCAACTGGCGCAGTTGATGTTTATCCAGATCCTGCGGGCCTATGTCGAGACGTCGGGTGTATTAGCCGAAGGCTGGCTGCGCACGGTCAGCGACAAGCGCCTGGCACCCGCGCTGCGCTTGATGCACAACGAGCCTGGGAGTGCCTGGTCGCTGGACACCTTGGCGGCGGCAACCGCAATGTCGCGCACCACCTTTTCGCAGTACTTCAAGAGCGTCGCCGGGGTGCCACCGCTGGCGTACTTGACCGAGTGGCGCATGCGCCTTGCGCAACGGGCGTTGCGCGAAGGCAATCTGCCGGTTGGCGCGTTGGCGCAGTCGTTGGGGTACGGGTCTGAAAGTGCGTTCAGTAACGCCTTCAAGCGGGTGACAGGAAAGGCGCCGAGGCACTATCGGGATGCGTCCCGTCAATCAACCTGAATTACTGCGCCTGGAACGTCGCCAGGTACGCCAGCAAGTTGTCGATCTTTTCCTGGTCGCTGATCCCCCAGAAAATCATCCGGGTGCCGCTCACGACTTTTTTTGGCGCCTCGATATAGGCGGCCAGTTTGTCCCGGGTCCAGATCACGCCCGAATTCTTCATCGCATCCGAGTACTGGTAATCCGTGGTGGTGCCCGCCGGGCGGCCAATGATGCCGTTGAGCTGTGGCCCGAAACCTCCCCGGGCGTTTTCGCCGACACTGTGGCAACCGCCACAGGTTTTGCTGAACAACTTCCCCCCGGCTTCGGCATCGCCTTGCGCCGTGGCCTGGAGGCTGAAGACCCCACAGACGAAGGCAATGGTCAGTAAAGCGGCGTATTTCATGAATGGCTCCGCACAGGTCGCTCTCCCAACTGTCGCAGCAGATAGCCGTCCGGGTCTTGCACGATGTCGAACCCCAACTGGGTTACCCACAAGTCGAGGCTGCTCGTGAGGGCGGTCACGATGAGGTCGGGGATGAGCGGGTTACGGATAGACATGAGAATCCTTGGTTTGCCTTCTTGGCACGCTGCGACATGACACCGCGATTGCCCGGCGGCGCAACGCCAATACTACCAAATGACCACCCATCGCATAAAAAACATCCAATCGAACCTAATCAACCGCCCCCCACTCAACCCTACTTAACCCGGATGGTGGAGTAAGGATCATGGCTCAGCCATCGATATTGGTACTGGAAGACGACGAAATCATTCGTGCGTTGATGATTGATGTACTGGAAGATTTCGGTGCGCGGGTGACGTCGTTTCCCTCCGCCGACGAAGGGATGACGTTCCTTGAGCGTGCCGATGATCCGGTGGACCTGATTGTCAGCGATATCCAGATGCCTGGCCTGCTCAATGGTTACGACCTGAGCAAGGTGGTAGCCCACCGCTGGCCATTGCTGCCGGTGGTGCTGACCTCGGGCAACACCACCATCGCATCCGAATTGGGCGCCAGCGTGCGCTTTTTGCCCAAGCCATGGAGCGCCAGGGGTCTTTTGGATTGCGTGCAATCGGCTTTGGTACAGGCCCCACCCTTGCATTGATAGCGTCGCGATATCAGTTGTAGCGAACTTCGCGGCAGCTCCTGCGGTCAGTTAATACGCAACCCTATATGGCCAGCAGGCCCCCAGTTCGAGTTCACTGAATGCATTCACAGGCCCATGACGTTGGTGCGCCCCCCGTGCTTGAAGCGTTGCGCTCAGGTACCGCTTTATTGCACGTCGCCCTGGAAAAACGCCTGCCGTTTTTCTCCCCGCAACTGGATTACGACGGTTATCGACGCCTGGTCCAGGCCTATTTTGGGTTCTACAGTCCGCTGGAAGCAGCGCTGTACGAAAGCGCCCTGATCCCCGAAGGATTCGATCAGGTGCTGCGCCTGAAAACACCCACTTTGCTGAAGGATCTCCACGCCCTGGGCTTGGATGACCCAGCCATCGCCGCCCTTCCCCGCTGCCTGTCGCTACCGCCCCTGGACACGCCCGCCGCTTGTCTGGGTGCGCTGTACGTGCTGGAAGGCGCCACCCTGGGCGGCCAGGTCCTGCGCCGTGAAATGGCCCATCGCCTGGGGCTGGATGCCGACAACGGCGGCGCGTTTCTCAATGTGTATGGCGCCGAAACCGGTCGGCGCTGGAAAGACTTTCTCGATTACCTGAGCCATGTGCCCCTCGACGCGCACGCCAAACTGCGCGCCGTGAACGCGGCCCGCTCGACATTCAGCTGCTTTGAGCAATGGCTCGACAGCCAGGAGGTATTGCTATGAACCCCGAAGATTTTGCAGAGCTGCTTGCCAACTGTGCAGACGAGCCGATCCGCTTTCCGGGGGCCATCCAGCCCCACGGTGCGCTGCTGACCCTGGCCGAGCCGGACCTGCACATCATGCAGGTCAGTGCCAACGTGGCCGAGTTGTTCAACCACTCTCCAGCATCGCTGCTGGGCCAACCGCTGCACACCTTGATCGGCATTGAACCGGCCGAAGCCATCCAGGCCATGGTCACGCAGAACAGTTTCTTCGATGCGCCACCGCTGCATGTGACCCTCAACGGCGCCGAGTTCGAAGGCTTGCTGCACCGCCATCAGGACGTGCTGGTGCTGGAGTTCGAACCTCGGCTCAAGGATTTCCAGCCTCAGGCGCTCAATGGTCGAACCAGCAACCTGGGCAAGATGCTGCAACGCCTGCAATCGGCGAAATCCCTGCAGGCCTTGTACGAAATCAGCGTGAATGAAATCCAGGCCATGACCGGCTACGACCGCGTCTTGATTTATCGCTTCGAAGAGGAAGGCCACGGCCAGGTGATCGCCGAAGCGTCTGCACCGTCGATGGAATTGTTCAACGGCCTGTTCTTCCCCGCGTCCGACATCCCCGAACAGGCCCGCGAGCTGTACCGCACCAACTGGCTGCGGATCATCCCCAACGCCGATTATGAGGCGGTGCCGCTGGTGCCCCGGTTGCGCCCAGACACCGGCCAGCCCCTGGACCTGAGCTTCGCCACCCTGCGCAGCGTGTCGCCGATTCACTGCCAGTACATGAAGAATATGGGCGTGCTGTCGTCCATGAGCATCTCGCTGATGGCCGGCGATAAACTCTGGGGCCTGATCAGCTGCGGCAACCGCCAGCCGTTGCTGGTGCCTAATGACCTGCGCACCACCTGCCAGACCATCGGCCAGGTGCTGTCGTTGCAGATCAGCGCCATGCAAGCCCTGGACCTGAGCCGCCAGCGCGAAGAAAAGGTCGAGGCCCTGGCCTTGCTCAGTCAGGCCATGCAGGCGTCGCCCGCCAACGTCTTCGATGGCCTGGCGCAGCGTCCCGAACTGCTGATGGACCTGGCCCTGGCGGGCGGCGTGGCGATCATCGAAGACAAACAACTGCACCGCTACGGCAACTGCCCGGAACCCGCTCAGATTCGCGCCCTGCACAAATGGCTGCAAGAGACCGGGCAGCCGGTATTTGCCAGCCATAACCTGGCCTCGATTTATCCGCCGGCGGTTGACTATCAGCAGGTCGCCAGTGGCGTGCTGGCCATGAGTTTGCCCAAGCCGGTGGACAATGGCGTGCTGTGGTTTCGCCCTGAAGTGAAGGAAAACATCAATTGGAGCGGCGACCCGAATAAACCACTGGGCCTGGAAAGCACCGACGCAGGCCTGCACCTGCGCCCACGCACCTCGTTTGAGATCTGGAAGGTGGAAATGGCCGGCATCTCCACCAAGTGGAGCCACGGCGACCGCTTCGCCGCCAACGACCTGCGCCGCTCGGCCCTGGAAAATGACCTGGCCCGCCAGGTGCTGCGCGAGCAACAGGCCGTGCGTGCGCGGGATGAACTGGTGGCGGTGGTTTCCCACGACTTGCGCAACCCGATGACCGTTATCTCGATGCTCTGCGGCATGATGCAAAAGACTTTCAGCTCCGAGGGCCCACACACCTCGCGACGGATTTCCTCGGCCATCGACACCATGCAACAAGCCGCCGGGCGCATGAATGTACTGCTGGAAGATTTGCTCGACACCTCGAAGATCGAAGCCGGGCGCTACACGGTCAAGCCGGTGGCGCTGGATGTAAGCCAGATGTTCGAAGAGGCCTATTCACTGCTGGCGCCGCTCGCGATGGAAAAGGCCATCGACCTGTCTTTCAATGCCGAGCCAGGGCTGCAAATCAACGCGGACCCGGAGCGACTGTTCCAGGTGCTGTCGAACCTGATCGGCAACGCCATCAAGTTCACACCACGCCAGGGCAATATTGGCATCAGCGCATTGAGCAACGGTGAAGATATCGTGTTTTCGGTGCGTGATTCCGGCGACGGGATTGCACCTGAACAATTACCGCACGTGTTTGATCGCTACTGGACCCAAGCCGAAAACAACCCTACCGGCAGCGGCCTGGGGCTGTACATCACCCAAGGCATCGTGCAGGCCCATGGCGGGCGGATCGAGGCGCAGAGCGAATTGGGCCGGGGCAGCGAGTTTCGGTTTACGGTGCCCAAGCCAGCTTGAAACCGCCACCGGTTGAGACGGCGAAGCAAATGGAAACCCGATGACCCGGAACGCTGTACCGGGCCACCGCCACAGATCAGGACGTACTCAGAGGGAGCTGATGCGCAACGCAACCTTCCCGTTTAACAAGAGGTACACCCATGATCGTTGGTAACGTTTTCCATAACCAAAGCCTGATTCAACCTTATCAAGCCGTTCAGCCGGTTCAGCCGGTTCAACCCGTCGAGCCCGTCCAACCGTCCTCCCCATCCAAGGAAGAGCCGTCGGGCAAAAAACAAGGCGGTGCGTTAAGCGGCTTGGGCGGCAGCTTGCTCTGAGCGTACATGCCCTGCTAAACCGGTAACACCACCACGGCGGCCAACCCGCCGCACGGGCGATTTTCGAGCGTCAGCGTCCCACCGTGTTCCAGCACGATCGCTCGTGCCGTGGAGAGCCCCAAACCGACACCGCCCGTACTTTTATTGCGGGAGCCTTCCAACCGAAAAAACGGCACGAACACCTGTTCGTGCTGCTCCTGCGGGATGCCCGGGCCACGGTCCAAAACCCGTACCGTCACTCTCCCTGCGCCCGCTTGCAGTTGAATCTTTGGCGCCAGCCCATAGTGGATCGCATTGTCCATCAGGTTGGTCATCACCCGTTTCAGCCCCAGCGGCCGGCCGAAATAGACCAGCCGTGGCGGGCCGTTGAAGGTGATGTCGGTACCCTGGTCGCGGTAGTCATCGATCAGCGTCTGCAGCAGCTCGGCCAAGTCCAGTTGGGTGGCTTGTTCCAGGCGCGCATCATCGCGAAAGAACTCCAGGGCGGTGTTGATCATCGCCTGCATCTCGTCGACATCCCGGAACAGGCGATGCTGCTGGTCGGCATCCTCGATAAATTCGCCCCGCAGGCGCAGGCGGGTCAGTGGCGCACGCAGGTCATGGGAAATCGCCGCAAGCATCTGGGTGCGGTCCTGGATGAAGTGTTGCAACTGCGCCTGCATGCCGTTGAACGCTAGAATCGCCTGGCGGATTTCATGGGGCCCGAGCGGCTCGATGGGCGGCGCACGAAAGTCAGCGCCAAAACGCCGCACGCCCTGGGCGAAATGCTGCAACGGCCGGGCCAGGCGCCGAGTGGCGACCAGCGTGACCAGCGCGGTGGAAATCAGCACCATGACCAACACCACCAGGCCTCGCGGGCCTTCCGCCAGGCCCCAACTGCGCGACGGCGCGCTGAACATCAGCCAGGACTGATCTACCAGTTGCACCACCAGCGCATAATGCCCGCCGGGGCCTGCCCAGTCGGACGGTTCATAGGCTTCCATATGCCGTTCAGGCCCCTTGAGCAATTGCCTGAACACTTGGTCGGAATGAAAACCCGGGTCGGCCAAGACCGGTACATCAATGCCTGCGCGGGTGGCCGACCAACTCACACTGAAACTGTCATCGCCCACCGCCTGCGTCAGTGGTACACGCTGGGCCGGCTCTGCCGCCTCAATCATCCGTACGATCACCGCGACCTTTTCCAGCAGCCCGGTTTCACCCAGCGGCGGCCGGGCCCAAACGCCCGCCAGTTGCGAGAACAGCGCGTTGAAGGCCAGCGCGGTAAGCATCGCCACCAGGATGGTCAGGGCGATCCAGCGGGCTACGGTGTCCCGGGGTTTGAAGCGGCTCATGAGCGGCTCACCGCGACGGTGAACTGGTAACCGCCGTTGCGCACCGTGCGAATCATCGCCGGGCGCTTGGTATCGAACTCCAGCTTGCGTCGCAGGCGGCTGACCTGCACGTCGATACTGCGGTCGAACGCGTCATGGCTATGGCCACGCGCCAGGTTCAGCAATTGCTCGCGGGTCAGCACGCGCTGAGGGTGCTCGACAAATACCAGCAGCAGGTCGAACTCGCCGGACGACAGCGGGATCATCACCTGGTCTGGCGAACGCAACTCCCGGCGCGTCAGGTCCAGTTGCCAGCCGGCGAAGCGAATCAGCGGCCGCGAAGTGTCACCCGGGGCGAGCCGACTTTCTCCGGCGCGACGCAGTACGGCGCGCACCCGGGCGAGCAGCTCACGGGCATCGAAGGGTTTGCTCAGGTAGTCATCAGCGCCCATTTCCAGCCCCACCACGCGGTCACTGAGTTCTCCCATGGCGGTCAGCATGATCACCGGCGTCGCGTATTGCTGGCGCAGGCGCTGGCACAGCAACAGGCCGTTGTCTCCCGGCAACATCAGGTCGAGGATGATCAGGTCGGCAGGCGCACGCTCCATGGCCACCCACAGGTCGGCCCCATTGGCGGCGGTCTCGACCGTGTAGCCGTGTTGCAGGAAAAATTTCTTCAGCAGGGCGAGGACCTCAAGGTCGTCGTCCACGATTAAAAGATGGCTCACCGGCGGGCATCACTTGGTCTTGTCGATGCGCCATCTAAAACCATTCGACGCGGCCCGTCATATATTTCAATCGTGCAATAAAGCAGAAATCTTTGTGCAAGCCACGCCTGCGAGCATCGGCCTCCTTTTCCCGGAGACTGAACCCATGCGCCCGCTGACGTACCCCCAGCACCTGGCTCGCCAGGTGTTGTTATTGCTGACAGTGTCTTACCTGACAGGCTGCGCGAGCCCTGCCAACGTGGCCAGTACCACACGCTGCGCACAGGTTTCCTATCCGGTGTATGACCCCGCCGAGCCAGTCAACCGGGGCGTCTTCGCCTTCAATCGTGCGGTGGACGACTACGCCCTTGCACCTGTAGCCCGTGGCTACCGATACCTGCCGGACTTTTTCCAGCAGGGTGTGCATAACTTCGCCAGTAACTTCAGCGAGCCCAAGGTGTTTATCAACGACCTGTTGCAGGGCAACCCACAGCGCTCGATCAACACACTGGGACGTTTTGCGGTGAACACCACCGTAGGGATCGTCGGGCTGATCGATGTCTCGGACCCGCTGGGCATCCCTCGTCACACCGCCGACTTCGGCCAGACCTTTGGCGTGTGGGGGATTGGCAACGGGCCGATCGTCGAACTGCCCTTGCTGGGCACCGGCAACAGTCGCGACGCGGCGGGCAAAGTCTTGAACTTCCTGGTGGCGCCGCTGGGCGACAGCGATACTGTGCAAACCCTGGGCACCCTCAGCCTGGTGGGCGGTACGGTCGATACGCGAGCGTCATTGCTGCCGCTGACTGACAGCCTGCAAAAGTTGCCGGACTACTACAGTGCGCTGCGTAACGTGGTGGCCGAACACCGCGCGGCCTTTGTGCTGGAGGGCAAGCAGGGAGCGACGTCGCCCCAGGCCGATAGTTGCGCAAAAGGAGCCGGCGATGATTTCTGACTCCAGCTCACTGGTACTGCAACATCGGGTTCGCAAACGCGGGGCCAACGCCCTGCTCTGCCGGGAAACCCGCCTGAGTGTGTCATCCGAACAAGGCCGCCTGGTGCTCAGCCGGTATGTCGAACAGTACAGCCCGCAGGGTGTGCGTTGGGTCGAGCGCCAGCACAGTGTGGCGCTGGGGGATGTACTGCGCTGGATGATTGCTGAAGGCGAGCCCTCTGCCACCCGGTCATGATTTGAGATGAAAGGTTTATAGCTCGGGCTCGCGAGGGCCGCGTAACTTGCCGCTTTCCCGGCTATCGCGCCTTAACAAAACACTGACATTGAATGCGCTACCTTTTCGGCCCAACCTTGCCCAGAGCCGTTGCCTTGATGCCTCACCCCGACTCACTTCCCGCTGTACTCGCCGGCCCATTGCTGCGGCGCCTGGAACCCCGGCGCCTGGTGATGTGGCTGGTAGGAAGTCGCGCCCTGGCGTTGACCCTGAGGCTGCAAATTGCCGAAGGCGAAACGCTCGATATCGAGCTGGACGCCAGCCGCTGCCAAGTGGTGCCCGTCGGACGCCAGGCGTTTATCCACCTGATCGACGTACCGCTGGCCGACGCCCTGCCCCATGACGTGAGCATCGGCTACGACTTGCTCGTAGAGAATGCCGGCATCGCCGAGTGGGCACCGCACCTGCTCTACCCAGGCGAACAAAGCCCGAACTTCGTCCTGCACAGCCGCATCCACCAACTGGTGCACGGCTCGTGCCGCAAACCTCACCACAGCGCAGACGAAGGTTTGCTGTGTGTCGACCGGCTGCTGGCCGACTCGACCACTGTCGAAGAGCGCCCGGCGTTGTTGATGATGAGTGGCGACCAGGTCTACGCCGACGATGTCGCGGGGCCGATGCTGCGGGCCATTCATGCGCTGGTTGCCCGCCTTGGCCTGTTCGACGAGCACCTCGACGGCGCCGTCGTCGACAACAGCGCAGCGCTCTACGAGCACGCCGCCAGCTACTACCATCGCGCCGACCTGTTGCCCGCCCTGGAGAGTAACGAGACCCTGCGCGAGCGTTTCTTTGGCGGTGTGAAAAAACCGATTTTCACCAGCAGCAGCGCCGACAACCACTTGGTGACCTTCGCCGAAGTCATAGCAATGTACCTGCTCGCCTGGTCGCCCGTGCCGTGGGGCCTGGTTAACCCGCGAGCGCCAAGGTTGCGCGCCGAAGAACAGGTGCGTTACGCCCATGAGCAGGTGCAGATCGACAAGTTTCGTGCAGGCCTGGACGGCGTGGCCAGGGTATTCGCCCACCTCTCCTGCCTGATGATTTTCGATGACCACGACATCACCGACGACTGGAACCTTAGCGCCCAATGGGAAGAAACCGCCTACGGCCATCCATTTTCCAAGCGCATCATCGGCAACGCACTGCTGGCTTACATGCTCTGCCAGGGTTGGGGCAATAATCCGGATGCGTTTGACACGCTGCTGGGCAAAACCCTGGCGTTGGCTACACAAACCCATGACAACTATCTGGATACTGGCGCTTTGGATGAGCTGGTGGAGGCACTGCTGAAGTTCCAGCAATGGCACTACGTACTGCCCACAACGCCCGCGCTGGTGGTTATCGACACTCGCACCCGGCGCTGGCGCAGCGAGTTCAACCTCAAGCAACCCTCCGGCCTGCTGGACTGGGAAGCCTTGAGTGAACTGCAACAGGAACTGCTGGATCACCCCTCGGCGATCATCGTTTCACCTGCGCCTATCTTTGGCGTCAAGCTGATCGAGACGGTGCAAAAGGCCTTCAGCTGGTGCGGCTATCCGCTGCTGGTAGACGCCGAAAACTGGATGGCCCATCGCGGCGCGGCGCAGGTGATCCTCAATATCTTTCGCCACTCACGCACCCCGGGCAACTACGTGATCCTGTCGGGGGACGTGCATTACTCGTTCGTCTACGAAGTGCTGATCCGCCATCGCAACGCCGGGCCGAAGATCTGGCAGATCACCAGCAGCGGCATCAAGAACGAATTCCCCCCACGCCTGCTGGAATGGTTCGACCGCCTCAATCGCTGGCTCTACTCACCGCACTCACCGCTGAACTGGCTAACCCGGCGCCGGCCCATGCAGGTTGTGCCGCATATTCCGGAACACGCCGAGGCGGGTGAGCGCCTGTGGAATAGCGCCGGGATTGGACAGGTGTTTTTTAACCGGCAAGGGCAGCCAGAGGCGATTTATCAGCACAATGCCAATGGGGCACCGCGCACGAAGATGGTGGCGCCGGAGTGAGTTTTCCTACCCACGCCAGACAACCTTCCGATGTGATTCCCGGAAGCTGCTGAACACGCAGTTTCTCTTGCCATTTTTCGCAATATTCCAGTCTCCATTGTTTACAGCGCAACGTGCGACGCTTTGAAAAAGCATATTGGTTCCGACTTTGATGAATTCCTTAACGAACAGGGGCTCATTGAAGAGGTTTCAGCCGCAGCATTGAAGCGTGTGATCGCCTGGCAACTGGCTGAGGCAATGAAAGCCCAGCGCATCAGCAAAAAAGCACTGGCCGAGCGCATGCACACCAGTCGCACCGCAGTGGACAGAGCGCTGGATCAGAACGATGCAGGCATGACACTCGCCACCCTGGCAAGCGCCGCACGGGCGTTGGGACAACGGGTTGAGGTGCGACTTGTGCCGAATCCGAACGCAACGCCGGCAATGATTTGAAGGCTGACCAGACCGCAGAACGAAACAAGCGATGCCACAACAAATAGTAGCCTTTAGCCATGCCCCAACTAGACCAAAGCCCCCCTTTCTAAGCGCCGAAGCGCCGTTGTACAGTACCGCCAGCCACGGAGTATCGGCGTCAACTTAGACTGGCCATCGGAGCCAGTCCACGCAGGGAGCGCGCAATGGACGATACATCCGGCAGCGAATCGTCGACCAACGACTTTTCCGAGCTTAACGCCGACGTGCTGCACGCCATCATGGAGTTGGTCAGCGACGGGATCTGGGACTGGAACGCCAACACCGGCTTCGTCTACCGCAACCCCGGCTGGTACGAAATGCTCGGTTACGCCCGTCACTCGCTGGAAAATAGCGTATTCACTTGGGAAAACGTGATTCATCCCGAGGACTACCCGCAGGTGATGGTGTTGTTCGACGACTACATCAACCGCCGTACCACGCACTATCAAGCCGAATACCGCTGCCTCAAAAAAGACGGCTCCTACCTGTGGATCGAAGACCGCGGCTACGTGATCGCACGTAACCAGGACGGTTCGATCGGCCGCATGGTCGGTGTCCACCGCAGCATCCAGGCGCGCAAGCACTCTCTCGAACAATTGGAACGACGCAACCAATCCCTTGAAGCCCTGGTGGCCGAGCGCACCCGCGAGCTTTCGCGGGTTAATCAACAACTGCAGTTGCAACTGGACGAGAATCGCTCCCTGGCCGAACGCGATGCCTTGACCCGCGTCGCCAATCGTTACCGCCTGGAGCGCGTGCTGCTGGAGGAGTGCGATCGCGCCCAACGCTTTCGCTCGCCGCTGTCACTGATTGCCATGGACATTGATGACTTCAAGCCTATCAACGACCAGCACGGCCACGCCGTCGGCGATGAAACCCTGATGCGCGTGGTGGAATGCCTGGAAGCCTGCAGGCGCCCTGGCGACTTGCTGGCGCGTTGGGGCGGCGATGAGTTCATGGTGATCGCGCCAAACAGCACGCTGGAAACCGCGCGGCAACTGGCCGAGGGGATGCGCACTGCACTCAAGGACTTGCCCGCCGTGGGCCAATTCAAGGTGACGTTGAGCCTGGGCGTGGTGGAGCGACGCAACGAAGAGTCCCCCGCCTGCCTGATGGCCAGGGCAGATCAGGCGTTGTATCGCTCCAAGGCGGCGGGCAAGGACACCGTGTCTGAGTAAAGCCTTCAGCGAACCGGCGGCGCGTACTGGATGCCGCCGTTGCTCCACAGGGCGTTGAGGCCGCGCTTGATCTTCAGCACACTGCCCTGGCCGATGTTGCGCTCGAACACTTCGCTGTAGTTACCCACTTGCTTGACGATCTGCACTACCCAGTCCTTGCGCAGTTTCAGGTCCTTGCCGTAGTCACCGTCTGCGCCCAGCAGACGGGCGACATCCGGGTTTTTGGTGGACCTGGCCTGCTCTTCGACGTTCTCGGAGGTGATGCCCATCTCCTCGGCGTTGAGCATGGCGAACAGGGTCCACTTGACGATGCTGAACCACTCGTCATCCCCCTTGCGCACCAGTGGCCCCAGCGGTTCCTTGGAAATAACCTCCGACAACACCACGAATTCGTCCGGATGAGCCATCTTGATTCGCTGGGCGTACAAGCCCGACTGGTCGGTGGTCAGCACGTCGCAGCGGCCGGCTTCCAGGCCCTTGGCGCTTTCGTCGGCGGTGTCGAAGGTGATCGGTGTGTACTTCATGCCGTTGGAGCGGAAGTAGTCAGAAACATTCAGCTCGGTGGTAGTGCCGGCCTGGATGCAGATGGTCGCGCCGTTCAGGTCCTTGGCGCTCTTGACCCCAAGTTTGGTGTTCACCAGGAACCCGATGCCGTCGTAATAGGTCACGCCGGTGAACACCATGCCCATGCCGGCGTCACGGGAACTGGTCCAGGTGGTATTGCGGGAAATCAGGTCGATCTCGCCGGACTGCAGCGCTGTGAAACGCTCCTTGGCGGTCAACTGGCTGAACTTCACTTTTGACGCATCACCGAACAGTGCCGCCGCAACGGCGTGGCACACGTCCACATCGATACCGGTCATCTTGCCGTTGGCGTCCGGCACGCCAAAGCCCGGCAACCCATCACTGACGCCACACTGGATAAAACCCTTCTTCTGGATCGCATCCAGGGTCGCCCCCGCGTGTGCGCTTGCGGCCAGCCCGAATAGTGCTGCGGCGGTGAATGCCGCCAACGTGGACTTCATGTGTTTCATGCAAGGCGCTCCCTGTCGGTCTTTATTATTCGGCGCCGCAAACCCGCGCCGGTTTATAGTGTTGCCGGTCAGTATCGACGGCTTTACTCCTTGGCCACAAACGACGTTTAGGCAAAGGCTCCTTCCGATTTGGAATGAACTCCTCATGATATCGAAACGCTTGACCCCTTCGATGACTGCCCTGCAATGCTTCGAAGCCGCCGCCCGCCACCTGAGTTTTACCCGCGCGGCCGAAGAGCTGCACCTGACCCAAAGTGCGGTGAGCAAGCAGGTGGCGCAGTTGGAAGAAATGCTCTGCCACCCGTTGTTCCAGCGGGTGCGCCAGCGTTTGTACCTGTCGCCGGCGGGCGCTTTGTACCTTGCAGAGGTGCGCAAAATCCTCAACCAGGTGGATATTTCCAGCCGCTACATCCTGACCTACGGCGGCGAAACCGAAGTGCTGCGCATCGCCACCCAGCCGACCTTCGGTGACCGCTGGCTGGTGCCCAAACTCAAGGATTTTGCCGCGCTGCACCCCACTGTCCATCTGGACGTACGTAACGAACTGGAGCCGTTCGACGTGTTGCAGGCCAAGGCGGACATTGCGTTTTTCTTCGGCCAGGGATCGTGGCCGGGGGCGACCTGCATCGAGCTGTTTCGCGAAGCCGTGGTGCCGGTGTGCGCCCCCGGCTTTGTCGCCGCCGGCAGCGACGCCTCGTCCCGCCACACGTTGCTGCAATGCACCTCGCGCCCTGAAGCCTGGCACGCGTGGTTTCTGGAACAGGGCCTGCATTCGCAAAACAGCTACCACGGGCCGCGCTTCGACACGTTCTACATGTGCATTCGCGCAGCGCAATCGGGGTATGGCGTGGCGTTGGTGCCGCAGTACCTGGTGGCCGAGGAATTGGCGAGCGGCAGCCTGATGATCCCTTGGGATTACACGATGCCCAGCGCCGGCGCGCATTTTATCGCGCATGCCGAACATGCCGGGGAGATCCCGAAAGTGAAGGCATTTTTGAGCTGGATGGTGGAGTACACCACAGCACATCGCGACTTTTAATAATGACCCGGCGACTTTATTTCGTTTGCGGCGCAGGGCGGCTCACGGCTTAGATAAAAGGACGCATCCTATTCTTGAGTCCCGGATCCATGAGCCGCGAAACCATCAGCCAGTCGATTTCCGTTGTCCACCCCATCAGCCTCAGCCACGGCAAGAACGCCGAAGTCTGGGACACCACGGGCAAGCGCTACATCGACTTTGTGGGCGGCATCGGCGTGCTCAATCTGGGCCATTGCCATCCGCGTGTGGTCGAGGCAATTCGCGAGCAGGCGACCAAACTCACTCACTACGCTTTCAACGCCGCACCTCACGCGCCCTACATCGAATTGATGGGCCGTCTTACCGCGTTCATCCCGGTGGACTACCCGGTCAGCGGCATGCTCACCAACAGTGGCGCGGAAGCTGCGGAAAACGCCTTGAAAATCGTGCGCGGCGCCACTGGCCGCACAGCTGTGATCGCCTTTGACGGTGCATTTCACGGGCGTACGCTGGCCACCCTGAATCTCAATGGCAAGGTCGCGCCGTACAAGCAAAAAATCGGCGTGTTGCCGGGGCCGGTGTTCCACCTGCCCTTCCCCAGCCGCGACAACGGCGTGACCTGCAGCGAAGCGCTGAAGGCGATGGACCGCCTGTTCAGTGTGGAAATCGACGTTGACGACGTGGCTTGCTTCATCATTGAACCGGTGCAGGGCGAAGGCGGCTTCCTGGCCCTGGACGTGGAATTCGCCCAGGCGCTGCGCCGCTTCTGCGACGAGAAAAAAATCCTGCTGATTGCCGATGAAATCCAGTCCGGCTTCGGCCGTACCGGCCAGCGTTTTGCCTTCTCGCGGCTGGGGATTGAGCCGGACCTGATCCTGCTGGGCAAAAGCATCGCCGGCGGTGTGCCATTGGGTGCGGTGGTGGGTCGCAAGACATTGCTCGACAACCTGCCCAAAGGCGGCCTCGGCGGCACCTACTCCGGTAACCCGATTGCCTGCGCGGCGGCCTTGGCCACCCTGGATGAAATGACTGACGAGCACCTGCAAGGTTGGGGCGCGCAGCAGGAAGAATCGATCGTCAGCCGCTACGAATCATGGCGTTCGAAAAAGCTCTGCCCATACCTCGGCCGCTTGACCGGCGTGGGCGCCATGCGCGGCATCGAACTCGCCAACGCAGACGGCAGCCCGGCGCCACAACAACTGACCCAACTGCTGGCACTGGCCCGCGAGGCTGGTTTGTTGCTGATGCCCAGCGGCAAATCGCGCCACATCATCCGCCTGCTGGCGCCGTTGACGATTGAGGCGGCGGTGCTGGAGGAAGGGTTGGACATTCTTGAGGAGTGTTTGGCGAAGCTGGCTTAAAAACCAAAAAGCCCGGCGGGGAGCCGGGCTTCGAACGGAAAGACTCAGTGAACGAGTCGGGCGACGCCAAATGCGATGGCAGACAAGGCGCCAGCTGTTCCGACAAACCATTTCAGCAGTCGGGTTTCCAACGATTGCATATCCGTTCTGAAATTGGCGATTGAGAGATCCAACCTAGAGGTTGCTTCGAGCAGGTCGATTTTGGTCTGCATCAGATCGGACTTGGTGGCCATGTGCTCTTGCATGCCATCCAGCTTCGTCTCGACGCGCTCCAATCTCGCCTCAACTTGTGAAATACGCTTTTCCAAATCGTTTTCTCCTCCGTTGCCGCCACCGCCTGCGCCGCCTTTGCGGTCGTAGCCTGATGACGAACCTTGACGGTACTCCTGGCGAAGATAGCTCACATTATCCTTGAGGTCATTCGCCATTTCAGGCCTCCTTCTTTTGGGTCAAAGCATTCAGTCCATCAGCTACACCTTCCATGCAGTCGATAAACTCATTCAGCTTCACCCATGCTTCATCTGCCGCCTGTTTTACATCCACGTCTTCACTATGTTTGAGCGCGCCGGACAAGCAAATGATGCCGGAGCCGAGCCTCGCAATTGCACTGTGATACTGACCAAGAATAATGACTAGTTCCCCGGCTGTTACGGCCTTTGCCTCACCCACGTTGTCGTCGCCTTCCATGTCGACCCCCCATCCGTTTTGGTGACGCAGATAACCACGCCCTCAAACACAAACCAACGAACAGTTTGCTACCAAATCCGACGATCCAGCCCACTATTACCAAATCCGAAAGAATCCATCTTCCGTTTAGCCCTTTCTCTCCCCGCGCCGGGGCTTTATCCTTGTCAGCAACAAACTGAAACGTTTCACCCTTCCATCAAAACATCGACCGCCCGTGTTCACTGCCTTTGTGCGAACGCGCCAGGCCGCTGTTTGCGTTTCAAAACCATAAAATATTAAGACCCCATTTTGCCTATGCCTGCTTTCCCAAACCTGCGCCTGTGCGCTGCGCTGTTACCGTTCGGCCTGATCAACTGTGCCCAGGCCGCACCTGCCTTTGACGCTGAATCCCCATGGATGCTGGGTGATTTCGGCGGCGCTCGGACAGCGCTGTCTCAACAAGGCTACGACTTCAAATTTGACTACACCGGCGAGATGGGCAGCAACCTGCACGGCGGTTCAGACCACGACCGCACGGCGCGCTACAGCGATCAATTCGGCCTGGGCACCCACCTGGACCTGCAGAAGATTCTCGGCTGGCACGACGCCGAGTTCCAGTTGACGGTGACCGAGCGCAGCGGCAATAACATCACCAATGACCGGGTCAACGACCCGCGTGTGGGCGGGTTTACCTCGTCCCAGGAAGTGTGGGGCCGTGGCCAGACCTGGCGCCTGACGCAGATGTGGTACCAGCAAAAATTCTTCGACCAGAAGCTCGACATCAAGGCCGGGCGCTTCGGCGAAGGCGAAGACTTCAACAGCTTCCCTTGCGACTTCCAGAACCTGGCCTTCTGCGGCTCTCAGGTCGGCAATTGGGTCGGCAGCATCTGGTACAACTGGCCGGTGAGCCAGTGGGCGTTGCGGGTCAAATATCACCTGACGCCCGAGTTGTACGCCCAAATCGGCGCCTATGAACAGAACCCGTCCAACCTGGACCGCGGCAATGGCTTCAAGCTCAGCGGCAGCGGCACCCAAGGCGCCCTGCTCCCGGTTGAGCTGGTGTGGACGCCCACGCTGAACGGCCTGCCCGGTGAATACCGCGCCGGTTACTACTACAGCAGCGCTACGGCCCGCGATGTCTATAAAGACCGCAACGACCAGCCGGCGGCCCTCAGCGGCGAAGCCTACCGCAGCGCCTCCAGCAAACACGGGGTGTGGCTGGGTGTGCAGCAACAAGTCACCAGCCTGGCCAGCGACCATTCGCGCGGTTTGAGCGTGTTCGCCAACGGCACGATGCACGACAAGAAAACCAACGCTGTGGATAACTACGTGCAGGCCGGCGTGGTCTACAAAGGCCCGTTCGACGCCCGCGCCAAGGACGATATCGGCTTTGCCGTGGCCCGGGTGCACGTCAACCCGGCCTACCGCAAAAACGCCGAGGCAAGCAACCAGGCCCGCGCCGTCTTCGATTTCGATGACCCGGCCTACCTGCCGATTCAGCACACCGAATACAGCGCCGAACTCTATTACGGCATTCACGTCACGAACTGGCTGACGGTGCGTCCGAACCTGCAATACATCCGCCATCCCGGGGCCGTGGCCCAGGTGGATGACGCGCTGATTGGCGGAATCAAGCTGCAAAGTTCCTTCTGATTTCTGAATAAACCTAATTTTCCCTGAACCATGCCTGCGCCGGAACGTCATCTACAGTGAACTGTGCGCAACCAATTCAAAACGTAACGGAGAACCACACTATGAGCACTGATGGTGCTTCAAGTCCAAGTCGCCTGCTGCCCAGGCTACTGGGGATCTTGCTGCTGATAATGGGCCTGGCCTTGTTGGCCGGGGGGATCAAGTTGAGCATGCTCGGCGGGTCGCTGTATTACCTGCTGGCCGGTCTCGGCATCACCGTCACAGGCCTGTTGCTGCTGGCGACACGCCGCGCGGCGCTGGGCTTGTACGCGCTGGTGCTGTTTGCCAGCACCGTCTGGGCGCTGTGGGAAGTCGGCCTGGACTGGTGGCAATTGGTGCCGCGCCTGGCCCTGCTGTTCGCCCTCGGCATCGTCATGTTGCTCCCGTGGTTCCGCCGTCCGTTGCTGCGTGGCCAGGCCTCGCCACTGGGCACTGGCGCCCTGAGCGTCGCCGTAGTACTGGCTGGCGCCGCTGCCTTGGCCAGCCAATTCACCGACCCGGGTGCCCTGGTCAAGAAAGGCCAACTGGACCGCGACGCGGTACCAGGCATGGCCAGCGCCGCGCCGGCCCAGGCCGATGGTGACTGGAACTCCTATGGCCGTTCGGCCTTCGGTGATCGCTACTCGCCGCTGGCGCAGATCACCCCGGAAAACGCCCACAAGCTGGTGCCGGCCTGGACGTATCGCACCGGCGACATCCCTGGCCCAGGCGATCCCGGTGAAACCACCGCGGAAAACACCCCGCTGAAAGTCAACGGCATGCTCTACGTGTGCACTCCGCACAGCCAGGTGATTGCCCTGGACCCGGACACCGGCAAGGAAATCTGGCGTTTCGACCCGAAGATCAGCAGCGAAGGCGCTGCCAACTTCAAGGGTTGGGCGCACATGACCTGCCGTGGCGTGTCGTATCACGATGACGCCGTGTATGCCTCCGAGCAGAGCCCAACCGGCAGCGCCAGCCCGGCCGCCGCGCCGAATGCCTGCCCGAAACGCATCTTCGTCCCTACCGCCGACACCCGTCTGATCGCCCTGAACGCCGACACCGGCAAGATGTGCGAAGACTTCGGTGACAAAGGCCAGATCGACCTGCGTGCCAATATCGGCACCTTCGCCCCGGGCGGTTACTACTCCACCTCGCCACCGGCCGTTACCAAGAACCTGGTAGTGATCGGCGGTCACGTGACCGACAACGTCTCCACCGACGAGCCGAGCGGCGTGATCCGCGCGTTCGACGTGCACACCGGCAAGCTGGTGTGGAACTGGGACAGCGGCAACCCGGACGACACCACCCCGTTGGCCGAGGGCAAGACCTACACCCGTAACTCGCCGAACATGTGGTCCATGTTCAGCGTCGACGAAAAACTCGGCATGCTCTACCTGCCGATGGGTAACCAGATGCCCGACCAGTACGGCGGCGACCGTACCCCGGACTCCGAGAAGTACAGCGCCGGCCTGACTGCCCTGGACATCGACAGCGGCCACGTGAAGTGGACCTTCCAGTTCACTCACCATGACCTCTGGGACATGGACGTGGGCGGCCAGCCTTCGCTGATCGACATCAAGACCGCTGACGGCGTCAAGCAAGCGGTAATGGCATCGACCAAGCAAGGCAGCATCTACACGCTGGACCGTACCAACGGCCAGCCAGTGGTGCCGATCAACGAAATCCCTGTACCGCAAGGCGCAGTGGCCGGCGACCACACCGCACCGACCCAACCGAAATCGGACCTGAACTTCATGCCACCGCCCCTCAAGGAGCGTGACATGTGGGGCGTGACGCCGTTCGACCAGATGCTGTGCCGGATTGATTTCAAATCCATGCGCTACGACGGTCCGTTCACCCCGCCATCGCTGCAGGGCTCGATCGTTTACCCGGGTAACTTCGGCGTGTTCGACTGGGGCGGCATTTCGGTCGACCCGGTTCGCCAGATTGCTTTCGTGAACCCAAGCTACATGGCGTTCAAATCGAAACTGATCCCGGCCGCCGACATCGCCAAGCAAGGCCCAAGGGTCAGCGAAACCGAAGGCGTACAGCCAAACAAAGGCGCGCCGTACGGTGTGATCCTCGAAGCCATGCTGTCGCCACTGGGCCTGCCGTGCCAGGCGCCGGCGTGGGGTTATGTGGCTGCGGTCGACCTGACCAACCACCAGACCATCTGGATGCACAAGAACGGCACCGTGCGTGACAGCTCGCCGGTTCCGATCCCACTGACCATGGGCGTGCCAAGCCTGGGCGGCACGTTCACCACCGCCGGTGGCGTGTCCTTCCTCAGCGGTACGCTGGACCAGTACCTGCGCGCCTATGACGTGAAAAACGGCAAGCAGTTGTGGGAAGGCCGCCTGCCTGCAGGCGCGCAAACCACCCCGATGACCTACACCGGCAAGGACGGCAAGCAGTACGTGCTGGTCATGGCCGGCGGTCATGGTTCCCTGGGCACCAAGCAGGGTGACTATGTGATGGCGTTCAAACTGCCGGATTAAGCAACACCGGCGGCAAGAAAAAGGCGGCTACCTTTGGGTAGCCGCCTTTTTTATTTTTCGAGGTTTTTTATTTTTCAATGACCTCACCACGCATCGGCGCCAGCCGGGCGATCAGGCGGTTCTGCGCCGGCACTGCAATGCCCTGCGCATCCATCGCCTTGATCAGGTCTTCCACCAGCGCATTGAAGTCACTGCGGCTGACGTTCTGGCCCTTGTGGCTCTCGGCCATGGTGTCGCCGGTATAGGTACAAGGCCCGCCCGCTTCAGCGCAGAACTGCTCGATCAACTTGTTGCGCAGGCGCTGAATATCGATGCGCCGAAAACGCTCAACTATCCGCTCGTCCCGGGCAATGTTAAGCAACATGCCTTCCACGATCCGGGTGATTCCCGGCGTGGCACCGAGGTCGCGGTAGAGGCTGTCATCCTTGGGCGGTTGCTGTGCGCAACCCACCATCATCAGTGCGAGCATCCAGGGCAAGACGCGCATCAGAAACTCCCCTGCACAGACAGATAGGTGCCGTTCTGGTTGGCCAGCGTGGCGATTTCCCCAAGGCGCGCATAAGCCAATACAAACGACACATGCTTGTTGGGGAAGTAACCGACAAACACGTCGGCCCAATCGCTTTCACCGGCAAACGACAGGTTGTCCGGCTTCTGTCGGTATTCCACCCCCAACGCCCAGCGCGGGTTGAACAGTACCGCCACCGAACCTTCCTTCAACAGGCTGCGGCTGTCACGGCGGTCGCCGCCAAACCCGAGCAACCCGGTCTCGTTGGCCCGGCTGTAGCGCAAGCTGCCGTTGACCAGCAGGTTGTAGCCAAATGCTGCGCCCATCAACAGGCGACTGGCCGCCAGGTAGCCTTCGACATCACTATCGCGCTTGGCGCCCACCAGGCTCGGGATCTCGAAGTTGTTCTGGTGCTTGTACTCAAGCCCAACGGACACCTGGGGCAGTTGGTCATAGATCACATCCCCGAACAGCCGCACTTTCACCCCAAGCACATCCTGGCCTAGGTTGTCCTCGGGCAAATTGAGCTTATGCACCAACGAGCCGAGGTCGAAGCGCTGACGGGCAAAGGACAGCTCCACACGGTTGTCATACGCCACCGCCAGCCCGGCGACATCCAACCGGTAGTCCGGCAGGTTGACCGTGGTGGCGAACGCCGTGGCGCCCCATTCGTGCCGCTCGCCGTAACCGGCCAGTACCGCCCACGGTGTGATGCCACCACCGGCCGCACCTTCCAGGCTGCTGGCGCCGCCGGTGGCGATCAAGCGGCCGTTGTCGGCCAGGGCTGTTTGCAACGTAAGACCGGCCAGGCAACCGATCACTAAAGAAAAACGCAACGTCATGACACTCAATGAACCAGGGAAGTTTGTGCACTGAGGGGCAAGGCCACCCAGGCTTCGAAAGCGTCGGCACTCAAGGGCCGGCTGATCAGGTAGCCCTGGGCCGTGTCGCATTGCCAGCGCTCCAGCAGGCGCAGGCTGTGGGCGTATTCGACGCCCTCGGCGACCACTTTCAGGCCCAGGTTGTGGCTCATCTCGATGGTCGAACGCACGATCACCGCGTCTTCGCTGGTTTCATCGAGGTTGCGCACAAAGGATTGGTCGATCTTCAGCTCTTGCACCGGCAGGCGCTTGAGGTGCGCCAGGGACGAGTAACCGGTGCCGAAGTCATCCACCGACAGGCTGATGCCGCAGTCGCGCAGCAGGTGCAAGACCTTGAGGGCTTTTTCCGGTTCGCGCATCACCGCGCTTTCGGTGATTTCGAACAACAGTTGCTCGGCGGGCAAGCCGTAGCGACGCAACAACGCCGACACACGATGGGCCAGTTCATCACCGAGCAAGTCATCCGCCGAGATATTCAGGGACAGCTGCAGGTACAGGCCGCGACGGTTCCATTCGCACAGTTGGCGAATGCCCTCCTCGATCACCCATTGAGTCAGCAACTGGATACTGCCGGTGCGTTCGGCCAGCGGGATAAATTCGGCCGGAGAGACCAGCCCGAACTGCGGGTGCTGCCAGCGCAGAAGGGCCTCGGCCTGGCGCACGTGGCCTTGGCGGATATCCAGCTTGGGCTGGTAATGCAGCAACAGTTGGCCATGGCCGGGCGCGTGGCGCAGGTCACGGATCAGGGTGATCTGGCGGCGGTGCGCCAGGTCGCGGCCGTGCTCGTAGACCTGCAGGCGACCGGGCATTTGCGCCGCGTCTTTCATCGCAATCGCCGCGCGCTCCAGCAAGGTATGCGGGCTTTCGCCATCAGCCGGGTAAGCCGCAATGCCCAAGCGGCAATCCAGCGCCAGGTGATGGCCGCCGATGCGGTGCGCACGCAACAGCAACTGTTGAAGTTTGTCGCCCATCGCCACCGCTTCATCGCTGCCGGCACCTTCGAGCAACAACAGGAATTCGTCGGCAATCAGATGCGCCAGGGTATCGCCGGGGCGCAATGCGCCTTGCAGCCTGCGGCTGACTTCGAGCAACAATTGGTCGACAGCCTCCGGCCCGACAGCTTCGCTGGCGGCCCGCAGATTGTCGATGCCCAAGTAGATCAGGGCCACTGGCCGATGCAGCGCCATCGCGCTGCCCAGTCGTTCCATGGCCAGTGCGCGATTAGGCAAGCCGGTGAGGCGATCATGCAGCGCGTTGTGGGCCAGTTGGTGCTCCCGCTCGGCAATCCCGCTTTGCATCGAGTTGACGGCAGTCGCCAGCAGGCCCAATTCGTCGCTGCGCTCAAGGGCCACCGGGGTGTGGTAATCGCCCTGGCCAATGCGTTCCGCCGCCGCAGCCAACGCCTTCACCGGCCGCGACACACCACGGGCCAGCAACAACGCACCGATCAACGAGGCCAGCAGCGCGATCAGCGCAATGCCGAGGATCTTCTCATCCAGTGGCACAAAGGCTTGCATTGCCGCGTCCAGCGGGCTTTGCAGCAGGGCCAGCACCTGGCCGTCGGGGTCACTGGCAAGCACCAGCGACTGGCTGAGAAAGCTGTGCTGCACATGCTCGGTCATCGACACGCCATGGCGGGTTGAATCGCCCAACATCAGGCCCACGATACTGTCGCGCAGCACCGGGGGCTGGGTACTGACCAAGTCGCCGGGTTGCTGGTGATCCACGGTCAGGAACGACACTTGCAGGTTGCTCAACGAACGCAATTCATCGGCGAAGGCGTTGTCCATGCTGAAGCCCATCACCACCCGCGCAATCGGTAATGGCGCCAGCACCGAAGCCTCCACCAGCAGGTGCGGCTTGCCTTGCAGCGGCACCATCAGCATGGCCTGGCGGTTGCGCCGGGCGTCACGCAGGGCCTGGTCGTAACGAAAAATCGTGCCCTCCCCAACTTCGTCCAGGGTGCTGGCAAGGACTTTGCCGTCCATGCCCAGCAGAATCATGTCACTGGCATTGATGCGCTTGCCATGGTTGAGCAGCACCGAGCGCATGGTCGCCGAATCACCACTGGCTACTGCGTCGCGAAACCCGAAGTCTGCGGCGAGCAATTGCACGCCATCGGCCAGGCGTCGCCCACGCACTTCCAGCAGCCGCTCAAACACCCGCGTGCCAACCTCCAATTGAGTCATGGCCTGCCCGTGTACCGCCGAGCGGGTTGCCGCCTTGACGCTGAAGTACACCGCGCCAATCACCACCAGCAACAGCAGGATCAAAACGCTGGCGACTCGCGCCTGAAAGCTACTGCGCAGTTTCACGGGCAGCTCGACTGAAGGCATCACCGAAGGCGGTCGGCGCCGGTGCGGTGGGGGTCTCGGCGGAGCGCGGTTCAAGGGCCAGTTGAAAATGCCGGGTGAGGCCACCAGCGGGAATATTCAGGGTGCCACCGTCCAGCGGCTGCATACCGGCGAGCTGCGGATGCCACAGGGTGACCTGGTAATTACCCGCCGGCAGTTGCTCCAGGCGCAGGCGGCCCTGGGCATCGCTGACGCCAAAGCGTGGGTCTTGGGTGACGTAGACGTAGCCGAGCATCCAGTCGTGGATGTTGCAGCCGAGCACCACCACGCCAGGTTTATCGAACAGCAACGGATCGGCAGGCGTACCTTCGTAAAGGCGCAGCTCGAAGCGCTTGGCGGTGGAAAAGGAATACACCTGGTGGCGAATATTGTCGCTGTTGGGGAAGCGAATCTGCGTGCCGGTGTGCACCGCCAGCACGTGGGGCGCGAACTGTTGGCCGCGCTGGTCCATGTCTGCCTTGAGTGCACCGGCCGGCGCACTGGCCGGGCCTTGCAGGGTCACTACCGCGTCATTTACCGGAGTGCCATCGGCCTGCTGCAACTGCACCTCAAGCGTCGCCGCACAGGCCCAGCCAGGCATCGATAACAATAAAGCGACAAGGGAAAACTGCTGGAAAATCCTGGCCATTCGAGGTCCGCAAAAAAGGAAAAATAAAAAGCGGCCTGCCTTGGCACAGAAAGTCGGCAACAGACAATACGGCACAGATGATGCCGTAAATAAGGCTAATTGCCATCATTGAATCTACGAAAGCCCTGACCGCTGGTCGGCAAAAACCTATGCAATCGGTCAGGAGCTGTAGAGGTTATCGACCGACAGGAAAAAACCTGTAGCCGATAAAAAGCCTTTTAGACGGGTACGTGCTCGCGGCGCATCCACCTCTCGAAGGCCACGGCATTTAATGGCCGGCTGATCAGATAACCCTGGGCCGTGTCGCATTTCCAGAGCTTGAGCAGCTTGAGGCTCGGTTCGAACTCCACCCCTTCGGCCACCACCCTGAGCCCCAGGTTGTGGCTCATTTCAATGGTCGAGCGCACGATCACGCCGTCGCCGGAGGTGCTGTCGAGGTTGCGCACGAACGACTGGTCGATCTTCAGTTCCTGCACCGGCAGGCGTTGCAGTTGCGCCAGGGATGAGTAGCCTGTGCCAAAGTCGTCCACCGACAGGCTGATGCCACAGCCGCGCAATTGCTCCAGCACGCTGAGTGCCTGGGCCGGGTTGTGCATGATTGCGCTTTCGGTGATTTCGAAAATCAGTTGCCGGGCTGATACGCGGTAGCGCGCCAGCAGTTCAGTGACCCGCGATGCCAGGTTGTCATCCGCCAGGTCATCCACCGAGATGTTTACCGACAGTTGCACCTGTAACCCGCGCACCTCCCACTCGGCCAATTGCCGAATAGCCTCCTCGATCACCCACTGGGTCAGGCTGCCCATGCTACCGGTGCGCTCGGCCAAGGGAATGAACTCGGCAGGCGACACCAGGCCCAGGCTCGGGTGCTGCCAACGCAACAGCGCTTCGGCCTGGCGCACATGACCATGGTGCAGGTCGAGCTTGGGCTGATAACACAGGTACAACTCGCCCTCGGCCGCCGCACGGCGCAAGTCGCGAATCAGAGTGATCTGGCGTTGATGGGCGAGGTCGCGGTCTTGCTGGTAGATCTGTAAATAACCCGGCAGCGCCGCCGCATCGTGGCGGGCAATCGCGGCGCGGCTGATCAGCTCTTCAACCAGTTGGCCGTCGGCAGGGTAAGCGGCAATGCCAATGCTCACTTCATGGCGCAGGTCATCGCCGCCAATGCGCTGGGGCTCGGTCAACAGCCCATACAGGCGGTCGGCCAAGGCCACGACACGGTCGATCTCGGTGTTTTCCAGCAACAGCAAAAATTCGCTGCCGGTAATGCGTGCGGCCGTGTCGCTGGCCGACAGGCTCGACAGCAGGCAGCGGCTGGCGTCGCGGAGCATTTCTTCCACACCTTCCGGGCCGTAGCCTTCGTTGATCACCCGGTAGTTTTCAATGCCCAGGTACACCAACACCACAGGCCGGCCGGCGCTGATAGCGCTGCCCAGGCGCTCCATGGCCAACGCCCGGTTGGGCAGGCCGGTGAGCGAGTCGTGCAGGGCGTTGTGGGCCAGTTGCCGTTCGCGCACGGCGATCCCGTTTTGCATGGCGTTGAAGGCCTGGGCCAGCAAGCCGAACTCATCGTGGCTGCGCACCCGCACCGGTGTGCGGTAGTCACCGGCCCCGATGCGGTCCGCCGCCTGTACCAGCGCGTTGAGTGGGCGCGAAACCCGCCGCGCCAGAAACAGCGCACCCGCCAGCGACACCAGCAGCACCACCAGGGCTATCGCGAGAAATTGCCGGTCCAGCGGCGCGAAGGATTCGAGGGCGTGGTCCAGCGGGCTTTGCAGCAGCACCCGTACCTCACCGCCGTCTGCGGTGTTGCCCAGGGGCAGCACCTGGCTCAGATAACGCTGGCCGTGAAACCGGTTCAGTTGCGCCACCGGGTTGATGTAGGTGCGCTGCAAGTCACTGACGATCGATGCTTGAAACGCCAGCGGCTGAGTGCTGAACAGCTCGCCCGGCTGACCGTTGTGTGTACTGATGAACGACACTTCCAGGTTGCTCATGGAACGCAATTCGCTGGCAAAGATTTCGTCCATGGGAAACCCCATGACGACGTGGGCAATCGGTGCGGGGTCAACGACCTCCTGCTGCACCAGCAAAAAAGGCCGGCCATCCAGGGCCACGATCAACATCTGCAGGCCATTGCGCCGGGCCTGGCGCAACGCATCGTTATAGGGAAAAGCCTGCCCGGGCGTCAGCGCCTGCAATGTGCTGACCATCACCTGCCCATCGAGCCCCAGCACAAACACTTCACTGGAGGTAAGGCCGGTGCCATGCCGGCGCAGCGTGGCGAGAATCGCAGCAGGTTCGCCATCGGCTACGGCCTGGCGAAAGGGCAGGTCCGCCGTGAGCCAGTTCAAGCCGTATTGCAGGCGCCGGCCTCGCAGGTCGAGCAAGCGTTCGAAGACCTGGCTGCCGGTTTCCAGCTGTACCTGGGCCTGGTTTTCCACCGCGTGATTGGTCGCCGTCTTCACCGCGAAATACACTGCCGCTACCACCACCAGCAACAGTAACGCCAACACCCCGGCGATCCGGGTTTGAAACGTATGGCGCCACCTCATTTTGTTGCCCTCTGGCAGCGCCTGCTCCCTCCAGCCGAAACGTCCCTGCGTCATGCGCGTCCCTCGCGATAGCTGAACTGGCGTCAAATAAATGCCCTTTCCGTCAGGGCATTCGAATTATCCAGATTAGCTGCGCGAGAGAAGAAGTGCACCCAATAAATACGGGAACTTTAGTGTCATTAATTTGGCGACCACCTCATCAGGCCTAGATGCGCGCCCGCATGAAGTCACCCCAACGCCGCACCAGGTAGTTGTGCTCGTCCATCACCGAGTTCCACACCGCGATATGGCCCATGCGCTGCTGATAGGAACCGCCGTCGCGCACTTCTCCCACGTCGATCAACGGCAGGCCATCGCTGCCCAGCAGCTCCTCCCGCGCGGGCAGGCCGGCGTACCAGTAGTCCCATTCGGCGCCGCTCAAGTGATCACGGCTGCGGGCCGGGTTGCCGATGTAGTAACCCTGGCGCGCCATTACCGCACCGGGCCAGCCGGACAGCCACCAGTTGAGGTAGGCATAGGCCGCATCCAGCACTGGGCCCTTGGCATGACGCGACAACGACAACCCGCCGAACCAGGCGCGATAGCCTTCACTGGGCACGGCCAAGCGGTATTTGACCCCGGCCCGATGCAGGCGCATCAGGGTCGGAGACCACAAACTCTGGATGTCGATGCTCGGGCGGAGCATCAATTGCGCCGCTTCTTCGTCATCGGACCAGAACGCTGCAAAGTGCCCTTCCTTCTGCTTGCGCACCAAAATATCGGCGAGTACGTCGATTTCCTCGATGCTCATGTTGCCGATGTCCTTGAAGCTCGCGAGCCCCGCGCCCTGCACCGCCAGCGCGGCGTCTAGGGCTCCGATGGCGGCGTCACTTTGCAACGCGGTGCGCGCGCCCCAGGCCGGGTCCAGCAGCCAGCCCCAACTCTCGTTGGCGCGGTTGAACCCTTCGGGCAACCGTTCAGGGCGGTAGGCAAAACTGTCGGCATTGTGGGTCAGCGGCAGCATGCTGATGCGTTCGGTGACGGTGCTGCCGAGGCTGCCGTCGTGCTGCACGAACAAGCGCTCGCTGGGCACACTGCCGCTGCCCAGGCGGTCGTTGGCAGACAAACGGCCGCGCTTGGGCAAGTCGTTGATCTCGTGCCACAGGGCAATACGCCGGGTGTCGATCGGCTGGATCGCCCGCGCCGGCCATACGAAGTCGACGTTGTGAAACCACTGGTCGTAGAGGTCGTAGCTGTCGGGCTGCATGACTGCGATGCGCTGGGCCTGCGCCACATCGTGCACCTGGTACACCAGGCGAATGCCCAAGTCTTGTTCAGCGCGCACACGCAAGGTTTCGAGCAAGGTTACCGACGTGCCGAGGACGCGAAGCGTGATCATGCGGCAAACCTTCTGGAGAACACTTCAAAGGAGCGACGCAGCAGCGCCGGGTCGAGGCCACGCAGGATAAACACCAGGCGTGACTGCCGATCGGTGCCCGGCCATGCGGGCAAGTGGACCGGCGCATGCAGGCAATGCTGCACGCCATGAATGACGATGGGGGCCAAACTTGCGTTCACGTTGAGCAGTCCTTTGACGCGAAGAATACGTTCGCCGTGGCATCTTAACAGCATCGATAACCAGACCCCGAACCCCACCCAATCCAGCGGCTGGTCGAAGGTCAGGCAGCAGACTTGCGCGTCGCCGTGGTTGGCGGCGGTGGTTTGATGGAGTTTCCAGCGGCGGACTTCAGCGGCGGGTTCGGCACTGCGCAGGCCTTCGCCGAGCAGCAGTTGCTCACCGCTGTCGATGTCGCAGGTGTTGAGGATCGGCGTACCGGCGTTCAGTGCCTGCAAATGCGCGCGCAGTGGGCCGCCGTCTTCGATGAGGTCGGTCTTGCTCAACAACAGGCGATCGGCGGCGGCCACTTGCGCCAGCCATTCCGGGTGCAGGCGCTCTTGCAAGGCGGCGTGGCTGGCGTCCACCAACGTGACCACCAGGCCGATATGAAAGCGCCCGCGCAGTTGCACGTCGTTGTTCAACGTGGCCAGGATCGGCGCCGGGTCGGCCAGGCCGGTGGTCTCCAGGATTACCCGTTTGAACGCCGGAATCTCGCCCCGCTCGCGGCGCTGCAACAGGCCGAGCAAGGCGTCTTTCAACTCGCCGCGAATCGAACAGCAGACGCAACCGCTGGGCAACAACACCGTGTCCGGCGCCACTTCTTCCACCAGCAGATGGTCGATGCCGACGTCGCCGAATTCATTGATCAGCAACGCCGTGTCGCCGAGGCTTTCGCCTTGCAGCAGGCGCTTGAGCAGGGTGGTTTTGCCGCTGCCGAGAAAACCGGTGATGACGTTCAGAGCGATGCTCATATTTCTACCTCAATGATGCCCCTGTAGGAGCCCGGCTTGCCGGCGATGGCGATATGAAGGGCGCCATCGCCGGCAAGCCGGGCTCCTACAGCTCCAGATGATCGAGCAGGCGCGGGTCCAACGGGTCCAGCGGTCGACCGAGCAGGGTCTCTGCTGCCCGCCACAACTCATCCAGGCCGCTGGCCAGTGCCTGTTTGCCGGTAGCGCCCAGCAGCAGATAGGACGCGCCCTGGAAGTCTTCGACCTTGAGCCGGAACACTGCCAGCACCTGATTGATCGCGGCAATGCGGCGCAAGCGTTCGCGCCGTCGCGGCAATTCATCGCCCAACGGGTCGCTCCAGTGCAGGTCTTCGCCCAGCAGGCCGCAGAGTCCGCACATGCTATTGCCCGCTCATGGCATGACATCGCCGGAATTCGGGCCGAGGGTCTGGCCGACGAACAGGTTGCCGCCCTCGCTGGCCAATAGCACGGCGGTGGGTGCCACTTCGTCCGCCAGGCCAAAACGGCCCAGGGGCAGCTCGGCGGCCTTGGCACGTTTCCAGGTGTCGCTGATGCCGCCTACCAATGGCGTCTCGATGGGCCCGGGCGCGATGGCATTCACCAACACGTTGTCCTTGGCCACTTCCAGGGCCAGGGATTTTGTGAAACCAATGACGCCGGCCTTTGCCGCGGCATAGTGCGTGAGCTCTGCACCACCCTTGATACCCAGTTGCGAGGCGACGTTGATAATCCGCCCCCAGCGCTGGGCGACCATGTGGGGCAAGGCGCGCTGGCTGGCGACGAAGACGCTGGTGAGGTCGACGCGCAGCATGTCGTTCCACATGTCCATGGTCAGGTCGACGCAACGGGCCTGGGTCAGCATGCCGGCGTTGTTGACCAGGATGTCGATGCCGCCGTAGTGAGCGACGCAGGCATCGACGCTGGCCTGGGCGCCGTCGACAGTGCCGACGTCGGCTACGCACTCAAGGACTTCGGCGCCGAGGTTGCGGCAGGTGATCGCGGTTTCGGCCAGGGTTGCGGCGTCGCGGTCGGCCAATAGCAGACGTGCGCCTTCGACGGCATAGGCGCGTGCGATGGCGGCGCCGATACCGCTGCCGGCGCCGGTGATCACAGCACGGCGGTTAGCAAGTTGGGGCATTGTTATTCCTCTACGGGTCGAGTGTTACCTGTGGGAGCTGGCTTGCCTGCGATGGCATCACCTCGGTGTATCTGAAGGACCGAGTTGTCTGTATCGCAGGCAAGCCAGCTCCCACATTTGAATTGCATCAGACTTGAATCCGCATCAATCCGGCCAGCGCACGGTCAAGCCACCATCAATTACAATGCTTTGCCCGGTCAGGTAGCTCGATTCCTCACTGGTCAAAAAACGCACCAGGGACGCCACTTCATCCGCCCGCCCTACCCGGCCCAATGGAATCGCCCGCGCGGCTTTCGCCAGACCTTCCGGGCCCAGGGAGTTTTTCGCATCCAGCGACTGCGGCGTCTCGATCAACCCCGGGATCACCGCATTGCAGCGAATCCCCAACGGCGCCAGTTCCACCGCCAGCGAGCGACACAACCCCGGCACACCCGCCTTGGCCGCCGCATAGTGCGCGTGCTCCTGCCAGCCATATACGCCACCGGCAATCGACGAAATCGCCACCAACGCGCCGCCTTCGTGCATATGCCGGGTCGCCGCCCGGAAGGTGCGCATCACCCCGGTCAGGTCGACGTTGAGCATCTCGTTCCACAGCTCGTCGGTCATCTCCAGCAACGGTGCGCGCCTTAACAACCCCGCGTTGGCTACCGCGTAATCGAGGCGACCAAAGTGCTGGACCGCCTGCGCCGCCAGGTTATCCACCGACGCGGTATCGCCCACGTCCAGCGGTAACATCAGGCATTCACCGCCGGCTTCTTCCACCTGCAAAACAGTGTGATGCGGGTCATGAGGATCGGCCGGGTAATACCCGCCCACCACCGCCACGCCACTGCGGGCATACGCCACCGCGAGGGCCTGGCCGATGCCGCTGGCGGCACCGGTAATCAACGCAACTTTACGACTCATCAACTGACTCCTTACTGGACGGTTTCCGGACGCACATGACGCGCGGCAAACATCAACGCACCGGACAGGAAGCACGGCAGCGCGCCGAACCACAGCGCAGCGGTCTGCCAGTCACTGCCGGCCGACAACACTTGAGTGGCGCCAAACCCTGCGACCACGGCACCAATCGGCCCCATGGCATGGATGATCGCGCCACCGGTGGCACGGATGCTGGTGGGAAAACTTTCGCTGATGAAAAACAGCGCCGCCGAGTACGGCCCGATCAGGAAGAACAGGCCCAGGCTGTACAGACCGACCACCATCGCCATATTGCTCGGGCCGTAGAGCATCCCGGCAAACGCCAGCCCGCCGAGCATCCAGCCCAGGCCAATGACGTTGCGGCGGCCGATCTTGTCGCCCATCCAGCCGTGGCTGAGGTAGCCGCAGTAACCCACCAGGTTCGACAGCACGAGGATGATCAGCGAGTTCTCGAACGAGATATGGTGCACGCTGACGATCACCGAAGTGCCCAACACGCTGAACACCTGGATCGCCGCCCAGTTGAGCAACAGCGCTGCGCCAATCACCAATGTTGCACGGCGCGCCGGGCCACGGAACGCAGCCTTGAGGCCAGCCTTGCTGTGTTCGTCATAGTCCACGCCGTAGGTCACGGCGACGTTCTGCGCTTCTTTTACCGAGCCGCTTTTGCGCAGCTCGCTGATGCGCTGGTGAATCTGGAACTGCGGGCTTTCCTTGAGCTTGCGCGCCATGACCGCAATCACAATCGCCGGGATCGCTGCAAACACGAAGCAACCCTGCCAGCCAATCACCGGCAACAACAGCGCGGTCAACCCTGCCGCGATCAACGCACCCACCGGCCAACCGCCCTGCACCAGGCTGTAGATAAAGCCGCGACGCTTGGCCAGCTTCGGATCATCGGAGGCAGCGTACAACTCGCTCAGGTAGGTCGCGTTGACGGTTTCCTCGGCATAACCCAGGCCGCCCAGCGAACGGATCAGGATCAGCGACGACTTGCCCCACGCGCCGCCAATCGCGGTGAGTGCCGAGCAGATCGCCGAACCGGCCACGGTGAAAATAATCCCCTTGCGCCGGCCCAGCTTGTCCACGATCGGACCGATGGCCAGCGCGACCACGGCGGTGCCTACCGCCACCCATGTCGCAATCTCTGCCTGCTCCACTTCACCCCAGTTAAAGTGCCGCCCGATTTCCGGCAGCAAGGTGCCGAACAGGATGAAGTCATACACCGCAAACACCCAGGCGAAAAACGCGATCCAGGTGGCGAAACGCACTTCCTTGGGCGTCAGTTGCCGGGGTTTCCAGCCAGTCAGATCAAGCTTGTTGTAGATAGACATGAATCGCGCCTCGCAAGGTGGGCCAGGGGTTAGGTACGGGTGTCAGGTACGCGGTTGGCGGCGGATAAAGTCATCGGCGATTTCGTCGAAGGTGACGAAGCGCACGCCGGCATGGCTCTGGATGTGTTCGATCAACCGTTCAAGCATCAGCAGCACTTGCGGGCGGCCGGACACGTCGGGGTGGATGGTCATGGTGAACACCGCGTGTTCGTGCTCGCGGTAGACCCAGTCGAACTGGTCGCGCCACATTTCTTCCAGGTGACGCGGGTTGACGAAGCCGTGGCTGTTGGGGGCTTTCTTGATGAACATCATTGGCGGCAGGTCGTCGAGGTACCAGTTGGCCGGGATCTCCACCAGGTCGGTTTCTTCGCCGCGCACCAGGGGTTTCATCCAGGTGTCGGGGTGCTGGCTGTAGTCGATCTTGGTCCAGGTGTCGCCCTTGCGCACGTAGTACGGGTGGAAGTCGTTGTGCATCAGGCTGTGGTCGTACTTGATGCCTTTTTTCAGCAGCAGTTCGTTGGTCACCTTGCTGAATTCCCACCATGGCGCGACGTAGCCGGTGGGGCGCTTGCCGGTGACCTGGGTGATCAGCTCGATGGACTTGTCGAGGACGATTTCTTCCTGCTCGGCGGTCATGGCGATGGGGTTTTCGTGGCTGTAGCCGTGCACGCCGATTTCGTGGCCGGCATCGGCCACTGCCTTCATTTGCTCGGGGAAGGTTTCCATCGAGTGGCCGGGGATAAACCAGGTGGTGCGCAGGCCATAGCGCTCGAACAATTTGAGCAGGCGCGGCGCGCCGATTTCACCGGCGAACAGGCCGCGGGAAATGTCGTCCGGGGAGTCTTCGCCGCCATAGGAACCGAGCCAGCCGGCGACCGCGTCGACGTCGACGCCAAATGCACAGAGGATGTCTTTAGCCATGATGTGTCTCCTTAAAAAGTGAGTGCTGTTTCGACTGACAGGGCAGCCCGAAGCAGGCGCGCGTCTTCGCCGCTGGGGGCGCTGAGTAGCAGGCCGGTGGGCAGGCCCAGGGCATCGCGGCCGCTGGGCAGGCTGACGCTGGGCATGTCCAGCAGGCTGCCGGGCATGGTCAGGCGCAGGGTGGCGAGGTTGGTGCTGACGAACAGTTGATCGTCGGCTTCCAACGGCGCCAGGGCCGGGGCAACATGGGCCACGGTGGGGGTGATGAGGATCGCGCCGTCGAGCTCGTCAATCAGCTGCTGTTGCAGGTGGCGGCGGGCGTCGTACAGCGCCAGCAGTTGGCTGGCCGGCAGTGTGCGGGCCGCTTCAAGGCGGCGGCGTACGCGGGGGTCGAGTTGCTCGGCGTCGGGGCTGTCGAGCAGGGCTTCGTGGAGGGCAAAGGCTTCGAAGGAGCCCAGCCAGCCTTGGTGCTGGATCAAGTCGAGGGTGGCCTGGAAGGTCTTCGAGGGGCGTACTTCGACCAACGCACCACCGGCTTTTAAGCGGTTCACGCATTGCTGCAGGTTGTCGCGCACGGCGGGTTCGACACGGGCATCTTCCAGCACACTTTGTTCGACCCAAAAGCGCTGCCCATTGAGGCTACGGGCCTGGCGTGGCTGGCGCTGGTCGCGCCCGTTCAGTAGGTCGTCGATGGCCAGAGCATCGCGCACGCTGCGGGTCAGCGGGCCCAGGCTGTCGAGGGTATGGGCCAGCGGGAAAACGCCGTCGCGGCTGTAGCGCCGGCAGCTGCTGCGATACCCCACCACCCCGTTCAGCGCAGCGGGAATACGGATCGAGCCGGCGGTGTCGGTGCCCATGGCGATCGGCACGATCCCGGCGGCCACCGCTACCGCAGAACCGGAAGAAGAACCACCCGGGATCCGCGGTTGATCAATGCTGCTCGGGTTGTGCGGCGTGCCGAAATGCGGGTTCAGGCCCAGGCCCGAATACGCCAACTCGCTGAGGTTGGTCTTGCCCACGCTGACCATCCCGGCGCGGCACAGCAAGCCCACACTCGGCGCGTCGAGCAAGGCGGCCGGCGCGTGGCTGCGGTAGGCCGCGCCCGCCGTGGTAATGCTGCCGGCCACATCGAACAAATCTTTCCAGGCCAGGGGCACGCCATCAAACACGCTCAACGGCTGGCCGGCACGCCAACGGGCCGCAGAGGCTTGGGCCTCACGCCGGGCACGCTCGGCGCTCAGGGAGATGAATACCCCGGGGGCGCTGCTCGCGTGAGCGAGTGCCTGTTCAAGGGCGTACACCGGATCGCTGCGACCGCTGGCAAAATCCTCGGCCAGTGAAGTGGCGTCTGACATGGGAATAACCTTCTAAAAACGTACATATTAATAAAATGTACATTTTATAAAGGCAGCTTTCGTGCCAGTCTTGTGCACAGACTCGTTGACGCATCCCCCCCTTTGGAGCAGACCCACGGGCTAGATGGGTTCGAGGCGAGAAAAGAAACAGGGGCAGGCGTTTCATGCTCGTCCGCAATGAAATAATGTATCTTTCATTAATAAATACATTTTGGTGCATAAAAGTAACAAACAGCCTCTCAAGGCCCCAAAAAAGTGCCACCGACGTGGCGCGGAGTGACAGGCACAACTATGAGAGAATCGGCGACCACCGACCCGTATGCCCCAGAGAGCCCGATGAAAGCAGTGTCAGCCTCGGCTTCCCGTTACGCGATGATTCATCAGGTTTTGCGCGACGCCATCACCCACGGCACCGCCCGCCATGGCCTGGTGTTGCTGGAAGCGCCGCTGGCCGAACTGTTCGGTACCAGCCGGGTGCCGGTGCGCAAAGCCTTGAACCTGTTGCACGACGAAGGGTTGATTTGCCGCTTCGATGGCCGGGGTTACCTGATCAACCCCGATGGCCTGGAGATGGAACCGCTGCGCCTGCCCCTGAGCCACGCGCATCTGGGCCTCAACGGTGAAGATGAACTGGTAGACACCCGGCCACTGGGGGAGCGCATCGTCGAGGAAATCGGCGCAGCACTCTCTACCTGCATCGCCTTCGGCCATTACCGCCTGGATGAACAAGCCGCCGCCGAGCACTACAACGTCAGCCGTGCGGTGGTGCGTGAAGCATTGATGCGTCTGCGCGACCGTGGCCTGGTGGAAAAGGAACCCTATTCCCAATGGCTGGCCGGGCCGCTGACCGCGCGGGAAGTCACCGAAGACTACGAACTGCGCGCCTGCCTTGAGCCCGAAGCCCTGCGCCAGAGCGCGCCGAACCTCGACCGCGACCTGCTGCAAGCCATGTTGCAGCGCGTGCTCGACGCGCAACACAGCGCTCATTGCAGCCTCGAAGAGATCGAGCAGATCGAGGAAGACCTGCACCAGCACTGCCTCGCCGGCCTGCAAAACCGCAAGATTGCCGCGCTGATCCGCCAGGGGCAGAGCCCGATGATCATCAGCCGGATTTTCTACCGCCTGCTGGGCATCGGCGCCGACCCGGCGATGCTGGCCGAGCACCGGCTGATCCTCGAGCTGTTGCTGCACGGCGCATTCGACGCCGCCGCGCTGAACCTGCGCGAGCACCTGCAACGGGCCCGGCAACGGATGTTGCAGCGTTTGAAGGTGTTGTCGGTGCTGCCCGAACAGCCGCTGCCCGCCTACCTGCACAAACTCAGCTGACGAAACGCAATCCAACCTGTGGGAGCGGGCTTGCTGTGGTGAGGGGGCTTGCCCCCCGTCGGGTTCACCACAGATGGATGGGGCTGCTTCGCAGCCCTACGCGGGGCAAGCCCGCTCGCTACAGCAAGCCCGCTCCCATATTGGTCCAGCTGCGTTTCGAAAATATTGTGCAATATGTTGCTATCTCACCCCGCCCATTGAAACCACTGCCGACCTGCCCCATCTAACTTGCATACTTCCTTATGCAGGTGCCCCATGAGCGACCAGCAAGAATTCCCGGACATCGACCTCAACGACTACGCCGATCCGGAAAACGCTGAACACACTTCTGCCAACACTGGCCTGGCCCTGCCCGGGCAAAACCTGCCCGACAAGGTCTACATCATCCCGATCCACAATCGGCCGTTCTTCCCGGCGCAAGTACTGCCGGTGATCGTCAATGAAGAGCCATGGGCCGAAACCCTGGAGTTGGTGAGCAAGTCCGACCACCACTCCCTGGCCCTGTTCTTCATGGAAACCCCACCCGAAGACCCGCGCCACTTCGACACCTCCAGCCTGCCGCTGTACGGCACCCTGGTGAAGGTGCACCACGCCAGCCGCGAAGACGGCAAGCTGCAATTCGTCGCCCAGGGCCTGACACGCGTACGCATCAAGACCTGGCTCAAGCACCACCGCCCGCCGTATCTGGTGGAAGTCGAATACCCGCACCAGCCGACCCAGCCGACCGACGAGGTCAAGGCCTACGGCATGGCGCTGATCAATGCGATCAAGGAACTGCTGCCGCTCAACCCGCTGTACAGCGAAGAGCTGAAAAACTACCTCAACCGCTTCAGCCCCAACGACCCGTCGCCGCTGACCGACTTCGCCGCCGCCCTCACCTCGGCCACCGGCAATGAGTTGCAGCAAGTGCTGGACTGCGTGCCCATGCTCAAACGCATGGAAAAAGTCCTGCCGATGTTGCGCAAGGAAGTCGAAGTCGCGCGCCTGCAAAAAGAAATCTCCGCCGAAGTGAACCGCAAGATCGGCGAGCACCAGCGCGAGTTCTTCCTCAAGGAACAACTCAAGGTCATCCAGCAAGAGCTGGGGCTGACCAAGGACGATCGCAGCGCCGACGTCGAGCAGTTCGAACAACGCCTGGTGGACAAGGTGCTGCCGGCCCAGGCGCAGAAACGCATCACTGAAGAAATGAACAAGCTGTCGATCCTGGAAACCGGCTCGCCGGAGTACGCGGTCACCCGCAACTACCTCGACTGGGCCACCTCGGTGCCGTGGGGCGTGTATGGCGAGGACAAACTCGACCTCAAGCACGCCCGCAAAGTGCTCGACAAGCACCACGCTGGCCTCGACGACATCAAGAGTCGCATCCTCGAATTCCTCGCGGTGGGTGCCTACAAAGGCGAAGTCGCCGGCTCCATCGTGTTGCTGGTGGGCCCGCCGGGCGTGGGCAAGACCAGTGTCGGTAAATCGATTGCCGAATCCCTCGGCCGGCCGTTCTATCGCTTCAGCGTCGGCGGCATGCGTGACGAGGCCGAGATCAAGGGCCATCGCCGCACCTACATCGGCGCCATGCCGGGCAAGCTGGTGCAAGCGCTCAAGGATGTGGAGGTGATGAACCCGGTGATCATGCTCGACGAGATCGACAAGATGGGCCAGAGCTACCAGGGCGACCCTGCTTCGGCCCTGCTCGAAACCCTGGACCCGGAACAGAACGTCGAATTCCTCGACCACTACCTGGACCTGCGCCTGGACCTGTCCAAAGTGCTGTTCGTGTGCACCGCCAACACCCTGGATTCAATTCCCGGCCCGTTGCTGGACCGGATGGAAGTGATTCGCCTGTCGGGCTACATCACCGAAGAAAAAGTCGCGATTGCCAAGCGTCACCTGTGGCCAAAGCAGTTGGACAAAGCCGGCGTGTCGAAAAACAGCCTGTCCATCAGCGACGGCGCCCTGCGCGCCTTGATCGACGGTTACGCCCGCGAAGCCGGTGTGCGCCAATTGGAGAAACAGCTGGGCAAACTGGTGCGCAAGGCGGTGGTCAAGCTGCTGGATGAGCCGGACTCGGTGATCAAGATCGGCAACAAGGACCTGGAAGCCTCCCTGGGGATGCCAGTGTTCCGTAACGAGCAAGTGCTGTCTGGCACCGGGGTGATTACCGGCCTGGCCTGGACCAGCATGGGCGGTGCGACGCTGCCGATCGAGGCGACGCGCATTCACACGCTGAACCGTGGTTTCAAGCTCACCGGGCAGTTGGGTGAAGTGATGAAGGAATCGGCCGAGATTGCCTACAGCTACATCAGCTCCAACCTGAAGTCGTTTGGCGGTGACCCGAAGTTCTTCGACGAAGCCTTCGTGCACCTGCACGTGCCGGAAGGTGCCACACCCAAGGACGGCCCGAGCGCCGGGGTGACCATGGCCAGTGCATTGCTGTCGCTGGCGCGTAACCAACCGCCGAAAAAAGGCGTGGCGATGACCGGTGAACTGACGTTGACCGGGCATGTACTGCCCATTGGCGGGGTGCGCGAGAAGGTGATTGCGGCGCGGCGCCAGAAGATTCATGAGCTGATCTTGCCGGAGCCCAATCGCGGAAGCTTTGAAGAGTTGCCGGAGTACCTGAAGGAAGGCATGACGGTGCACTTTGCCAAGCGGTTTGCGGATGTGGCAAAGGTGTTGTTCTGACAGTTATGCAGCGCCTGAACTGGCCCCTGTGGTGAGCGGGCTTGCCCCGCGCTGGGCTGCGAAGCGGCCCTGAAACAGGCAAGCGATTGCTGCCTGAAGAAACGCAGTAGGTTTACCAAGGGCTGCTTCGCAGCCCAGCGCGGGGCAAGCCCGCTCACCACAAGCAAGCCCGCTCACCACAATAAACCCGCTCGCCACTATTAAGTGGTGTTTGCCTTCCTGTCACACCTTGTCTCATCTTCGGTTATGCTCGCCCTTCGTCGCCAAACAACGGAGCCCTCATGACCGCTGCCCGTCTGCTTCTCCCCCTGAGCCTTTGCCTGCTCGCCGCCTGTGCCAGTGCGCCGAAGCAAAACGTCACCGTGGAAAAACAGAGCGCTTGCCCGCTGCAACTCAAAACCGGGCAAAACCTGATCCTGACCCTGCCCAGCAACCCCACCACCGGCTACCGCTGGGCCATCCAGGACTCGGCCGGCGGCGTGCTGCGCAGCCTGAGCCCCGAGGTCTACAGCAATACCGAAGACACCGGCGTGGTCGGCAGTGGCGGCCAGTCCACCTGGCGCTTCCAGGCCTTCAACGCCGGCCAGGGCCGTTTGCGCCTCACCTCACAACAACCCTGGGAGCCGGAAGCAGAACCGGCCGAAACCTTCGACTGCGCCATTACGGTGAACTGATATGCCATGGATGATCCTTGCGTTGATGGGTGCGGTGACCTTTATCTACGGCCTGAGCACCCACGCCACCCTGCTCTGCCTGTTGGTAAAGCCGTTGCCGGTGCTGGCGTTGTTGGGCTGGCTGCATGATGCGCCGCCCACCGACTATCGACGCTGGATCAGCCTGGGGCTGATTTTTTCCCTGGTGGGCGACGTGCTGCTGGCCTGGCCCGGCGACCTGTTCATCTTCGGCCTGGGTGCCTTTTTATTCGCGCACCTGGCGTATCTGAAAGCCTACTTAAGTGACTGCCGCCGCCCGGCGATTTTGCCGCTGGTGCTGGCACTGGTGGTGGGCGCGATCTTGCTGGGCATCCTGATTTCCCACGGCCTGGGTCCGTTGCTGGTGCCGGTGGTGGTTTACGCCCTGGTGATCAGCGCCATGCTGTGGCGAGCGCTGGCACGATTGGGCAGCGAGGTACCCAAGCGCTCGGCGTACCTGGCGGCGGCAGGTGCGGCGTCGTTCGTGTTTTCCGACACGTTGATCGGCATCAACCGGTTTGTGGTGGCGTTTGAGGCCGCGCCGTATTTACTGATCGTCAGCTATTGGCTGGGGCAGTGGGGCATTACCGCGTCGGCGTTCCATCAGACAACCCGCGCATCCGAGGAGCAAGTTGGCTAAAATGCCCGGCTTTCCCCCTTCGTCGCCGGAACAGCCGTGAGCAAAGAACCCGATCGCCTATTCGCCCAGCCCCTGCCCCAGGTGCCGGACTTCGCCTTCAACGAAGACGTGGTGCGGGTTTTCCCGGACATGATCAAGCGCTCGGTGCCCGGCTACCCGACCATCGTCGAGAACCTCGGTGTGCTGGCGGCGCAGTTTGCCCAACCCAACAGCGTGCTCTACGACCTCGGCTCATCCCTCGGCGCGGTGACCCAGGCCCTGCGCCGTCACGTGCGCACCGACGGTTGCCGGGTGATCGCTGTGGATAACTCGGCGGCGATGGTCGAGCGTTGCCGCGAATACCTCAATGGCCAGGACTCGATGTTCCAGGAGTTGCTGCCGGTGGAGGTGATCGAGGGCGATATCCTCGCGCTGCAGTTTCAGCCGGCTTCGGTGGTGGCACTGAACTTCACCCTGCAATTTATCGCCCCCGAACAGCGCCTGGCCTTGCTCTCGCGCATTCGCCAATCACTGCTGCCGGGCGGCGCGTTGATCCTCTCGGAAAAGCTGCGCTTCAATGATTCGCAAGAACACGCGTTGCTCACTGATTTGCACATCGCCTTCAAACGCGCCAACGGCTACAGCGAACTGGAAATCGCCCAGAAGCGCAGCGCCATCGAAAACGTCATGAAGCCCGACAGCCTCGAAGAACACCGCGAACGCCTGCTGGCAGCCGGGTTCTCGACAGTCGTGCCGTGGTTCCAGTGTCTTAACTTTGCCTCGTTGATTGCCTTGCCATGATTGATCTGTCTCCCCTCGCCCGCCATCTGGTCGGCACTCCCCTGGCCGTATGGGCCCAGGGCCTGCAAGCGCAACTTGATGCGAAGATGGAAAAAGGCCACGGTGACCTGGAGCGTTGGCAAAGCGCGCTGGATGCACTGCCAAAGATCATGCCCAGCGAAATCGACCTGCTGAACGGCCTGGTGCTGGACACCGATTGCGACGACGAAACCCGTGCGCAAATGCGCACCGCGCTGATGGGCCTGTGCCCGTGGCGCAAGGGTCCGTTTGACCTGTTCGGTGTGCATGTCGACACCGAATGGCGCTCGGACTGGAAGTGGTCGCGGGTCGCGCCGCACTTGGACCTCAAGGGCAAACGCATTCTCGATGTGGGCTGCGGTAACGGATATTACATGTGGCGCATGCTCGGCGCCGGCGCCGACAGCGTGATTGGCGTCGACCCGAACTGGCTGTTCTTTTGCCAGTTCCAGGCGGTGCAGCGTTACCTGTCAGAGCCTAAGGCCTGGCACTTGCCATTCCCGTTTGAAGACCTGCCGCCGAACATGGAAGGCTTCGACACCGTGTTTTCCATGGGCGTGTTTTACCACCGTCGTTCACCGATCGAGCATTTGCTGGCACTGAAGGATTGCCTGGTGAAAGGCGGTGAATTGGTGTTGGAGACGCTGGTGGTTGAAGGCGACCAGCAACAGGTGCTGGTGCCCGAAGACCGCTACGCGCAGATGCGCAACGTGTGGTTCCTGCCGTCGGTGCCGGCGCTGATGCTGTGGCTGCGCCGTGCGGGCTTCAGTGATGTGCGCTGTGTGGATGTGAGCGTGACGACGATCGAGGAACAGCGCGGCACGGAGTGGATGAAGTACCAGTCCCTCAGTGACTTCCTGGACCCAGAGGATCACACCAAGACACTGGAAGGGCTGCCAGCGCCGATGCGGGCGGTGATTGTCGCTCGCAAGTAACCCTCCCCGTAGCAGCTGTCGAGCCCCAGCGAGGCTGCGTCGGGAGCACCGCGCACTAACAGGTGCCGCCGACGCAGCCTCGCTGGGGCTCGACAGCTGCTACGAGAATATGGCGATCAAACTGTGGGTTTGGCTCTTCGTGCCTTGAAGAACTCGCTCAACACCGTTCCGCACTCCTCGGCCAACACCCCGCCTTCATATAGCACCCGATGGTTGAGAAAGCCCTGGGTAAAAAACTGCCCCTGGCTTTGCACAATCCCGGCTTTTGGCTCCAGCGCGCCGTACACCACCCGGGCTATGCGCGAGTGGACAATCAGCCCGGCGCACATGCTGCACGGCTCCAGCGTGACGTAGAGCGTACTGCCCGGCAGCCGGTAATTGCTGACGGCCTGCGCCGCCGCGCGAATCGCGACCATCTCGGCATGCGCGCTGGGGTCATGGCCGCTGATGGGGCAGTTGAAACCACGCCCAATGATTTCTCCATCCTGCACCAGCACCGCGCCCACCGGCACTTCACCCAGCGCGGCGCCTTGCGCAGCCAGGGCCAGCGCTTCACGCATGAAGTGCTGGTCGCGGCTGCGGTCGATAATCGCCGTGGGGCGAAACTGGCGCATCACGCCACCTCGATGGCGGCCATCAGGCCGGTTTCCATGTGGTCGATCACATGGCAGTGGAACATCCAGACACCCGGGTTATCCGCCACCAGCGCCACGCGGGCACGCTCGTTCTTGCCCAGCAGGTAGGTGTCGGTGAAGTACGGAATCACCTTGTGACGGTTTGAGGCGATGACCTTGAAACTCATGCCGTGCAGGTGGATCGGGTGTTGGTACTGGGTCATGTTCTTCAATTCGAAAATGTAGCTCTTGCCCTTTTCAAGCTTGGCAATCGGGCGGTCGGCGCAGGTCTTGTCGGTGATGTCCCAGGCCTGGCCGTTGATCTGCCACAGGCTCGGCGGCTTATTGTCCACGTTCACCGAGACCGAGCCAACCCATTCGAAATTGAAGTTGAGTTTCTCGGCATTGGCCAGGTCCGGCTCGGCAATCGGGTTGGCGGGCAGCGCAGGCGGCCACTCGGTGGGCGCATCGGTGCTGGCGACCGAACGGAAGGTGCCCAGGCGTACCGGGCCGTTGCGGATCGACAACTCTTCGCCAGCCGGCGGCGCCTTGATCGCCAGGCAGATGCGCATACCGGGGCCCAGCCAGTATTCCTTGCCCAACGGGCGTGGCTCGATGGGATTACCGTCCAGGGCATAGATCTGCGCTTCAACGTCGGGGATGTTGATGCGATACGTCAGGGTGTTATCAAGGTTGAGCAGGCGCACGCGGGTGATTTGCCCGGCCGGTAAATCGATCACCGCCTGGGACACGCCATTGATGGTCGACAGGCGTCCGGCAGTGCCGCCACGGGCCGCTTCGCGGGGAATGCTGAAGGCGACAAAGGCGCCCTCTTCGTCCACGTGCCAGCTTTTCAGGCTCAGGGTGCGTTCGTGTTTGAAACCGGTGGGTTCGCGCTCTTCGATGATCAGCGGGCCCACCAGGCCACGGCCCAGTTCTTCGCTGCTGTTCACGTGCGGGTGATACCAGTAGCTGCCGGCATCGGGCACGCGGAATTTGTAGTCGAAGTATTCGCCCGGCAGTACCGGCAGTTGCGAGACGTACGGCACACCGTCCATTTCCAGTGGCAGGCGAATGCCGTGCCAGTGGATGGTCGTGGCCACCGGCAGGTGGTTGATAAAGCGCACCCGCAGCCATTCACCCTGGCGCACCCGCAGCTCGGTGCCCGGCGCAGAAGGGCCGAACGCCCAAGCCTCGGTCTTGTGCCCCGGCACCAATTCCACGTCCAAAGGCGCGGCGATCAACTCGTAATCGTGCCCCGCCTCGGCCTCGGCGACCTTGCCCAACCAGTAGCGGTAAGCGCCACCGGCGCCGACGCCCACTACGGCGAGACCGGCCAGACCACCCAGGATTTGTCGACGGGAAAACGATTGGGACACAACAACCTCACGTATCTGCCGCGGGTCCGAGCCCCGCAAAGGGCAGATACCATACACCGGCATCACCTAAACAGTAAGGGTTCGCATTGCCACATGTGGGAGCGGCCTTAGTGTGGGAGCTGGCTTGCCCGCGATGGCACCACCTCGGTGCAACTGAAATACCGAGGTGATGCCATCGCGGGCAAGCCCGGCTCCCACACAAGTCACACATTGGATCTTCGTTACTTCAGGCCTTGGCGGCGGCCAGAATCAGGGCTTTCATCTCGGCGACGGCGCCTTTAAACCCGACGAACAGCGCGTGCGCCACCAGCGCATGGCCGATGTTCAGTTCGTTGATGCCCTTGATCGCGGCCACCGCTTCGACGTTGTGGTAATGCAGGCCGTGGCCGGCGTTGACGATCAAGCCTTCGCCCAGGCCGCAGTTGACGCCGTCGATGATGCGCTGCAATTCATCAGCCACTTCGGTCGGCGTGGTGGCATCGGCGTACCGGCCGGTGTGCAGTTCGATGGCCGGGGCGCCGACACGGCGCGAAGCTTCGATCTGGCGCTCGTCGGCGTCGATGAACAGCGAGACTTCGCTGCCGATCTTCGACAGGCGCTCCACGGCGGCCTTGATCCGTGCTTCCTGGCCGGCCACATCGAGGCCGCCTTCGGTGGTCAGTTCCTGGCGGGTTTCCGGCACCAGGCAGATATGCGCCGGGCGAATACGCTCGGCGAACGCCATCATTTCCTCGGTGACGCCCATTTCGAAGTTCATGCGGGTTTGCAGCACGTCCTTGAGCAGCAGCACGTCGCGCTCCTGGATGTGGCGGCGGTCTTCGCGCAGGTGCACGGTGATGCCGTCGGCGCCCGCTTCTTCGGCGTCCAGCGCAGCCTTGACCGGGTCTGGGTAACGGGTGCCCCGGGCCTGGCGCAGGGTGGCTACGTGGTCGATGTTCACGCCGAGAAGAATGCGATTGCTGGTGGTCACGAAAAGCGCTCCTGAAGAGGGAAGGAATCGCTGCACAGCATACACGGGGATGTCAGGGCTTTCGAAACAACTCGCGGCTGACCAATGGCCGACCGCCCAAATGCACGGCCAGGGCCTGGCGCATCAGGCGCTTGGCGGCGGACAAGGCACCGGGGGCGGTCCAGTCGGCTTCGCTCATGGCGAGCAATTCGGTGCCTTGGAACAGGCCGGGTTGCAGCAGGTAGACCCGCTCCAGGCCCGCGTCGACTTGCAGGCGGTACATACCGTCGGCGGCGATGGGGTCGCCGTGCAGGTCCTGGCTCAGTTCAAAGCCGTAGCCCAAGTCATCCAGCAGGCGCCATTCGAACGCGCGCAGCAGCGGCTCCAAAGGGCGGCCTTCGGCGAGGGCGAGCAAGGTGGCGGCGTAGTGGTCGAAGACGCCGGGGTGAGGGTCTTCGGCGGGGAGCAGGCGGATCAGTAATTCGTTGAGGTAGAGGCCACTGAACAGCGCCTCACCGTTGAGCCAGTTGGAGGCACCGGCGGCTTCCATGCGGCCCACGTTCTTCAACTCGCCGCGTCCGCGAAACTCCACTTCCAGGGCCACGAAAGGTCGGGCCAGGCTGCCGGCCTTGCCGCGAGCGCTGCGCAAGACGGCGCGCAAGCGGCCTTGGGGCGTAAGGAAATCCACCAGGGCGCTGGTCTCGCGGTAGGCGCGGCTGTGCAAGACGTAGGCGGGTTGGCCGGTGGGTGGGGTTTGAGACATGGGATGTAAGAGTCTCTAAAGAGAAGCCTATGTGACAAAGCGCATTTGTGGCGAGGGGGCTTGCTGTGGCGAGGGAGCTTGCTCCCGCTGGGCTGCGAAGCAGCCCTGAAACCAGGCACCGTGTTTTAGCTGATGGGCCCAGGCGACTGGATTGGGGGCGCTTCGCGCCCCAGCGGGAGCAAGCTCCCTCGCCACAGCAAGCTACCTCGCCACAACAAGCCCCTTTGCCACAACAAGCCCGCTCCCACATTTTATCCTGCGGTGTTGTTTAGAGGTCGCCGTAACCCAACGAACGCAATGCGCGCTCATCATCAGACCAGCCACCCTTAACCTTCACCCACAGGTTGAGCATGATCTTGGAATCAAACAGCAATTCCATGTCCTTGCGCGCCTCGGTGCCGATGCGCTTGATGCGCTCGCCCTTGTCGCCAATGATGATTTTCTTCTGGCCGTCACGCTCGACCAGGATCAGCGCGTGGATGTGCAGGGTCTTGCCCTGCTGCTTGAACTCTTCGATTTCGACGGTGATCTGGTACGGCAGCTCGGCGCCCATCTGGCGCATGATTTTCTCGCGTACCAGTTCGGCGGCAAGGAAACGGCTGCTGCGGTCGGTGATCTGGTCTTCCGGGAAGAAGTGCTCGTTCTCCGGCAGGTAGCCGGCGATCACGCGTTCCAGCGCTTCGAGGTTGTGCCCGTGCTGGGCCGAGATCGGCATGATCTGGGCGTTCGGCAGTTGTTCCTGCAGCCAGCTCAGGTGCGGCATCAGCTCGGCCTTGTCTTCGATGCGGTCGGTTTTGTTCAACGCGACGATCAACGGGCCGGTGACGTACTGCACACGCTCCAGAACCATCTGGTCTTCGTCGGTCCACTTGGTGCGGTCGACCACGAAGATCACCACGTCGACGTCTTTCAACGCCGCCGAAGCGGTTTTGTTCATGTAGCGGTTAAGCGCCTTTTCGCCGCCCTTGTGCATGCCCGGGGTATCGACGTACACCGCCTGAACGGCGCCTTCGGTCTTGATGCCCAGCATGTTGTGGCGGGTGGTCTGGGGCTTGCGCGAGGTGATCGCCAGCTTCTGTCCCAGGATATGGTTCAGCAACGTGGACTTGCCCACGTTCGGACGGCCGACGATGGCAACATAGCCACAGCGAGTTGCGGTTGAATCAGTCATGGCCATTCTCCACGCCCAGGGCAATCAGTGCTGCAGCGGCCGCTACCTGTTCGGCAATACGACGGCTCACACCCTGACCTCGGCTTTTTTCATTCAGTAAGGTGATTTCACATTCGACGAAGAACACTCGGCAATGCGGCTCACCCTGGATATCCACCACTTCGTAACGCGGCAGGTCGCAACCACGGGACTGCAGGAATTCCTGCAGGCGGGTCTTCGGATCTTTGTTGGTGTCTACCAGCGTCAGGCTTTCAATCTCGGTCGACAGCCAGGCGACGACGCGCTCTTTGGCCGCTTCCATGCCCGCATCGAGGTAGATCGCGCCGATCAGTGCCTCAAGGGCGTCGGCCAGGATCGACTCGCGACGGAAACCGCCGCTCTTCAACTCGCCAGAGCCCAGGCGCAGGTAATCACCCAGGTCGAAACCACGGGCCAGTACCGCCAGGGTCTCGCCTTTTACCAGCCGCGCACGCAGGCGCGACAACTGGCCTTCGCGGGCCAGCGGGAAGCGCGTGAACAGGGCTTCACCGGCCACGAAGTTGAGGATGGCATCACCGAGGAATTCCAGGCGCTCGTTGTTACGCCCGGCAAAACTGCGGTGTGTGAGGGCAAGGATCATCAATTCCTGATCCTTGAAGGTATAGCCGAGCTGACGCTCGAGACGGCTTAGAGAAACGCTCACGGTTTACCCACATTCAGTTCGAGGCACCGGTGGCCTGCGACGATTAACGCTGTGTTCAAATTCAAATCCTGGCGATTGCTGCAGGGTGCCGGACGGTTTGTCCAAGCCCCAGAAAAGCATTCGGCGCTGTGTTCACAGCGCCGCATGGATTACTTGATCAGCCCCACCCGCGAGAAATTCGGCAGGTGACTGAGCTTGGGTTCCGGCCAACTCATCCAGACCGCGAAGGCCTTGCCGACGATATTCTGGTCGGGGACCATGCCCAGCAGCTCTTTGGGAATATTGGGGTCATCCCAGTAGCGGCTGTCATTGGAGTTGTCGCGGTTGTCGCCCATCATGAAGTAATGCCCGGCAGGCACCGTCCATTGGTTATCGGGCGGCGAACGGTAGCGGCTCATTTCCTTGCGGATTTCGTGCTCTACCGCCCCGAGTTTCTCCTGGTACAACTCGGCGCTGCCCAGGGTATTCGGCTCGGAACCGATCAGTTTTTCGGCCACCGACTCGCCATTGACGAACAGGCGCTTGTCGCTGGTGTAACGAATCACGTCGCCCGGCAGGCCCACTACACGCTTGATATAGTTGACGTTCGGGTCGCTTGGGTAGCGAAACACCATCACATCGCCGCGCTGCGGGTCACCGATCTCGATGACTTTCTTGTCGATCACCGGCAAGCGGATCCCGTAGGAAAACTTGTTCACCAGGATGAAGTCGCCCACGTCCAGGGTCGGTTTCATAGAGCCCGAAGGGATCTGAAACGGTTCCACCAGGAACGAACGCAGCACCAGCACGATGAACAACACCGGGAAGAACGATTTGCCGTATTCAACCAGCATCGGCTCTTTGTTCAGTTTCTCGACCACCGCCACATCGGGCTGGCTGACGCTGCCCTGATAGGACGCGATGGCTGCCCGGCGACGCGGGGCGAAGAACACCAGATCGAGCAACGCCAACAGACCGCAAACGGCAACGGCGATGACCAGCAACAGCGGGAAATTTAGTGACATAGGACCTAACTATCCAACCTGAGCACCGCAAGGAAGGCTTCTTGTGGAATTTCCACGTTGCCCACTTGCTTCATGCGTTTTTTACCGGCCTTTTGCTTCTCGAGCAGCTTGCGCTTACGGCTGACGTCGCCGCCATAGCATTTGGCCAGTACGTTCTTTCTGAGTGCCTTGACGGAGGTCCGTGCAATGATCTGCCCGCCAATAGCGGCCTGGATCGCGACGTCGAACATCTGGCGCGGAATCAGTTCTTTCATCTTTTCGGTCAACTGGCGACCTTTGTAGTGCGCGTTGTCCTTGTGCACGATCAGCGCCAGGGCATCGACCTTGTCACCGTTGATCAGCACATCCAGCTTCACCAGATTAGCTGATTGGTAACGGTCAAAATGATAATCCAGCGAAGCATAGCCGCGGCTGGTGGATTTGAGACGGTCGAAGAAGTCCAGGACCACTTCGTTCATCGGCAAATCGTAGGTCACTTGCACCTGGGTACCGAGGAACAGCATGTCGTGTTGCAAACCACGCTTTTCAACACACAGGGTAATGACGTTACCCAAGTGTTCCTGCGGCACAAGAATATTGGCCCGCACGATCGGTTCGCGCATGTCTTCGATGGAAGACAGGTCCGGAAGCTTGGACGGGTTGTCGACGTAAATCGTTTCACCGGTTTTCAGCAACAGCTCAAAAATAACGGTTGGCGCGGTGGTGATCAGGTCCAGGTCGTATTCGCGCTCGAGGCGCTCCTGGATGATTTCCATGTGCAGCATGCCCAGGAAACCGCAACGGAAGCCGAAGCCCAGGGCGTCGGAGCTTTCCGGGGTGTACTGCAACGACGAGTCGTTGAGGGTCAGCTTCTGCAGGGCTTCGCGAAAATCCTCAAAGTCGTCGGAGCTGACCGGGAACAGGCCGGCGTACACCTGCGGCTGGATGCGTTTGAAGCCCGGCAGCACGTCGACGTCAGGGGTGGTGCTCAAGGTCAGGGTGTCACCCACCGGTGCACCGTGGATGTCCTTGATACCGGCGATGATGAAGCCCACTTCACCGGCTTTCAGATCAACGGTTGCGGTGTGCTTGGGGTTGAACACACCCACGCTGTCCACCAGGTGGATCTTGCCGGTGGATTTGACCAGGATCTTGTCGCCCTTCTTCACACGGCCGTGGCGCACGCGTACCAGGGATACAACGCCCAGGTAGTTGTCGAACCAGGAGTCGATGATCAACGCTTGCAGCGGATCTTCGTAGTTGCCGGTGGGGGCTGGAATGGTCTTGACCAGGCGCTCGAGCACTTCGTCGACGCCCAGGCCGGTCTTGGCGCTGCACTCGACGGCGTCGGTGGCGTCAATGCCGATGATCTTCTCGATCTCTTCCTTGACGCGGTCCGGATCGGCCTGTGGCAGGTCGATCTTGTTCAGCACCGGCATCACTTCCAGGCCTTGCTCGATGGCGGTGTAGCAGTTGGCGACGGACTGGGCTTCAACGCCCTGGCCCGCGTCCACTACCAGCAGCGCACCTTCACAGGCCGCCAGCGAACGGCTGACTTCATAGGTGAAGTCGACGTGGCCCGGGGTGTCAATGAAGTTGAGCTGGTACTTGATACCGTCTTTGGCGGCGTAGTACAGGGTAACGCTGTGGGCCTTGATGGTGATCCCGCGCTCGCGCTCGAGGTCCATGGAGTCCAGCACCTGGGCTTCCATTTCACGCTCGGCAAGGCCGCCGCACATCTGGATGAATCGATCGGCCAGCGTCGACTTGCCATGGTCAATGTGGGCGATGATGGAGAAATTGCGGATATGACTCAAATCACTCACGGATCAACACTCAAAAAGGCTGCAGGCAGACTGCCCGCTGAAAAATAGCCGGGAATTGTACCTGATGCGCAGACCAGACGTCATCCACGGTGACCAAGAACAAAAATGCCCCGTTCGTTCGAGCGGGGCATTTTTTGTTCATAAGCGCGGGCTCAACCGGCCCGACGCAACAGCCAGAAGCCGGCCACGGCGCAGATGCCGGTCGGTACCAGCACCGCAAACAGCGGCGAGAAACCGAATACCAGGCTGGACGGCCCCAGCAGGTCCTGGGCAATACGGAACGTGAAGCCCACCAATACGCCGGTAAACACACGCTGGCCGAGGGTGACGGAGCGCAGCGGGCCGAAGATGAACGAGATCGCCATCAGCACCAGCGCGGCAGTCACCACCGGCTGCAACACCTTGACCCAAAACGCCAGCCAATAACGACCGTTGTTCAAGCCCTGGTCCTTGAGGTAATGGATATAACCCCACAGGCCGGAGATAGGCAGGCTTTCGGGAATCATCACCACCGTGTTCAGCAATTCAGGCTTGAGGGAAATATCCCACGGCTCTGTCGGCACATTGATCACTTCGGTGCTGGAGGCCGCACCCTTGCCGATATCGCGGAAATAGGTGGTACTCACTTCGCTCAGTTGCCACTTTTCGTCGGCGTACTGCGCACGTTTGGCGAAGCTGGACGACAGCAGGTGACGTTCCTTATCGAAATGATAACGGGTGACACCGATCAACAAGCCGCCCGGCTGCACGGCGTTGATGTGGATAAATTCTTCACCCTGACGGTGCCACAGGCCATGCCTGGAGCTCTGCGCATCACCCGAACCCTGGGCCAGCGCACGATTGGCCTGGGCCGTGGATTCGGCGGGAGGCGCCACGTATTCACCGATCAGCACGCTGACCACCATCAGCAACAGCATCGGCTTCATGACCGCCCACACGATGCGGCCGATGGAAACACCCGCCGCGCGCATGATGGTCAGTTCGCTGTTGCTGGCCAGGCTGCCCAGGCCGATCAGGCAGCCGATCAGCGCCGCCATCGGCATCATGTCGTAGAGACGACGGGGTGCGGTCAGCGCCACGTAGCTCAGAACGTCGGCAACGGTGTACGTATCGCTGACGTTGCCGACTTCATCAATGAAGGCGAACAGCGAAGCCAAACCCAGAATAATGCCCAGTACCGCAAGGATTGCGACCAGGACGCTGCTACCAATGTAGCGGTCGAGCTTAACCACGAGCCATCTCCTTCATGCTGCGACGACTCTGCATCTTCAAGCGCAACGGTTCCCAATAAAGCAGGCCCAGGCCAATCGCCAGGAAAACCCCGTGGACCCACCACAACCCGAGGGCCGGCGGCAGCTTGCCCTTCTCCAGGGAGCCACGGGCGGAAATCAGGATGGTCAGGTACGCCATATACAGCAGGATCGCCGGCAACAGCTTGAGGAAGCGGCCCTGGCGTGGGTTGACCCGGGACAGCGGCACGGCCATCAAGGTCACGATAAACACCAGCAGCGGCAAGGAAATCCGCCATTGCAGCTCGGCGATCGAGCGCAATTCCTTGCTGCCGATCAGGTCGGGCGTCGGGATCGCGTCGCGGTCGGTCACTTCGTCGCTGACGTCCGGCCGGGCCAGCATCACGCCATAAGTGTCGTACTTGATTGCGCGGTAATCGGCCTGCCCGGGGCTGCCGTCATAGCGATAACCGTTCTCCAGGATCAGGTAGCGGCTGCCGTCCGGGCGCACTTCCTGGCGCCCGCTGTCGGCCACCAGTATGGAAATACCACGGTCTTTCTGGTTCTGGCCGAGGTTTTTCTGGGAGATGAACACACCGCCCAGGTTGGCACGGTCATCCGACAGTTGCTCGGTGTAGGTCACCCGGGTGCCGTCGTTGAGCGCCTGGAAGCGGCCTGGCTCCAGGGTGTCGAATTCGGTCATGGCGTCCTGTTTGTTGAGCACCAGTTGGAACTGCAAGGCACCCTGGGGCGCCAGGCTCAGGCTCAACCAGGCCACGATCAGCGCGATACCGGTGGCGGGGACCATGGTCATGGCCAGCAGGCGCTGCTGGCTCATGCCGGTGGCTGACAGCACGGTCATTTCGCTTTCAAGGTACAAGCGGCCGTAGGCCAACAGGATCCCGAGAAACAGGCCCAGTGGCAGGATCAGCTGCAGGAAGCCTGGCAGGCGAAAACCCATGATCAGGAACAGCGAGCCTGGATCCAGGGCACCCGAGGCGGCCTGGGCGAGGTATTTGACGAAGCGACCACTCATGATGATGACCAGCAATACCGCACTCACGGCACTCAGGGTCAACAGGACTTCGCGGGACAGATAACGGAAGACGATCAAACCAGACACTCCAGGGTTGTCAGGCTAAGGCGGCCAAACAAGCAAGCATATCGAGTCGACCCTGTGACACAGGCCGGCTAAAAAGATGGCGCATTATCCTGTGATTGGTCGCGCCTGTCACGGAGCTTGCTCGTGCACGTGCACAAAGCTGCCCACAAGGGTTGTCAGCCTCGGGCGGCGAGGTTCAAACTGCGGCCTTTGTCGCGAGCGGCCTACAGGCTGCCAAGCTTACAAGCCGGAGTACAGACTCCAGGCTCACTGACCTTTATAAGGGACCCGAAAATGGAACTGGTTGTAAAAAGCGTTAGCCCCGAAACGTTGAAAACCGCCACCCTCGTGGTCGCTGTCGGCGAAGGCCGCAAGCTCGGCGTTGCCGCCAAGCAACTGGACGAACTGAGCGGCGGCGCCATCAGCGCGGTCCTCAAGCGCGGTGACCTGGCCGGCAAAGTCGGCCAAAGCCTGCTGCTGCAAAGCCTGCCCAACCTTAAAGCCGAGCGCGTATTGCTGGTGGGCGTTGGTAAAGAAGCCGAACTGGGCGACCGCCCGTTCCGCAAGATCATCAGCAGCATCCTCACGACCCTCAAGGGCCTGGGCGGCACCGACGCAGCGCTGGCGCTGGACGAAATTGTAGTCAAGGGCCGCGATAGCTACGGCAAGACCCGCCTGCTGGCCGAAAGCCTGCTGGACGGCGGCTACGTCTTCGACCAGTTCAAGAGCACCAAGGCCGAACCCCGCGCCCTGAAGAAAGTCACCCTGCTGACCATCAAGGCCGCCCAGGCTGAAGTCGAACGCGCCGTGACCCATGCCCAGGCCATCGCCGGCGGCATGGCGTTCACCCGTGACCTGGGCAACCTGCCTCCGAACATCTGCCACCCCACCTACCTGGGCGAACAAGCCAAGGCATTGGGCAAGGAATTCAAGGGCCTCAAAGTTGAAGTCCTGGATGAGAAAAAGATCAAGGAACTGGGCATGGGCTCGTTCTATGCCGTGGGCCAGGGCAGCGACCAGCCGCCACGCCTGATCGTGATGCAATACAACGGCGGCAAGAAGTCCGAGAAGCCTTACGCCCTGGTCGGCAAAGGCATCACCTTCGACACCGGCGGCATCAGCCTCAAGCCGGGCCTGGGCATGGACGAGATGAAGTACGACATGGGCGGCGCCGCCAGCGTATTCGGTACCCTGCGTGCCGTGCTGGAACTCAAGCTGCCGATCAACCTGGTGTGCATCCTGGCCTGCGCCGAGAACATGCCAAGCGGCGGCGCGGCGCGTCCGGGCGATATCGTCACCACCCTCAGCGGCCAGACCGTGGAAATCCTCAACACCGACGCCGAAGGCCGCCTGGTATTGTGCGACGCACTGACCTACGCCGAACGCTTCAAGCCCCAAGCCGTGATCGACATCGCCACCCTCACCGGCGCCTGCGTGGTTGCCCTGGGCGCCCACACATCGGGCCTGCTGGGCAACAACGACGAACTGATCGGCCAACTACTCAGCGCCGGCAAGGCGGCTGACGACCGCGCCTGGCAACTGCCGCTGTTCGACGAGTACCAGGAACAGCTGGACAGCCCGTTCGCCGACATCGCCAACATTGGCGGCCCGAAAGCCGGCACCATCACTGCAGCCTGCTTCCTGTCGCGCTTCGCCAAGAACTTCAACTGGGCCCACCTGGACATCGCCGGCACTGCCTGGACCAGCGGCGGCAAGGACAAGGGCGCCACTGGCCGTCCGGTTCCATTGTTGACCCAATACCTGCTGGACCGCGCCAAAGCCTGAAACTGACGACCCCGGGGCGGCGATTTCAACGCCGCCCCGACCGTAGCAGCTGCCGAGCCCCGGCGAGGCTGCGTCAGCGGAATATCTGACACACCGCAACGCAGCCTCGCTTAGGCGCGACAGCTGCTACGGGATTTCGTGGTGGTCGATCAGACAGTATCTACACATGCGGCGCGGCTATCAGGACCCCCAATGACCCAAGTCGACTTCTATATATTGCCCAGCGCCGATCCTTCCGCGCGCCTGGACTTTGCCTGCAAGCTCACCGAAAAAGCCTGGCGCATGGGCCACCGCATCTACCTGCATTGCAGCGACGCCGCCCAGCGTGACGACCTCGACGCCCGCCTGTGGCGCTTCAAGGGCGAAAGCTTCGTGCCACACGGCCCCGCCGAATCAGAGCCTGACGGCCTGGTGGTGCTGGGTTTGGGCGACAGCTGTGGCGACCACACAGACCTGCTGGTCAACCTCGACCTGAAAGTACCGGCCTTCGCCAAGGGTTTCGCCCGTGTGGCGGAAGTGGTGGTGGAAGACCCGGCTATTCGTCAGGCCGCGCGGGAGAGTTTCCGTTTCTACCGTGAACAGGGCTATTCTCTGCAAGATCACCGGCTACAACGACTTTGAGCACATGATGGACACTCCAAACCCGCTAAAAGACTCTGACCACCTGCTGGATGACCTTGAGTCGATCCGCAAGCTGCTCGGTGATGATGACCTGCAACCGCCGCTGCTGACCGATGCGGTCAACGGTGACGTACAAATTCCTTTGCTGTTCGATATGGTCGGTGGCAAGCCTGTGGCGCCGCAGCCTGTCGAAACGCCCGTGGCGCAAGCCGCGCCTGCTCCAGCGGTTGCCGTACCGGCCGCCGAAAAAGCGCCCGACGCCCTGCTGCTGCACCTAGACAACGAACTGCGCGCCGCCGCGCAATTGATCATGCAAGACGTGATCGATGATTTTGCCCCGCATATCGAAACCGAGATCAAGCGCCGACTGGATGCGCGCATGGAGCGGTTGTTGAGCCAGTATCAGAACTGAGTTCGAACCCAAATCCCTGTGGGAGCTGGCTTGCCTGCGATAGCGGTTTTTCAGTCAACCTCATCAGTGACTGCTACACCGCAATCGCAGGCAAGCCAGCTCCCACATTTGCCCTATCCCCCGCTATACTTGTCGGCTTTCCTGAATTAATGCCAACTAGGGTCCCGCCGCGCATGGATAAGACCTACCAGCCGCACGCTATTGAAACTTCCTGGTACCAGACCTGGGAGTCCGAGAATTATTTCGCTCCGCAAGGCGCGGGCGATGCCTACACCATCATGATTCCGCCACCGAACGTCACTGGCAGCCTGCACATGGGCCATGGCTTCAACAATGCGATCATGGATGCCCTGATTCGTTTCCGCCGTATGCAGGGTCGCAACACCCTGTGGCAGCCAGGCACCGACCACGCCGGTATCGCCACCCAAATGCTGGTGGAACGCCAACTGGAAGCTACCGGCCAAAGCCGTCACGACTTGGGTCGCGAGAAATTCCTGGAAAAAATCTGGGAATGGAAGGACCAGTCCGGCGGCAACATCAGCCGTCAGATCCGCCGCCTGGGTTCGTCCGTCGACTGGAGCCGCGAGCGCTTCACCATGGACGATGGCCTGTCGGAAGCCGTGAAAGAAGCCTTTGTGCGCCTGCATGAAGACGGCCTGATCTACCGCGGCAAGCGCCTGGTCAACTGGGACACCAAGCTGCACACGGCGATTTCCGACCTTGAAGTGGAAAACCACGACGAGAAGGGTTTCCTGTGGAACCTCAAGTACCCGCTGGCTGACGGCGCCAAGACCGCCGAAGGCAACGACTACCTGGTCGTCGCCACCACCCGTCCGGAAACCATGCTGGGCGATGCTGCCGTTGCGGTTAACCCAAACGACGAGCGCTACCAGGCGCTGATCGGCAAGTTCGTTGAGCTGCCGCTGGTTGGCCGTCGCATCCCGATCATCGCCGATGATTACTGCGACCCTGCATTTGGCACCGGCTGCGTGAAAATCACCCCGGCCCACGATTTCAACGACTACGAAGTCGGCAAGCGCCACAACCTGCCGCTGCTGAACATCTTCGACAAGAACGCCGCTGTCCTGCCGGCCTGCCAGGTATTCAACCTCGACGGCACGCTGAACGAGAGCATCGACGGCAAGATCCCGGCTGAATACGCCGGCCTCGACCGCTTCGAAGCGCGCAAGCAGATCGTTGCGGCCTTCGACGCCGCCGGCCTGCTGGTGAGCGTTGACGACCACGGCCTCAAAGTGCCGAAGGGCGACCGTTCCGGCACCATCATCGAGCCTTGGCTGACCGACCAGTGGTACGTGTCCACCAAGCCGCTGGCTGAACCTGCGATTGCTGCCGTGGAAGACGGCCGCATCGCGTTCGTGCCTAAGCAGTACGAAAACATGTACTTCTCGTGGATGCGTGACATCCAGGATTGGTGCATCAGCCGTCAGCTGTGGTGGGGCCACCGGATTCCGGCCTGGTACGACGAGTCGGGCAAGGTCTACGTGGGCCGCGACGAAGCCGAAGTACGTGCCAAGCACAACCTCGGCCCGGACGTGGCGCTGCAACAGGACAACGACGTACTGGACACCTGGTTCAGCTCGGGCCTGTGGACGTTCTCCACCCTCGGCTGGCCGCAACAGACCGAGTTCCTGAAGAAATTCCACTCCACCGACGTGCTGGTCACCGGCTTCGATATCATTTTCTTCTGGGTTGCCCGGATGATCATGCTCACCATGCACTTGGTGAAAAACGAAGACGGCACCCCGCAGGTGCCGTTCAAGACCGTGTACGTGCACGGCCTGGTGCGTGACGGCCAGGGCCAGAAGATGTCCAAGTCCAAGGGCAACGTCCTGGACCCGCTGGACATCATCGACGGCATCGACCTGGAAACCCTGGTGCAAAAGCGCACCTCGGGCCTGATGCAGCCGAAACTGGCGAAGAAGATCGAGAAGCAGACCCGCGACGAATTCGCCGATGGCATTGCCAGCTACGGCACCGACGCCCTGCGCTTCACCTTCTGCTCGCTGGCCTCCACCGGCCGCGACATCAAGTTCGACATGGGCCGCGTCGAAGGCTATCGCAACTTCTGCAACAAGATCTGGAACGCTGCGCGCTACGTGCTGGATAAAGGCGAAGACTGCGGCCAGAACGGCGAGGCCATCGAGCTGTCCCTGGCGGACCGCTGGATCATCTCGCAGTTGCAGCGCACCGAAGCCGAAGTGACCCGTCAACTCGATCAGTTCCGCTTCGACCTGGCGGCGCAGGCCTTGTACGAGTTCATCTGGAACCAGTATTGCGACTGGTACCTGGAACTCTCCAAGCCCGTGTTGTGGGACGAGAACGCGCCGATCGAACGTCAGCGCGGCACCCGTCACACCCTGGTACGCGTGCTGGAAGTGGCGCTACGCCTGGCGCACCCGTTCATGCCGTTCATCACCGAAGAAATCTGGCAGCGCCTCGCGCCGCTGGCCGGCAAAGACGGCAAGACCATCATGCTGCAACCTTGGCCGGTGGCCAACGAGGCGCGTATTGATGAGGCGGCCGAAAGCGATATCGAGTGGCTCAAGACCCTGATGATGGGCACGCGTAACATTCGCGCCGAGATGAACATCGGGCCAGGCAAGCCGCTGGCAGTGTTCGTGAAGAACGCCAGCAGCGAGGACCTGCGTCGTCTCACCGAGAATGACGCGTTGCTCAAGAAGCTGGCGAAGCTGGAGTCGATCACTGTATTGGCCGCAGGCGCCGAAGCGCCGCTGTCCGCCACCGCACTGGTTGGCGAGATGGAAGTGCTGGTGCCAATGGCCGGCCTGATCGACAAAAATGCCGAACTGGCGCGCCTGGACAAGGAAATCCTGCGCCTGCAAGGCGAAGTGCAACGGGTGGGCGGCAAGCTGTCCAATGCGGCCTTCGTCGACAAGGCCCCGGCCGAAGTCATCGAGAAAGAACGCGCCAAACTGGCTGAAGCAGAACAGGCTTTGGGCAAACTGGCCGAGCAACATGCACGGATTTCCAGCCTGTAAGGGGCAGCCCGTGTGAAAAAAGAGACCTTCGGGTCTCTTTTTTTTTGCCCAGGCAAGCAATGACATATCTCTTTGAAAACCCGATCAATGTGGGAGCTGGCTTGCCTGCGATGGCCTCACCTCGGTTTGGCAGATACACCGAGTCGCCTGCATCGCAGGCAAGCCAGCTCCCACATTTGACCGAGTTCGACTCAAGAATGTGGGACAATGCCCGCCACTTTGAGCCAAATTCCAGAATCGACGCAGCCCATGACCGCCCCCAGCACACCCAAAGCACCGCGCAAGAAGCCTAAATCCACTACGCAGGCCTTGCCCGTCGCGCCCCGGAAAGAGGCCACCTTGCACCCGCGTAACCGCCACCAGGGCCGTTACGACTTCCAGGCGCTGATCAAGACCACGCCGGAACTGGCGCAATTCGTGATCATCAACCCGTACGGCAAGGAAAGCATCGACTTCGCCAGCCCCGACGCGGTGCGGGTGTTCAACCGGGCGTTGCTCAAGGCGTTCTACGGCATCAATCACTGGGACATTCCGGCTGATTACCTGTGCCCACCGGTTCCGGGGCGTGCCGACTACGTGCACTTCCTCGCCGACCTGCTGGCCAGCGTCAACGAAGGCGTGATTCCCCGTGGCGCGCCGGTGAAGGTGCTGGACATCGGCATGGGCGCCAACTGCGTCTATCCGCTGATTGGCTACAGCGAATACCGCTGGAACTTCCTCGGCTCGGAGGTCGACCCGACTGCCGTGGCCGCCGCCAAGGCGATCGTGCAGTCCAACGGGCTGAACAAGGCCATCCAACTGCGCCAGCAAACCAATCCCAAGCAGATCCTGCTGGGCCTGCTGGAGCCGGGCGAGCGTTTTGACCTGACCATGTGCAACCCGCCGTTCCACGCCTCCATGGATGAAGCGACCAAGGGTAGCGAGCGCAAATGGCGCGCACTGGGCAAGGCTGATCCGAAGCGCAAGTTGCCGGTACTGAACTTCGGTGGTCAGTCGGCGGAACTGTGGTGTGAAGGCGGGGAAGCGCGGTTTGTGACGCAGCTGATCGCTGAAAGCGCGCATTTCCAGCATAAAGTGCTGTGGTTCAGCACCCTGGTGTCGAAGGCGTCAAACCTGCCGGCGATCCAGACAGCGCTGAGGAAGGCTGGCGTGCTGGAAAGCCAGGTAGTGGAGATGTCCCAGGGCCAGAAGCAAAGCCGCTTCGTCGCCTGGACCTTCCAGACCCCAAGCGAGCAACAGGTGTGGCGCCAGCGCTGGGCGCGTAAAGACTAACCCTGTAGGAGCGAGCTTGCTCGCGAAGAACCTACAGGCGCCGCGGGGTATCAGATGCCCCGCGTTATCGTTGACGATCTTCGCGGGCAAGCCCGCTCCCACAGTTAAAACCAAATCGCAGGCAACAAAAAACCGCGCCCGGATCACTCCGGAGCGCGGTTTTTTTTGCTGCGTCTTACTTGTTAACAGCGTCGGTCAGGCCTTTGGCCACAACCAGCTTGATAACTTTCTTGGCAGCGATTTCGATGGCAGCGCCAGTCGAAGGGTTACGGCCAGTACGGGCAGGACGCTCGGTCACTTTCAGTTTGCCAACGCCTGGCAGAGTGATTTCGCCGCCGTTTTCCAGCTGATCAGCAACGATCTGGCTCAGTTGGTCCAGCAGAGCACGCACGGTGGTTTTCGGTGCGTCTACAGCTTCAGCCAGATCAGCGATCAGTTGGTCTTTAGTAATAGCCATTGTGGTGTTCCTTCCCTATCAAATTCATTTGGATTGCAGAGTGCAGTGTCAGCCATCGAGCCCTGCCATCAAGGCCTGGCACCCAAGGGCTATAACCACGAAGATCGGGGTTATAGATACTTGAAACCGGGTTTGGTTCGACCTGACAAATGCTGAATGCACGCTTAACGCCCAGACTGCGCGTAAGACGGGGCAAAACTAGCACAGAGACGGGGAAATATCCGCCTCAACATACCCATTTGGTCAGCTTTATCGCTCTAAACCGTGAAAAAAAGGCATATAGCCCGTCAGACACCCCTCAAAACATCCTGCGAACAGCGCCATCCCCAGCGGGTGCGGTACACTGGCGACTTTTTCCGGGAGCCCAACCACTCCCCTTCACCTGCCGAGAAGCCCATGCCGATCCGTCATTGCATCGTCCACCTGATCGACAAAAAACCCGACGGCACACCCGCAGTTCTCCACGCCCGCGACTCCGAACTTGCCGAGTCGGCCGCGATCGAGAACATGCTTGCCGACCTCAACGAGAGCTATAACGCCAAGCAGGGCAAGGCCTGGGGCTTTTTCCATGCCGAGTCCGGCGCGCACCCGTTCAGCGGCTGGTTGAAGGAATACTTTGATGGCGGCAAGGATTTCACCGCCTTCAGCCGCATTGCAGTCGAACACCTGCAAAAACTGATGGAGGAGTCCAACCTCTCCACCGGCGGCCATGTGCTGTTTGCCCACTATCAACAGGGCATGACCGATTACCTGGCGATCGCCCTGCTGCACCACAGTGAAGGCGTGGCGGTGACCGATCAGTTGGACGTGACGCCGTCGCGCCACCTCGACCTTGGCCAGTTGCACCTCGCCGCGCGAATCAACGTTTCCGAGTGGCAGAACAACAAGCAGTCCAAACAGTACATCTCGTTTATCAAGGGCAAGAACGGCAAGAAGGTCTCGGAATACTTCCGCGACTTTATCGGTTGCCAGGAAGGTGTCGACGGCCCGGGTGAAACCCGCACCCTGCTCAAGGCCTTCAGCGACTTCGTCGAAAGCGAAGACCTGCCGGACGAATCCGCCCGCGAGAAAACCAAGACCCTGGTGGACTACGCCAGCAGCCAGGCCAAGCTCGGCGAGCCGATGGGCCTGGAAGAGCTGTCGGGGTTGATCGATGAAGAACGGCCTAAAGCCTTCTACGATCACATCCGCAACAAGGACTACGGCCTGTCGCCGGAAATCCCGGCCGATAAACGCACCCTTAACCAGTTCCGCCGCTTTACCGGCCGCGCCGAAGGCTTGTCCATCAGCTTTGAAGCGCACCTGTTGGGCGACAAGATCGAGTACGACGAAGCCGCCGGCACCTTGATCATCAAGGGCCTGCCGACCCAGTTGACCGACCAGCTCAAGCGTCGCAACTGATGCTGGGCGGGGTTCTGAAGAAAGTTCTGCTGGTATTGCTGGTGGTGGTGGTTTTCCAGAACTGGGGCAAGATCGAGCGGCTGTTCAACCCCTCGCAGGTGGTGCCGGAGCAAACACGCGTTGCGGCGCGTGTGGTGCTGTATTCCACCCAGTGGTGCGGCTACTGCAAGCAAACCAAGCGCTTTCTGGATTCGAAAGGGATTCCCTACCGGGAGCTTGATATCGAGAAGGACGCCCAGGCGCGCAAGGCGTATGAGGCGTTGGGGGGTGGCGGAATTCCATTTGTGGACGTGAATGGCACGCTGATTCGCGACTACAACCCTGAAGCGATCATGGCGGCCTTGAAGTAACCCGGCCCCACCCAGTGTGGGAACAGGCTTAGGTGGGAGCTGGCTTGTGTGGGAGCTGGCTTGCCCGCGATGCAGGCGCCTCGGTCAGTCAGTTGCACTGAGGTGATGCTATCGCGGGCAAGCCCGGCTCCCACAAAAGCCCATTCCCTCCCAGCAAGGTGTGTGGCTTAGAAGTTGGCCTCCAGGGAAACCATCGCCGTACGCTCCTCACCTACGTTGTAGTAAGCCGAACTGGCCGCCAGGCCATTCACCGGCGCCGAGTTGAACGACACGGTGCGCGCCGAGCTCAAGTACTCCTTGTCAAACACGTTGAGCATCGAGAAGCGCAACGCGGCCGACTTGAAGACCTTTTTGTCCACCGGCAGGTAGATACCGGCATTGAGGTCAAACACGGTGCGCCCGGAGATTTTCTCGTTGTTGGTCAAGTCACCGTAGAAGGCGCCCACATACTTGCCGGCAATGTTGCCGTAGTAGCGCTTGTCGTCGTACCCGAACACCAGGTTGAACATGTTTTCCGGTACGTTGGCCAACTGGTTGCCCTTGGTCGGCAACAGCACGTTCTTGCTGGCAAAGTCGTCTTGCTGCTCGGACTTGGTGTAGGTGTACGACGCGTAATAGTTGAAGTTGTAGGGCAGCAGCCCGCTCCACTCCAGCTCCAGGCCTTTGTTGGTCACGTCACCCACGTTGGCCATCACGTAGTCACCGTTCAAGTCGGTGGTCGACAGCTGACGGTCCTTGAAGGTGATGTAGAACAGGGTGGCGCTCAGGGCCATTTTCTCTTCGGTGTAGCGCCAGCCCAGCTCCTGGTTCCAGCTCAACTCGGGGTTGAGGTTGAGGGAATCACCCTTGTTGTACAGCACATAGTTCTGCGGGGTACGCATGTTGCGGGTGACGTTGTAGAACGCCTGGTTGCTCTCGTCGACCTGGTACTTGGCACTGAAGTTCGGCAGGAACTGATGGTAGCGGGCGTTACGTTTTTCCGGCTTGTCGTAAAGGCTGCCGAGGTTGTCGCCGTCACGCTCGACGTACTGGTAGGCCAGGCCGCCGACAAAGCTCAGGTCTGGCGTGGCTTGCCAACTGTCCTGCACCCACAGCTTCTGGGCCGGGGTCACGGTGTATTGGTGGCGCCCTTGGACGGTCTTGCCATTCTTGTCGACCACTTGGCCGCCACTGTTGTAATCGCCCCAGATGTCGTCGGGTGCACCTTCGCTGTTAATCCCGATATACGGCTGGGTCTGGCGCTGGCGAGCGCGCTCGTACCAGTAGCCGTAGTCCAGGCTGTGCTCCTCGTTGATGTCCCATTTCATTTTGACGGTGACGCCAGGGCGCCAGGTCTCGGTCCATGAAGGGCGATAGTAGTTGGCCGACTTGAGGTTGCTCAGGTCGTAGTTGCCGCCCTTGTCGGACTTCGGCCCCAGGTTGGTCGCGGTCTGGCTGCTGAAGCTGCCGCCGTTGCCCCAGTAGTAATAAGGCGCAACCGTCAGGGCCAGGTCATCACGCAGGCGCCAGCGCTGGGTGAAGGTGGTCATGACACTTTCGAACGGGTTGCGGTTGAGCTTGTAGGAAGACGACAGCAAACCGTTCTTGTAGACCGGCGTTTCGGCGTAGTCCAGGCGCCGCCCCTGTTGTTGAAACTGGGCTTTGCTGAGGGTGTTGTAGTTGTAGTTTTCCTGCTTGTTGTACTTCATGGTGAAGTTGCTGGAGTTGCCATTGTCGTCTTCGAACAGCGTGCTCCACTCAACTTTGTCACCGCGCACAGTGCCCTTGCCGCGCCACTTGTCGCCCTCGGTGTGAGACGCCGACACCCACGTCTTGAAACCGCCCAGGTCACCGGTATTGAGCCGCGCGAAAGACTTTTGCAGGCTGTTGGAGCCGATGGATTGCTTGACGAACAACCCTGGCTCCTTGGTTGGCCGGAGGGTAACCATGCCGATATTGCCACCGCTGGAGCCGATGTGCGGGCCGTCCGCTTCGGAGGAGCCCTGGGTAACAAACACTTCGCCGACGTTTTCCGGGTCGCCCAGTTGGTTGGCATACACGCCGTAGCTGCCGGAGTCGTTGATCGGCACGCCGTCCATGGAAACGCCGACCTGGTCGGAGTTCATCCCGCGCATGGTGAAGCTGGTGCCGCTCATGCCGCTGGCGTCATCACTGGAAACGTTGATGCCCGGCGTGTATTTGAGTTTGTCGATGGCGTTGGCGGTCGGGGCCATTTCGTCCATGGCTTCCTTGGTCACGGTGGACCGGGCCTTGGCACTTTCTTCCTGAATCATGTGGCCGGTGCCCAGGGTCCGTTCGCCGGCGACGTGCACCGAACCGACATCCTGCGAATCGTCTGCCAGAACCAGCGGCGCAAAGCCGCCCAGGCCCGATGCTAAAAGCAGGGCATAGAGTTTGTTGTAGGTCACGAGTAGATCCCTTACATGCATCTGTCTGTTGTTATCGGGGAAATATTGGCGATATGAACTGGGTGAACAGCGCCGCCAATCTTCCTGACCACCTGCTCAGGAATCCGAGGATCATCCGTGCATCACGTAACGGTTTGGTTACAGGTTTTGGCGATTGCGATGAAGGTTAAATGAATGGGCAAAAGACTGCGCAGCGCGAAGGCGCCGTGATTTTGCAGGGGCGAAGGTGTTAGTAATGACAGCGCTACGCCAGAAGGCACAGCGCCAGGTATCTAGCGCAACACAATCATCCGACCGAGCAGCGAATGTTGTTCGAACCCCAAAACTGCCTGCAGCGCGTTGAGGACTGCTTGGGGGTCCTTGCTCGAAAAACTGCCGCTGACACGTCGAGCGCCGAGGTCGTCGTTGAGCAGCAGAATGCGACCGGGGTAGTAGCGACCGAGGTCGTGCACCACATCGGCCAGGGGCGTCTTGTAGTAGTTGAGCCAGCCGTCGCGCCAGGCCAGCCGGGATTCGCTGTCGACCGCGTGCAGCTCATCGGCAATACCGTCGGCGTAGGCCACTTGCTGGCCGGCCGTGAGAATCTGTTGCTGGCCATGCTTGGACGGCGTGACCCCAACCCGGCCGGACAACACCGTCACCTGCGCACCTGTCGGTTGCAGGCGTACTTCGAACTGCGTGCCCAGCACCCGCGCCTCACCGCTGCCGGCCTCGACCACGAAGGACTGGCCCGTGTGGGTCACGCTGAAAAATCCGGCGCCACGGCGCAGCTGGATATGGCGCTCACCGTGACTGAAGTCCACCGCAATGGCGCTGTCGGCGTCCAGGGTCACCTGGCTTTGATCCGCCAGAGTGACGGTCTTCACCTCGCCCGGAGCGGTAACGTAATCAGCGCCAAAATCATCGACCCAGCGCGACGGCTGCCAGCCGGCCACCATCGAAATCATCAGCATCAGGCAAGCGGCCATGGCCAGCGCGCCGGACCAGCGCCGCACCCCGGAACGCCTGGAGGTGTTCATCGCGTTCAGGTAGCCCTGCAACGCCAGGGCGTCCTCATCCGCCAACGTTCTCGCCGGCACTTCACTCAATTCCCACAGCACCTGGGCCTGGGCGTAGGCCTCGACATGTGCCGGGTCGGCTCGCAGCCAATGGCTGAAGGTGGCTTGGTCGCCACTGCTCGGCTGGTCGTGCAACACACTCAGCCAGGCCAGTGCAGCCTGTTCCTGGTCGGGCGTCGGGGTGACGCTGGCAGCAGAATTCACGGTGCTTTCCTTGGCGATGGTTCACGAAGGCTGGCCTTGCAGGCTTCGAGGGCACGCATCATATGTTTTTCCACGGCACTTTGGGACAGGCCCATGGCCTTGGCGATTTCTGCGTACTTGCAGCCATGGATGCGGTTGAGCAGGAAGATCTGCCGGGTACGTTCCGGCAAGCTGCGCAGGGCCGCTTCGACATGGCGCAGATCGTTGCCCGCCTCCAGCGCGGCCTGGGGCTCGGAGCCTTGGTTGTCTTGTTGCTCTGGCAGCCAGCCTTCGCTGCTGCGCACCCGGGCGCCTTCGCTGCGCAGGTGGTCGATGGCGATATTGCCGGCGCAGCGCAGCAGGTAGGTGCTGAGTTCCTCCACCTGCACCAAGGGCCGGCGCCAGAAACGCAGGAACAAATCCTGCACCAGGTCCGCCGCCGTCGCACGGCAACCTACACGGCGACTCACCAATGCTTCCATCTGTGAGCGTTGGGACAGGAACACTTGCAGAAAATGCGCCCGTCCACCTGCCGCGTCGGCGTGCTGCTCTTGGGATTCGGGAGGCGTGATGATCATCAACTGTGGACTCAAAGGGTCACGAAGGCCGCAACCGGACTGGCCAGCAGGCCGACGCCTGCCAGGATCAAGGCCAGCCTTGGCCGATACGGCAACAGCAACACCAGCAGTAACCCGCTGAGCATCAGTACCGCGCACCACTCCACCAACCCCTGGCCCCAACCGGTCGCGAGCACCGCCGGCCAGATCGAGACGATCAGCAACAGCCAACCGCCCACACGTAAACCCAGGCGCCGACGAGGTGAAGGTTTACTGCGCAGCAGTTCGCCATGGTGCCTGTCCATGGACAGGCACAACGCAGTAAACCCTGCGTAACACAGCAGCAGCGCGAGAAGCATTCAGTTCACCTCGCCCTTGAGGGCCAGCGGCCGGGCGCGTTCGGCCTTGGGCTGGGTAACGCGGCGGTGCTGCATTTTCCAGGCAGCCCAGGCGAGGAACCCGCCGCTGCACAGGCAAGTCAGGTCGAAGCCGGCCATGGCCCAATCGCCGCGGGCCAGGGACACACCCAAGTGCTGCGAAGTGGTCAACGCATTGAGTACCGGCACGCCGATAAACAGCAACGCGCCCACGCTCAGTTGCTCGACCCAACCGCGTCGGCCCTGGCGCACGATTGCGTGTAAAACGCTCAAGCCCCAGGCGATGAAGAAAGCGTTTACTTCCCAGTCCGAACGCCCGGCAACGCTTGCCGGCAACACCCGGTTGGCCCAGAAGAATACGGCGATGGCGATTATCAAGCCGGACATGCTGGCGATGTTCAACACTTCCACCAGCCGCAGTTCAAACGGCATCACGCCACTTTTGACGTGTTTGAGCTGACGTTTGCCCAGCCACATCACCAGCCCGGTGCCGATCATCGCGGTGCCCGCGAGGCCGCAGATGAAATACAGCCAGCGCAACACCGGCCCGGCGAAGTGCCCCATGTGCAAACCGTAGAAGCTGCCGCCAATGGCCGCCGGCAGTGATTGCTCGCCGCTGACGCGCAGCAGTTCGCCGGTGGTGCCGTTGAAGGAGACGGTGCTGCCAACGTCATGCACCACGCGATCCGAGCCGGCGCGGAACACATTGACCGAGGCGTTCACATCACCTGGGTTATTCACCACCAGCCGTCCGACATGCCCACCGGCCCATTGCTCGCGCGCCTGCTCATACATGGGCCCCAGCGGCAACAACTGCCCCGGCTGGCCAAGGGCCGGCGCATTGTCGGTGGCCGGGAACACATCATTGAAGAATGCACGGGTGTCGTTGCCATAAGAGGCGAGGATGCTCGCCGGCATCACCATGCTCATGAAAATCACCAGGCTGCTGTAGGTGATCATCAGGTGGAATGGCAACACCAGCACGGCCACGGCGTTATGCCCGTCTAGCCAGGAACGCTGGCCCTTGCGCGGGCGGAAGGTGAAGAAGTCCTTGAAGATTTTCTTGTGGGTGATGATCCCGGTGATCAACGCCACAAACATCACCATTGCCGCAATCGTCGACAGCCAGCGGCCCCACGGATACGGCATTTGCAGCTGGAAGTGGAAACGATAAAAGAACTCACCGCCCATGCTTTCCCGCGCGTGGACCTCGCTGCCGGTGACCGGGTCGAGGAGTTTTTCGACGAAGTTGCCGCGCTTGCCAGGGTCGACCTTGTCTTGCCACATCACCGACAGGCCGGGTTCACGCGGGCTGGGCACGTTGATAAACCAGCGCGCTGCGTTGGGCGCCTGTTGCTGCAAATACGTTTGGGCGGCGGCCAGGCTACGCGCATCATCGAGAGGGTAAGACTGAACTTCAGGCTGCATCCAGTGGGTAATTTCGTCCTTGAAATACGCCAAGGTGCCCGTCAGGAAAATCGCAAACAGCAACCAGCCAAAGATCAACCCGGCCCAGGTGTGCAGCCAGGCCATGGCCTGCCGAAAGCCCTCTTTCATGTGCGCGCCATCCAGTACGCCAAACCGGCGAACGTGGCCAGGACTGCGCTGGGCAGCAACACGCCAAACCAGGCGCGCCAGGCTGTACGGCAGGCAAAACACCAGATCACCGCCAACAGATAAAACACAAACGAACTCAGCATGCCGCTGATCACCGCATCGGCGCGGCTGATAGGCAGCCACAGCGTCATGCACACGCTGGCCAGGGATGCCAGCAAGTAGCCGCCGACCACAGCCGCCAGCACTCGCGAGGTCACGGCAACACGGTAAGCAACGGGAAGTGAGGTTTTGCGTTTCATGCACAGGGCGCCAGGTTCGTCAGCGCGCAATATTAATGATAAATATTCTCATAAGCAAAAGAGAACGTCTCCATGGCAATTGCCGAACCTGCTTGCGCGCCCTACAATGCGAACAATTCTTGTTCTCTAAAGCATGCGCATGCTGCCGGAGTGTTCGCGTTGCAGCCGTCCAACACCGTCGAAGTCCTGTACCACGACCATCACTACTGGCTTACCGGCTGGTTGCGACGCAAGCTCGGCTGCCCGGAAAGCGCCGCGGACCTGGCCCAGGACACCTTCATCCGCGTGCTCACCGCACGGGAAACCCCGACGCTGATCGAACCGCGCGCCTTCCTCACCACCATCGCCAAGCGCGTGTTGTTCAACCACTACCGCCGCCAGGACCTGGAACGCGCCTACCTCGACGCCCTGGCGCAAATGCCTGAGCACGTGGCGCCGTCGGAAGAAGAGCGGGCAATCATCCTGCAAACCCTGATGGAGCTGGACCAATTGCTGGATGGCCTGGCGCCCCTGGTTAAACGCGCGTTCCTGCTGTCCCAACTCGACGGCCTGACCTACGCGCAAATCGGCGCAGAACTGGGCATCTCCATCGCCACGGTCAAGCGCCACCTGAATAAAGCGGCGATGCGCTGCTACTTCGCCCTATGAGTTTCTCAACGCAGGTTGCCGAACAAGCGGTGCACTGGCTGATGGAAATGCAGCAGGGCCCGCTCAACCCGCGCAAACAGGCGGCCTGGCAACAATGGCTGGACGCCCACAGCGAACATCAGCGGGCCTGGGAACAAATCCAGCGAGTGAACCAGCGGTTGCACGGCATGCCATCGCCGCTGGCCCACGCGGCGTTGAATGCCCCGAAATCCAACAGTCGCCGCCAGGCCTTGAAGCTGCTGCTGATACTCGGCGCCGGTTCGGCTGTGGCCTGGGGTTTGCGCCAGCAACATGTTTTGCCACCGCTGACCGCCGACTATCGCAGCCCCATTGGCCAGCGGCGCAAGGTCCAGTTGGCCGATGGCAGCCAATTGCAGCTCAACACCGGCAGTGCGGTGGATGTGCATTTTAATGGCCAACAACGGTTGATCCGCCTGCTCGAAGGCGAAATCCTGCTGACCGCCAAACCCGGCAACGCCCCGCTGCACATCGTCACCGCGCAAGGCTTGCTCAGTGCCCAGGCGGCACGGCTGAACGTGCGCCAATTCAACGATCACACGCAATTGGCGGTGTTTGACGGGCACGTCGACATAAAGCCCAACACGTACGACGGCTTGCCGCTGACCGTCGAGAACGCCCGCCAAATCAACTTCACCCGCAAAGGCTGGGACACTGCCCGCCCCACCGACGCCGGCAGCGGTGCCTGGGCAGACGGCATGCTGGTGGCAGCCCACATGCGCCTGGAAGATTTCCTCGCCGAACTGAGCCGTTATCGCCGTGGCCAACTCAACTGTGACCCGCAGGTGGCCAACCTGCTGATCTCCGGCAGCTACCCGCTGGACGACAGCGAGCGAATCCTGGACCTGCTGCAAGTCAGCCTGCCGGTCAAGGTTCGGCGGTTTACCCGTTACTGGGTGACGGTTGAAGCCCGCGCCTGAATTATTTTCAAACCCCGTGAGCCGTTTTCCACCCCTCGCGTGACAGAGAAGGAAAGCCACCTTGATCCTTCCTTCTCAGGACCGCACTTCATGCCCCAGCAACCGACTCGCCTGACGCCCCTCGCCCGCACCCTGCGCCACTTGTTGCTGGGGGCCAGCCTCAGTTTCAGCGCCGTGCCCTACGTGATGGCGGCCGACTCCAAGCCCTACCGCATTGCCCCCACGTCGCTGGAAGCGGCGTTGAACCAATTTGGCCGTGAGGCCGGTGTGCTGATTTCGTTTGGCTCGGACGTGACCGCCGGCGTGCAAAGCCATGGCCTGTCGGGCAACTACACCGCTGAAGAAGGCTTGAATGCCTTGCTCAAAGGCACCGGCCTGCAAGCCCGTGCCGAGGGCAACAATGCCTTTAGCCTGCAACCGGCGAACGTTGCTCCGGCATCCCTTGAGCTGGGCACCTCCAATGTGGTCGGCGACTGGCTGGGCGATGCCGCACAAACCAACGTGTTCGAACACCCGGGCGCACGGGACGTGATCCGCCGCGAAGAATTCGAACGCCAGGGCGCCACCCAGGCCCGCGATGTGCTCAACCGCATTCCCGGGGTCAACGCCCCCGAAAACAACGGCACCGGCAGCCACGACATGGCGCTGAACTTCGGCATTCGCGGGCTTAATCCACGCCTGGCCTCGCGCTCCACGGTGTTGATGGACGGCATCCCGGTACCTTTCGCGCCGTATGGTCAGCCGCAGCTGTCGTTTGCGCCCATCAGCATGGGCAACATGGACGCGGTGGACGTAGTACGTGGCGGCGGCGCGGTGCGTTATGGCCCGCAGAACGTCGGCGGCATCGTCAACTTCGTCACCCGTGCGATTCCCGACGCGCCCACGGTGAAAGGCGGCTTGCAGACCGAAACCAGCCCGTCTTCCAGCCACGATGGCTTCAAGACCACCGGCAACCTGCTCGCCGGCGGCACCGCGGACAACGGCCTGGGCGGTGCGATCCTGTATTCCGGCACCCGTGGCGGTGACTGGCGCGAAAACAGCGACACGCGCATCGACGACCTGATCCTCAAGGGCAAATACCAACTGGACGACGCCAACAGCTTCAACGCCATGGCGCAGTACTACGAAGGCAAGGCCGATATGCCCGGCGGCTTGAGCAGCGCGGCCTACAAGGCCGACCCGTACCAGTCCACCCGCCCCTACGACCAGTTCTGGGGCCGGCGCACGATGTTCAACGCCGGCTACCGCTACCAGGAAGATCGCCGGGAATTCACCGTCAACAGCTTCTTCACCACCACCCTGCGCAGCGGTTACCTCGATCAGGGCAACTTCCTTTCCCTGTCGCCACGCGAGTACTGGGTACGCGGCCTGGAAACCCGCTTCGCCCAAGGCTTCGACCTCGGCCCCACCAGCCACGAAGTCGGCGTGGGCTATCGCTACATCAACGAAGCCGGCCACGAAATGCGCTACCGCACGCCGATTGCCGCCAACCAGCAACTGCCCACCACCGACAGCCGCAACGACCGTGATACCCGGGGCAGCACCGAGGCCAATGCGTTCTTCGTCGATGATCGGATTGATATCGGCAAATGGACCATCACCCCGGGCGTGCGCTACGAAATGATCGAGTCCCAGCAAACCAACAACCTCAGCAACGTCAAATACAAGGGTGACTACAACACCGCCCTGCCGGCGCTGAACGTGCTCTACCACCTGACTGACGACTGGAACCTGTACGCCAACACCGAAGGTTCGTTCGGCAGCGTGCAGTACAGCCAGATGCCCAACCGCGTGACCAGCGGCGAAGTGAAACCGGAAAAAGCCCGCACCTGGGAACTCGGCACCCGTTACGACAACGGAACCCTGCGGGCCGAGATCGGCGCGTTCCTGATCAACTTCGACAACCAGTACGACAGCAACCAGACCAACGACACGGTGATCGCCCGTGGCGAAACGCGGCACCAGGGTATCGAGTCGAGCATCAACTATGCCCTCGACGGCTTGAGCCCGGCGCTCGCAGGTTTTGATGTGTACGCGACCTACGCCTACGTCGACGCCACCATCCGCGAGGACGGCCCGAACAAAGGCAACCGCGTGCCCTTCTCCTCCAAGCACAAGGGCACCCTGGGCGTGGGTTACACCGAAGGCCGCTGGAAGTTGAACGTGGACAGCAGCTACCAGAGCAGCCAGTTCGCCGACAACGCCAACACCCAGGCCGAAAGTGCCGACGGCAGCACCGGACGCATCCCCGGCTACATGCTGTTCAGCAGCCGCGCGGCGTATGACTTTGGCCCGCAGCTGTCGGATTTGAACGTGGCGGTGGGGGTGAAAAACATCTTCAACAAGCAGTACTACACCCGCTCGTTTGACGACAACAACAAGGGCAAATACGTCGGCGAACCGCGCACGCTGTATGTGCAGACGTCTATCGCGTTCTGATCAACTGCCCGCCAGGCACGAAGGCGTGCCGGCCACCAGCGCGTCAATGGCACACCGGGTCTTGGCCGGCATGTGCGTCGCCGTGGGCCAGATGACATGGATCGGCATCGGCTGCTCGCGGTGGCCCGGCAGTACCGCCTGCAATTGCCCGCGCAGTACATAGTGGGCGATCAGCCAACTGGGCAACCAGGCCAGGCCGACCCCGGCAATGGCGGCGTCGGCCACCGCTTGCAGGTCATCGAGTATCAAGGGTGAGGCCACCCGCGCCCGCTGCGGGGCATTGCTGCGGTAGGCAATGCCGCGATGGCCGGCAAGGTCGGTGATGGATTCGATTCGACGGGTGCGCTGCAAGTATGCGGGTGAAGCCGCCAGGGCGATGGCTTGTTCGCCCAGGCGGCGTGCACTCAGGCGGTCGGTGTCGGGCAATGCGCCGATGCGTACCGCCAGGTCGAAGCCTTCCTGGGCCAGGTCGATCAGCCGGTCGGAGAACGAAATCTCCACCTCCAATTGCGCAAATTGGTCCATCAGCCCCCACAGCGCAGGCGCCGCATAGTGATGGCCGAACGCCAGAGGCAAGCTGGCCCTTAACCGTCCACGTGGCTGCTGGCGGCCACTTTCCAGCACGGATTCGGCGGCTTCCAACTCCGCCAGCGCACGCAGGCAATGCTCGTAATAGGCCTGCCCGTCTTCGGTCAAACGCTGGCGCCGAGTGGAGCGCTGCAACAAAGACGTTCCCAGCCGTGCCTCCAAGCGCGCCAGGCCTTTGCCCACCGCCGAGCGCGTGAGATTCAGCCGTTCGGCGGCTTCGGTCAGATTGCCGCTCTCGACGATCTGTAGAAACAGTTCAACACCATCAAAACGCGGAGTAGCCATCGTCGTTTGTCGCCTTTTATTCCCGTAGCGAAGGAAGAAGTATCGCTAATAAAGAATCCTGTTCCCGTGAAAATGACACCTTCCCCCATCGAAAGGAAGAGGTCATGTCATCCGACGCCGTTGCATCCGCCTTAAGCCCGCCGCGTACCGCCAGAGATGGCCTGGCGCTCACCGCCGTGTGCCTGGTGGCGCTGATGTTCGGGCTGGAGATTTCCAGCGTGCCGGTCATCCTGCCCACCCTTGAACAGAAACTGGGCACCGGCTTCCAGGATGCCCAATGGATCATGAATGCCTACACCCTGGCCTGCACCAGCGTGCTGATGGCGGCGGGCACCTTGGCCGATCGCTTTGGCCGGCGACGCATGCTGGTGCTGTGCCTGTGGGTATTCGGGCTGGCTTCATTGGCCTGCGGGTTGGCCAGCGACGCGTCCACGCTAATCACCGCGCGTTTTGTCCAGGGCGTGGGGGCCGGGGCGATGATGATCTGCCAGTTCGCGATCCTTTCGCACCAGTTCCGCGAGCCGGCAGCACGGGCGCGGGCGTTTGCAGTGTGGGGCGTGATCGCCGGCGTGGGCCTGGGCTTCGGGCCGATGGTGGGCGCGTTGATCCTGGCGGTCGCCGATTGGCGCTGGGTGTTCCTGGTACATGTCCCGCTGACCTTGCTCACCCTGGTATTGCTGCGCATCAGCGTGCAGGAATCCCGCGACCCGGCGGCCCATCACCTCGACATCGCCGGCATGATCACCCTGACCCTCGCGGTATTTGCCCTGGTCTACTTCATCACCCAGGGCACCGAGAGCGGCTTTGCGACACCGGCCATGCTCGGTTGGGCCGGATTGTCGGTGGCGGGCCTGCTGCTGTTCGTATTTATTGAGCGGCGCAGCACGCACCCGATGTTCGATTTCTCGGTGTTTCGCATCCCGCGCTTCAACGGTGCGTTGATGGGTTCGATCGGCATGAACTTCAGCTTCTGGCCCTTCATGATCTACCTGCCGTTGTATTTCCAGGCTGGCCTTGGCTACGACACGATGCTTACCGGGCTCGCCCTGCTGGCCTATACCTTGCCCACGCTGGTGGTACCGCCGCTGGCTGAACGCCTGGCCCTGCGCTATGGCGCCGAACGTATCATCCCGTTGGGCCTGGGCCTGATGGGCACGGGGTTTATCGTCATGGCGGCGACCAACCATAGCACCCAGCCCAGCGTGGTATTGATCCTGATCGCCTGTGGGATTGCCGGCAGCGGATTGGCGCTGACCAACTCGCCCACCACCAACACCACCACCGGCGCGGTCTCGCCTGACCGGGCGGGAATGGCCTCGGGCATCGACTTCAGCGCACGGCTGATCACCCTGGCACTCAACATCGCGTTGATGGGGTTGGTACTGATACTCGGGATCGCTCACTCCCTGGCGGGCGCATTGCCCGACACGGCACAGTTGGCCACCCTCAGCCAGGCCATCGCCACCGGCAAGCTGGAGGTGTTGCCGCAGGGCCAGATGATTGCCCAGGCCGCGCTGCGCAACGGCGCCGGTTGGGCCATGCTGTATGCGGGTTTGGGCGCGTGCACACTGGCTGTATTGAGCGCCTGTTTCTTCAAACGCAGCCCGCACTGAGGCTTTAAACGAAAACGGGCCTGCAAGTGCAGGCCCGTTTTCAGTGGGGTTAAAACTCTCAGCTATCAGCTGTTAAGCGCGGCCTGTTCGTTTTCCAGGAATTCCGCTTCAAGACCGTCTTCATCGATTTTGCGGTCAGGGGTGTTTTTACCTGCCGCCCGGGGCTTGCCTTGCAGCTTGCCGAACAGATGATCCAGCGCATGCTCCAGCTTGGTGGCCGCCCCGTCTATCGCTTGCTCCAGGGTGTCGGCTTTATGAATGACCGAAAGCGGTTGATGGCCCTTTGGCCGTGCTTCCAGTCGGCAACTCAGATCGTGGGGACCGGGCTTGTCACCGTTCTCGTCCCGCAGGTAAACCTCGACGCGGGTCAGGTCTTCTTCATAACGTTCGAGCGTGCTCTCAATGGTGGTACGTACCCACTCCTCCAGTCGGATGCTGCTTTCAATATGGTTATCGCTATTGACTTGGATTTGCATAGTTTTCCCTTATTTCAGCTAGCTCGCGGAAGGCCATTCCTGCTTCACCGGATGGGTGAAAACCATGACCTCCTGATTACACAATTGAGCAGACAGAAGAACATTTCAAGCCCTTTGCAAAGATAAATCCCACATTACAAATTAAGTCTGACAACGAGCAAAAGCGCTGTTAGGGTGGGGAGTTGGTTACATCTTCTTACGACCACTTTCCCTACAATTGCCCCTCTCCCAACGGGTGCAATCCGCGAAAAATCCTCGCTTCCTCCACCAGCCAGTCATGCACCGCCCGCACGCCCGGATGGTTCAACGCGCCCGGCGCATACAGCAACACGTAGCGTTTGTGATTGGGCACGGCGAGGCCAAACGGCACGATCAACGTGCCCCGCTCCAACTCATCGTTAAGCAAGGTTCGCCGGGCAATCGCCACGCCCATGCCGGCGATCGCCGCTTCGATAGTCAGGTGGTTGCGGTTGAAGGTATGCCCGCGCCGTACGTCCGCAGCGTCATAGCCGATGGCATTCAGGTAGAACTCCCACTCCGCGTACTCATAACTCCCACGCCAGGCGGTAATGTCGTGCAGCAACGGGAAGTGCACCAGGTCGGCGGGGCCATGCAGTGGCGGTCGCCCGCGCAGCAGGCTGGGCGCGCACACCGGGAAGATCTGCTCGTCCAACAGGGCTGTGGATAACAATCCCGGATAGCTGCCGTCGTTCAGGTCGATGGCCAGGTCGAAGTCGCCCTCGTGCAGGGCAATGCTGCTGTCTTCGGCGACCATGCGCAGTTGAATGTCCGGGAAGCGCTGCTGCAAGCGCGGCAGGCGTGGGGTCAGCCATTTACCAAGAAACGAGGGGATCGAGCGCAGGCGCAAGGTGCCGCTGATCATCCCCGCGTCCAGGCGCTGCAACTCGGCATCAATGCTGCCGTAGGCCTCGCCCACGGTAATCGCCAGCCGCTGGCCTTCTGCACTCAGCTCTACCCCGCGGGCCCGCCGATGAAACAGTCGAAAGCCCAAACGCTCCTCCAGTTGGCGAATTTGCTGGCTGACGGCGCCCGGGGTGATGTGCAGTTCTTCGGCGCAGCGGGTGAACGACAAATGCCGTGCGGCGCAGGAAAAAACGTGCAGCCAGACGTAAGTCTGGCCATGAAGCGGGCGAGCCATAGGGTTTAGTCCTGCTAAAGGGTGTCTTAGGATAATTCGTTGGTCAGTGCCGATCCAGAGGCTCAGTATCGCGCCAATTGCGCTTGTCCTACAAAAGATGGCAGCGATTCCTACTCCATTGCTTGTAAGGGTTTAGCATGGCTATCAGTGTTTTCGATCTATTCAAGGTAGGCATTGGCCCTTCCAGCTCCCATACCGTCGGCCCCATGCGGGCGGCGGCGACCTTCGTCCAGGCGCTGACCGACCAACAATTGCTCGACGAAACCCGTCGAGTAGAAGTGCGTTTGTACGGATCGCTGTCTGCTACCGGCGTCGGTCACGCCACCGACCGTGCGTGCGTGATGGGCTTGATGGGCGAATGGCCCGACAGCATCGACCCCACCAGCATCGGCCCACGCATCCAACAGCTGCGCGAGTCCGGCCAATTGCTGCTCGGCGGCCGCACCTCGATTGCCTTCAACTGGCAACACGACCTTCTGCTGCTGGACGAAAGCCTGCCCTACCACCCCAACGCCATGTCCCTGCATGCGTATGGCGAAAACGGCCTGTTGAGCGAGCAAACGTACTACTCGGTGGGCGGTGGTTTCATCATCGAAGCGGCGGAAGCCGAATCTGGCATCGCGCCCACCAGCGACGTGCAATTGCCTTACGACTTTTCCAGCGCCGTCGAGCTGCTGGCCTTGTGCAACAAGCACGGCCTGCGGGTTTCCGAATTGATGATGGCCAACGAACGGGCCTGGCGCAGCGATGCCGAGATTCGCAGCGGCCTGCTGCATATCTGGTCGGTAATGCGCGAATGCGTCGAACAAGGCCTGCGCCACGAAGGCATCTTGCCTGGCGGCCTGGATGTGCCACGGCGCGCGGCGAAATTGCACCGCAGCCTGCTGGAAATCGGCAAACCCAATGTCATCACCTCGACCTTGTCGGCCATGGAATGGGTCAATCTGTTCGCCCTTGCCGTCAACGAAGAAAACGCCGCCGGGGGCCGGATGGTCACCGCACCGACCAATGGCGCGGCGGGGATCATCCCGGCCGTACTGCACTACTACATGAAGTTCAACCCGGACGCGTCCGACGATGACGTGGTGAATTTCTTCCTGGCCGCTGCCGCCGTCGGCATCCTCTGCAAGAAAAACGCCTCAATCTCCGGCGCCGAAGTCGGCTGCCAGGGCGAAGTCGGCTCGGCCTGCGCCATGGCCGCAGCCGGCCTGGCCGACATACTCGGCGCGTCCCCGGAACAACTGGAAAACGCCGCCGAAATCGGCCTGGAACATAACCTCGGCCTGACCTGCGACCCAGTCGGCGGGCTGGTGCAGGTGCCGTGCATCGAGCGCAACGCCATCGCTGCGGTCAAGGCGATCAACGCCACGCAGATGGCCCTGCGCGGGGACGGCAAGCACTTCATCTCCCTGGACCGGGTGATCCGCACCATGCGCGACACCGGCGCCGACATGCACGACAAATACAAAGAAACTTCACGGGGCGGCCTGGCCGTTAGCTGGGTGGAATGCTGAGGAGCATTCCCTGACCGCCCCAACGTGAGCCCGCGCAAAAATAATAACGAGGCAATAACGATGACCGATGTACGTACACCTGCTGCCGAAAATCCCGCTGTAGACCTGACCACGACCACCGCAACAACCGGCTGGAACAAACACGACACCACCTGGATGCTCGGCCTCTACGGCACCGCCATTGGTGCCGGCACCCTGTTCCTGCCGATCAACGCCGGCGTCGGCGGCTTCTGGCCGTTGATCGTGCTGGCGCTGCTGGCCTTCCCGATGACCTTCTTCGCCCATCGTGGGCTGACACGCTTTGTGTTGTCGGGCAAATCCGGCGACATCACCGATGTCGTGGAAGAACACTTCGGCATCGGCGCGGGCAAGCTGATCACCCTGCTGTATTTCTTCGCGATCTTCCCGATTTTGCTGGTGTACAGCGTGGCGCTGACCAACACCCTGACCAGCTTTATGGAACACCAACTGCACATGGCCCCGCCGCCCCGGGCAATTTTGTCGCTGGTGCTGATCCTCGGCCTGATGGCCATCGTGCGTTGCGGCCAGGGCGTGATCGTCAAGGCCATGAGCGTGCTGGTGTACCCGTTTGTCGCCGCCCTGCTGCTGTTGGCGGTGAGCCTGATCCCCAACTGGAACGGCGCCTTCTTCGCCTCCGCCAGCGAAGGCATGCCCCTGCCGGCGTTTTTCAAGACCTTGTGGCTGGCGATCCCGGTGATGGTGTTTTCCTTCAACCACTCGCCGATCATCTCCGCTTTCGCGGTCGATCAGAAACGCGTGTACGGCCCGCAGGCCGAGCGCAAAAGCAGCGGCATCCTGGCCATGGCCCACAGCATGATGGTGCTGACGGTGATGTTCTTCTGCTTCAGTTGCGTGCTGGCCCTGTCGCCGGCTGACCTGGCTGCCGCCAAGGCCCAGAACATCTCGATCCTGTCGTACCTGGCGAACCACTTCCAGACCCCGGTCATCGCCTACGCCGCGCCGTTGATCGCGCTGGTGGCAATCACCAAATCCTTCCTGGGCCACTACATCGGCGCCAGCGAAGGCTTCCAGGGCCTGATCGTCAAATCCCTGCGCGGGCGCAACCGCAGCATGTCGGCCAAGTGGCTGGAGCGCTGCACCGCGCTGTTCATGGTGCTGACCTGCTGGGCCGTGGCCACCTTCAACCCGAGCATCCTGGGCATGATCGAAACCCTGGGCGGGCCGATCATCGCTTGCCTGTTGTTCCTGATGCCGATGTACGCCATCCGCCGAGTGCCAGCTTTGCGCCAGTACTCAGGCCAGGCGTCCAACGTGTTTGTGGTGTTGATCGGCTTGATTGCGCTGTCTGCGATCGTTTTTTCGGTCATGCCCTGAAACAGGACACACCCACCACGACTTGAGTGAACGCCGCACCCTGTGGGAGCCGGGCTTGCCCGCGATGGCGGTGGATCAGTGGGTATAAATGCCGGCTGATCCTCCGCAATCGCAGGCAAGCCAGCTCCCACAGTTAATTCAAGGCATTGCTGAACGCTTGTACGGCACGCCCCTTGCTGTACAGCACTTGAGGAAAACGGACCTTGTGAAAACCTCAGCGAGAGAATGGCCGGTGGTCAGGAAACGCGAACTAATCCCGACACCGGTCGTCAATGACTGCATGTTCTTATCAGGCGGTAACGCACCATGGACAATCCTTTTCAGATCATCACCGACACCTTCGCCCCGAAATACCGGATCAATTTAAGCATCCAGAGGCTGGACGGCAGCATCATGCTGACCCTGTCCGACGAAGACGGCGTCGTGGCCAAACGCATGATCAGCGCCGAACAACGCAACGACCCGCAGCGCCTGAAACGGCTGGTGCAGAGTGTGCAGTTCGGGATTGCAATTGAGCAGGGCCACAGCGCGATTGAGATATTGGCGGTGATGACCGACGGGGACAGCCATCAGGTACTGCAGCGGCCGCCGGTCAGCAGGCCGCCGCTCAACGCAGGGTTTTAGAGCTCGCCCTTCTCTGTTTCCAGGTTCGCTTCGTCTTTACGTGGCGGGCCTTGGACCTTCACCGACGGAAACGCCGACGACGCATACCGCACCACCAGAATCGCAAACGCCAACAGCAGAATCCCACCGCACAGGTAGATGATGCCGATATCGGGCGGGTTGTGGTGGGACACGTTGGAGATCAGCAGGCGGGTCAGCGCGGTGATCGCCACGTAGATCAGAAAGCGCACCGGCATGTGGTTGGTCTTGAAGTAAATCCCGACCATCGCCCCCAGTTCCAGGTAGATGAACAGCAGCAAGATGTCATCGATCTTGATGTGCCCCGTTTCCAGCATCCCCAAAAACTCCATCACCGCCGCATAGGCAGTCACCGCACCGATGGCGAACAGCGCCAGGTAGTGGAACGTCTCAACGAACAGATTTCCCAAGGACTCGGCCAGTTGGTGCACGGTCTTGCGCAGGTTTTCAGCCCAGTTGATTTTCACGATGATGCTTCCTTAGGTCGGCTCGACCGGATAATGCGGGTTGGACGTGACGGTTTCTCTGCATGCAGAAAAAAGGCCAGGGAACAGGGAGTGAGATGGTGGCGGGGTGATATGAGGCACTTCAATCGGGTTTATGAGCTAAACGCTTAACATCTACCAGCGCCTTTATCTCAGACATGACCTGATCATGGGGGATACCTGATCTCGCGTCTTCAAGGGCGACCTGTACATTAGTGCGGAACCACCGGTCATAGGAAACAGCAGAACTTTCGCTTTCAGGCAATTCCGGAACGTCATGAAAACTCATTGTGGCTCCTTATGCAGTCGTTCCCACCAGCGCAGGAACGACTTAGCAGTCCAACATCAGGTCGGGGCGACTTGATCCAACGCTTGATCGACCAATAACCCACTCATTTCGAGCAGTTGATGGATCGCCAGAAGCAAACTGCGCTGTGGGCCCTCAAGCTCAAAAGCCAGGCTGCTGGCCATTTCACGGGCACTGTTCAAGGTTTCGCTGGCGTTGGCGAGTAACGTTTCGGTGTCAGTATTTGGGGTCACAGCGAAAAGCGCGGTAGGCGGCTTTATAGGCGATTCAGAAAAACAGGCAGTCATTTTTACCATGGTGCAATTCCTTGGATTTACAAGATGTTTGCTCCTTAAATTCGAGCCGCCAAACTCGTGTACCGCATAAGCGAAGCCCGGAGAAGGTAAGCCACTGAATGACGCTCCTGCAACCCCACCAACCTGTGAGAAGTTTCCGATAGGGCAAACCAGCATTTGCCAGCTACATTGAAAAGCCACTACCCAAAGCCCATGGATTGGCTTATGCTTTTAGCTGTATATAAATACAGTAGTCGCAAAAACGCTTGGCGACACTCGAACCAAGGGCAACTCCCTTCAATACTGCACCGATGACGAGGCCGAAAAATGGCTGTTGAAACCCTGTATCGCAGTACCCGTGACCTGGAGACTACATTCGTGGATCGCAAACTTGCCGACGCACACGACCAGATGCTTGAACTGGCAGAGTCCCTGATGGAAGTGCTGTTGAAAAACGTCGAAGGCTTGAGCGAGAAGCAGGCTGAAGATGCCGGTATTTTCATGGCCAAGAACCGCGCGGCGTTTGCGGCGGCGTTCAAGAACAATGCGAGTGCATTGGCAGAAATTGGGCAGCCAGAGGCTGAGTGATGCGTTGCCAGTAGTGGCGAAAGGGCTTGCTGTGGCCGAGGGAGGTTGCTGTGGCGAGGGAGCTTGCTGTGGCGAGGGAGCTTGCTCCCGCTGGAGTGCGCAGCGCTCCCAAGCTTTTGGGTCTGCTGCGCAGCCCAGCGGGAGCAAGCTCCCTCGCCACAGGGTTATGCCGTGTGCTTTACGCCTGCCATAACGTCTTGCCAAAGAACGTCAGCGTGCGGTCCCACGCCAGTTGCGACCAGGCGGCATCGTATTGCGTGTCTGCAATCCGACCATCACCAATCGCCGTCTCGTTGGCAAACGCATGCCGCGCCAGGTAGCGATGGAAGGTCGCGTCCACACCGGCTGCGTGCAGTTTTGACTCCAGTTCAGCTACGGTGTCGATGTTGAAGAAGGCATCCTGCGTGCCCCAATGCCCAATCAGCGGCGCCTTGATCTTCGACGCATCCAGGTATTCCAGCGGCGGGAAGCCGTACCACACCACGCCCGCGGCCAATTCCGGAATCGCGTTCAACGCCAACAACGTCAACGCCCCGCCCATGCAATAACCGGTCACACCGATTTTTTTCGAATCCGCCTTCAAGTACTGCACGGCGCCGTTGATGTCCTGGGAAACCGCATCACCAAAATCCAGCCCATCCATCAGGTGATGGGCTTCTTCCTCTTCCACCGTGGAAGCGCCGCGGTACAGGTCCGGCACCAGTACCCGGTAGCCGCATTCTGCCAAGCGATTGGCCACGCCCTTGATCTGATCGTTAACACCCCACCATTCCTGAATCACCACAATCGCCGGCGCGCCTTCAAGTACTGCCGGGCTGGCCAGGTAGCCGTTGACGTCTGCGCCATCCGGGCGCTTGAAGGTGATCATGCGCCCGGTGGAGCGCCCTGCTGTTTGTTTGGACATGCAAACCTCGGTCTGATGGGGTTGAAAAAGTAAGCGTGTAACAGAGATATCTGTATTTGCCCGCGACCGCCACTGCGGGTGTATCAGAGTGTGTATGGATGCCCCTCAGATACACACGTACCGGCAATCGCGGCGGCGCGACACACGACAGATACACACCGGCGCTTAAGTGATGAAGCCTGTTCAACATTCAATCACCCAGGGCCCGGAAAATAAAATGAATAACCTCCCTTCTGTCGACCGTCTCAGCGTCACCTCCTACACCAACGGCCTGCTCGGCCCCAGCCAGACAATGCTCGGGCCACTGGCCGACGGTGGCACCTTGATCACCGGCACCCCGCCCGGCTGCTGGGGGCCGATGATCACACCGGCTTTCGAAGGCGGTCATGAAGTCACCCAGCCGGTATTTATCGCCGGCGCCGAAATTGGCGACGCGGTGGCGCTGAAGATCAAGCGCATGCGCGTCACTTCCCTGGCCACGTCCTCGGGGGTCATGAGTTTTGTCGAAGGGCGTTACCACGGCGATCCGTTCGTCGCGAAGTTCTGCTCCAGCTGTGGGCAAGAGCATCCCGCGAGCCACGTCGAAGGCATTGGCGAAGACGCTATCCGCTGCAACGCCTGCGGTGCCGAAGTCAGTGCGTTTCGCTTCAGCAATGGCTACGTAATCGTCCTGGATGCCGAGCATCAGGTGAGCCTCACGGTCAATCAGGCCGTGGCGGACCGCCTGGCCGGCAAAGCCTCGGACATGTCAGCGCTGCCGCAATTGTCTGCCCAGCATTCGATCCTGTCCCTGGCCCGCGCCGACATCCCCGGCCTGGCCGCCCATATGCGCCCTTTCCTGGGCAACATTGGCACCACGCCTTCACGGGACCTTCCGGATTCCCACAACTGCGGCGACTTCGGCCAATACCTGGTAGGCGCGCCCCATCGCTACGGCATGACCCATGAACAACTGCACGCCGCGAAAACCGATGGCCACATGGACACCAACTCGGTGCGCGAAGGCTGCATCCTGATCTGCCCGGTGAAAGTCCCCGGCGCCGGGGTGTACATGGGCGATATGCATGCCCAGCAGGGCAACGGCGAAATTGCCGGGCATGCCACCGATGTGTCGGGGGAAACCGAATTGACGGTGCAGGTGATCAAGGGCCTGAGGCTGGACGGCCCGATCCTGCTGCAAAACCTCGACGACCTGCCGCCCATGGCACGCCCGATGACCGCGGAGCAACGCCTGCGGGTAAAGGCATTGGGTGAGCGGTGGGGCCAGGTAGAGATCGAGGAGAATGCGCCCATCACCTTTATCGGCAGTGGGACCAATCTCAACGTCGCGACGGACAACGGACTGGAACGCGCAGCCGCCGTGACCGGGCTACCGATCGACGAAGTGCGCAACCGCGCGACCCTCAACGGCTCCATCGAAATCAGCCGCCTGCCGGGAACCGTGCGGGTCACGATCCTGTGCCCGATGCACATCCTTGATCGTATGGGCGTGGGCCAACTAGCCCGGGAGAAATATCAGCTTTGACCCGCTTCAGCGGTACAACAACCGCTCTGCCAGCTCATCCGCCACCCGCGCGGGTGAGCGTTTTTCGGCCTGGGCATGGGCGAAGATTTCGGTCAGGCGGGTACCAATGTTCGACAGGTGCGCGGTGATGGTTTCCAGCTCTGCACCGCCGTGCTTGAGGGCAACGTAGATCAGCCCGCCGGAATTGATCACGTAGTCCGGCGCGTAAAGAATCCCACGGCCTTCCAGTTGATCAGCCACGTGCAGGTTGGTCAGTTGCGCACTTGCGGAGCCGGCCACCGCCGCGCAGCGCAACTGCGCGACCGTGTAACGGTTGAACACCGCGCCCACGCCGCAGGGTGCAAGGATGTCGCACGGGGTACTGAGCAAGGCTTCGTTGGCAATCGGGTGCGCGCCCAACTGTTCCATGGCCAGTTGCACCTTGCCGTGGTCGATGTCGCTGACCAGCAATTCCGCGCCGGCGGCATGCAGTTGCTCGGCCAGCGCATAACCGACGTTGCCCAGGCCCTGGATTGCCACGCGTAAGCCTTCCAGGTTATCGCTGCCCAGGCGGGCCATGGCCGTGGTGCGGATGCCGGCGAATACGCCCATGGCCGCGTGGGGCGACGGGTCGCCCGCCGCCGTGGTGCTGGTGACATAGCGCGTCTGCTGGGCGATGCAGTCCATGTCGGCTACCGAGGTGCCGCTGTCGATGGCGGTGATGTAGCGGCCATCGAGCTGCTCGATGCAACGGCCAAAGGCTTCAAACAGCGCGGCGCGGCTTTCCACATGGGCGGGGCGGATGATCACCGCATTGCCGCCACCTACCGGCAGGCCGGCCAGGGCGGCCTTGTAGCTCATGCCTTGGGCCAGGCGCGCGGCATCCTCCACGGCACTTTCATCGTCGGGGTAAGAGAGGTAGCGGCAGCCTCCAAGGGCGGGGCCCAAGCGGCTGTTATGGATGGCAATAACCGCCTTCAACCCGGTGGCCGGGTCAACGCTCAGGTGCAGCGATTCAAGGCGGGTGCTGTGCATGAGCGCAAACATCGTCGAGCTCCCGAATCACTTCTGGTAGGCGCCAAGTATAGGACTGCCAGCGAAAGCCTGCCCAAGTACGCAGGAATAAGGCCACCGGTTTTAAAGGGTTTGCGACATAAACAGATAAGACGCGTCTTAAGGCACTGGACGAAAGGTCGCAGCAAGGCTAAAACGAGACATCCGCCGGAGAACCCAATGAAGCCCCGCGACGCCTTTTTTGCCTGCCTGGAACGCTCACCACCCGCGCTGTTTGAAGCCGCGCTGTGGATGGCGGCCGAGCACGACCCGGCGGTTGACCCCTTGGCCATCCTGCACGACTTCAAGGTGTTGCAGCAGTTGGTCAGCCTGAGCATGCCGATGCTGCCGGCGGATGAACTCGGGCAACCGCTGCTGCGGCGCATGAACGACCTGGGGTTTGCCCAGGATGACCATACCCCGCTGCGCCCCGCCGCCGCCTTGCTGGACAAGGTCTTGAAGCGCAAGCGTGGGCAGCCGCTGGCATTGGGGCTGATTGCACTGGAGTTGGCGCGACGCCTGGACATTCCGTTGGTCGGCGTCAACTTTCCGGGACACTTCCTGTTGCGGGTACCGGGCGCCGATCATCTGCTCGACCCCTGTGGCGGGCGACGGCTGTACCCCAACGACTGCCGCGACCTGTTGACTCGCCAGTACGGGCCCAACCTCAAATTGCAGGCCGACCACCTGCACACCGCCGAGCCGCGTTCGATCCTGCAACGGCTGTCACGCAATCTGCGCCAGTTGCACCTGTCCAATGACGACCACCTGGCCGCCCTGGTGGATGCCGAGCGCGTGCTGGAGCTGGGCAATGCCAGCGCTGCCGATTACCTGGCCCGGGCCAGTTTGTATCAGCGCCTGGATTGCCCGAATGCCGAACGTTTTGACCTGGAGCATGCGCTGATGCTCAGCGAGGATCCGATCCAGCGCCTGCGCCTGACCGAGCGGCTGGGGCACTTGCCGCCGAACTCGGTGGTGCATTGACTGGCGAGCGCACCTGAATAATCAACAATGCCGCCATCACCGCCGGAATCGCGCAGAAGAAGAAAATCTGCTGCACCGGGATATGCATCGCCAGCAGCAGGCTGCCGAACAGCGGCCCCAGTATCGAACCAAACCGTCCGACGCCCAGCGCCCAGCCGGTGCCGGTCGCCCGCACGTGCGCCGGGTAGAAATTACTGACGAACGCATTCAGCGTCAGCTGGCCGCCGATGATGCACAAGCCCGCCGCAAACACGCAGGCCACCAGGTATCGCGGGTTATCGTGGTTCAGGCCCAGCAGAATGGTGCACACCGCCGCCGCTGCCAGCACGCCGGACAACAAGCGCACTTTGTTTTTGAGCCGGTCGGCAAACCACGCCATGCCAATGGCACCCAAGGTCCCGGCGAACAGGAACATTGAGGTCACCAGGGTGGCTTCGTTCAGGCCCAGGCCACTTTCCAGCAACAGCGAAGGCAGCCAGCTGATCATGAAATACAGCAGGATCAGGCTGACAAAAAACGTCGCCCACAGCAGTAATGTCGGGCGCGCGTAGCCATGGCGGAACAGCTCCACCACCGTCAGTTTGCTGCCCTGCTCCTGTCGGTTTTCTTCCTCGCTCGCTGCCGGCGGCTGCCAGCCGGGCAACATCCGCCCGGTGACTTTTTGCAGGCGCACGTAAGGCGGCGCGTCACGCAGCAGGCGCGGTAAGGACTCAGGCAACATCCAGGCGAGAAACGGGAACAGCAACAACGGCGTCACGCCCCCGGCGAGGAACACCGCCTGCCAGCCGAAGCTGTCGATAACCCCGGCGGCCACGAAACCACCCGCCGCGCCACCGAAGGAAAAGCCACACGCCGCCAGCGTCACCATCAACGTTCGCAAGCGTGGCGGTGAATATTCCGACATCAAGGCCATGGCGCTGGGCATCGCGCCGCCCATGCCGATGCCGCAGATAAAACGCGCGGCCATCAGGGTATTCAGGGAATTGGCGAACACCATCAACACCGTGAGGCTGGCGTAGATCAGTACGCAGCACAGCAGGATGCGCCGCACACCGAAGCGGTCGGCCAGCGGTGTGACGGCCAGGGAGCCGAGGGTCAACCCCAGCAGATTGGCGCTGAATACCGGGCCGAACGCGGCCTTTTCCAGGCCCCAGTCCTTGGCCAGCGCGGGTACGACGTAGCCCAGGACCTGGGCGTCGTAACCGTCGGTGACCAGCAACAGTGCCAACAACAGGAGAATCAACCACTGATAGCGCGACACCGGGCGGGCGTCGAGTGCCGCACGAAAGCTGGCAATCTGATTTTGCATCGCAAGGGACCTGTATTGTTTTTATATTTTTTTTGGACACGCTGTAGATCACATGTGGGAGCTGGCTTGCCTGCGATAGCGGTGCATCAGTAACAGATACCTAACCTGACACATCGCGATCGCAGGCAAGCCAGCTCCCACATTGATTTATGGCGTGTCAGGGGTATCGGGTTGCTTGGCAGGGTGCGCCGCCATAAACGCCGGATGCTGCGCCGCCAACGCCGCCACCCGCTGAATGCGCGGGTACGCCCCCAGCGATACCTTGAACCGTTCGGCTGCATACAGCTGCGGGATCAAAAACGCATCGGCCATCCCCGGCTGCTCGCCAAAGCAATAGCCCTGATCGCCGATCAACTGCTCCACCGCCGCCAAGCCCTGGCTGATCCAATGCCCGATCCACTCCAGCACTTGCGCCTCATCGTGCCCCCACTGCTTGAGCAGATTCTGGGTGCTGGAGTTGTGCAGCGGGTGGATGTCGCACCCGATGATCGACGCCACCGCGCGCTCATGCGCGCGGGTTGCCAAGTCCATGGAGAGCAACGGCACCTGCGGATAACGTTCCTCCAGGTACTCGATGATCGCCGGCGACTGAATCAACACATCGCCGTCATCGGTGCGCAAGGCCGGCACGCGACCCTGGGGGTTGATCGCCAGGTATTCCGGCTGGCGATTGGCGCCGCCCTTGGGCACCAGCAGGTTGACCGGCACCGCGGTGAAGTCCACACCCTTTAAGGCCAGCGCGATTCTTACCCGGTAGGACGAAGTGGAGCGGTAGTAAGTATAGAGTTCCATGGCCCGGCCCTCTCAGCGCGCCGCGACCACGGTACCCCGGCATTCGCCGAAGCCGATGGAAGCGAAACCGTCGCGGGTGCAGCGGGCACGCAGGATGACTTCGTCGCCATCTTCAAGGAATTTACGCACTTCGCCGGAGGCCAGTTCGATCGGCTTTTTGCCGCCTTCGGTGATTTCCAGCAGGCTGCCGAACTGACCGGGTTGCGGCCCCGACAAGGTGCCTGAACCGAACAGGTCACCGGCCTGCAACTGGCAACCGTTGACGCTGTGGTGCGCAACCATTTGCGCCACGGTCCAGTACATGTGTTGGGTGTTGCTGAGGGTCAGGCGATGGGCCGGCAGGTTCTGCTCACGCATCGAGGCGGTGGTCAGCAGCACTTCCAGTTCGATATCAAAGCCACCGGCAGCCTGGTCGCGCTTGTCCAGCAGGTACGGCAACGGTTGCGGGTCGCCTTCGGGGCGCGCCGGCTGTGCATTGCGGAAAGGTTCCAGGGCTTCAGCCGTCACCACCCACGGCGAAATGCTGGTGATAAAACTCTTCGACAGGAACGGCCCCAGCGGCTGGTATTCCCATGCCTGGATATCCCGCGCCGACCAGTCGTTGAGCAGGCAGAAACCGGCGATGTGATCAGCGGCGTCGCCGATAGCAATCGAGTCGCCCATGGCATTGCCCTGGCCGATCCAGATGCCCAGTTCCAGCTCGTAATCCAAACGTGCACAAGGGCCGAAGGTCGGTTCGGTCTGGCCGGCTGGCAGGGTCTGGCCTTTAGGGCGACGAACTTCGGTGCCTGAAGGACGAATCGTCGACGCGCGGCCGTGGTAACCGATCGGCACATACTTGTAGTTGGGCAGCAACGGGTTGTCCGGGCGGAACAGTTTGCCGACGTTTTGCGCGTGCTCGATGCCCACGTAGAAGTCGGTGTAATCGTTGATTCTGGCTGGCAGGTGCATCTGGCAATCGGCAGCCAGGAGCAGCGCAGCTTGCAGTTTGCCTTGCTGGTCGCTGCCTTCCGCCAGCAGTTCCAGCAGGCGCTCACGCAGGGCCACACGTGGGCCACGGCCGAGTTCGAAAAAGGCGTTGAGCTGGCCGCCAGCGGTAGCTTCAACGGCGCGACGGGCTTCGCCCGCAAAGCATTCCAAAGCGGCCTGCAGATCGAGAATGTGCTCGCCAATTGCCACGCCACTGCGCGGCGCAGAACCGTTAACGCTGAACACACCCAGCGGCAGGTTTTGCAGCGGGAAATCCCGATGACCGTTGGCGGAAGCCACCCAACTGCGGGTGAGATTAGGCTGAGTCATGGGTTATCTCCGATTCGGGTTGAAGGTTGTGGGCAGCGAGGCCCAGCAAGCGTCGTAGGAAGGTTGCAGCTGCGAGCACTCCAGCGCGAACTGTGTAGGACGCAGCACCTGGCTGGTCTCGAACATGAACGCCATGGTGTTATCAATCTTGTGGGGCGCAAGCTCCACGTTGATGGCCTTGGTGCAGGTTTCGCCATCCGGGCCGTGGGCGCTCATGCAGCTGTGCAGCGACGCGCCACCGGGCAGGAAGCCTTCGGCCTTGGCGTCGTAGGCACCCTGGATCAGGCCCATGTACTCGTTCATCAGGTTGCGGTGGAACCACGGCGGCCGGAAGGTGTTTTCCGCGACCATCCAGCGAGGCGGGAAGATCACGAAGTCGAGGTTGGCCAAGCCGTGCACGCTGGTGGGCGAGGTCAATACGGTGAAGATCGACGGGTCGGGGTGATCGAAACTCACGGTGCCGATGGTGTTGAAGCGGCGCAGGTCGTATTTGTACGGCACGTTGTTGCCGTGCCACGCCACCACGTTCAGCGGCGAATGGTCCAGCTCGCAACCCCACAGTTCGCCGAGGAATTTCTGCACCAGCGTGGTCGGTTGCTTGAGGTCTTCGTAATGGGCGACGGGCGTGAGGAAATCCCGTGCATTGGCCAGGCCGTTGCTGCCGATCGGCCCCAGGTCCGGGAGGCGCAGTGGCGCGCCATGGTTCTCGGCGACGTAGCCGCGGGCTTGGGCGTCCAGCAGTTCGACGCGAAATTTGAGGCCGCGGGGCAGCACGACAATTTCCAACGGCTCGACGTCCAGCACACCCAATTCGGTAGCAATACGCAGGCGGCCTTGCTCGGGAACGATCAACAGTTCGCCGTCGGCGTTGAAGAACACGCGGTCCATCGAGCGGTTGGCGCGGTAGTTGTAAATGCTGATACCAGAGGGTTTTTCGGACGCTGAATTGGCGACCATGCCTACAAGCCCGTCGATGAAGTCTGTCGGTTCAGCCGGAATATCCAGCGGGTTCCAGCGCAGGCGATTTGGCGTCACAGCGCCCAGCGGGCCACCGGCCAATTGCCGCTCCAGCTTGACGAACGCCGGGTGATTGGCCGACGGCTGGATGCGATACAGCCAGGTGCGCCGGGCTTCGCTGCGGGCCATGGTGAAGGCGGTGCCGGAGAAGAGTTCGGTGTACAGCCCGTAGGGCGCTTTCTGCGGGGCGTTCTGGCCGACCGGCAGGGCGCCGGGCAAGGCTTCGCTGGCAAATTCATTGCCGAAGCCTGATTGGTATTCGAGGGTCATGGATCGTCCTCTGAGCGGAAGTTGTTTTTATCGTAATCCAGTTACGCATAACGTAATTTGATACCTGTTGACCGTCAAGCTATAAAGACGCCCATTCGTCTTTCGGATTCATGCCCTCCATGGAAAAGCCGCCCGCCCCCCGCGACACCGGTAAACAGAAAGTCCGCTCGGCCGAAGTGGGCACCGACATCCTCAAGGCCCTGGCTGAACTGTCGCCGGCCACCTCGTTGTCGCGCCTGGCCGAGCACGTGCAAATGCCGGCGAGCAAGGTTCACCGCTACTTGCAGGCGCTGATTGCCTCAGGGTTTGCCGAGCAGAACACCGCCACCAACCATTACGGCCTGGGCCGCGAAGCCTTGCGCGTGGGCCTGGCCGCGCTGGGCAGCATGGACGTGCTGAAAGTCGCCGCCCTGCCCTTGGCAGAACTGCGGGACGAGTTGAATGAAACCTGCTTCCTGGCCGTTTGGGGCAACCAGGGCGCAACCGTGGTGCATATCGAGCCTGCGGTGCGCGCGGTGACGGTGGTGACGCAATTGGGTTCGGTGTTGCCGCTGCTCAGTTCGTCCACCGGCTTGGTGTTCAGCGCGTTTCTGCCGTCGCGGGAAACCGTGGAGTTGCGCGAGCGGGAGATTCAGGCGGGCATCGCCCATGCGTTGGCGGATGACCAGGCCTACGCCACCACCTGCGAGCAGATCCGTCAGCGTGGCCTGCACTTTGTGCACGGTTTGCTGATGCCCGGCGTAGACGCGTTATCGGCGCCGGTGTTCAACGCGGTCGGCCAGGTGGCGGCGGTATTGACTGTGGTGGGGCCGACGTCGTTGTTCCATGCCGATGAAGACGGCCCGGCGGCGAAGCGTTTGTTGGCGGCGACCCAGGCGGTGAGTTGGCGCATGGGTTATCAGCTTCCCTGACACAACGCCGTTCAACTGTGGGAGCTGGCTTGCCTGCGATAGCGGTGCATCAGGTTAGCTATCTGCCCCTGACACACCGTCATCGCGGGCAAGCCCGGCTCCCACATTAGCCTGCGTTGATTTCGAGATTAGAGTTCAAGCCATCAATCCCAGCGTCTTGGCCTTGGCCACTGCCTGGGTACGCCGCTCTACCCCCAACTTGCTATGAATGCGCCGCGCATGGGTTTTCACCGTGTGCAGCGAGATAAACAACTGGCTGGCAATTTCCAGATTGGAATTGCCCAAGGCGATCAACTTCAGCACCTCAAGCTCGCGCTGGCTCAACGGGTTTTCCCCCGCCGCCGCCAGGCACTCCTGCGGCTCCAGCCCCAACGCACTCAACAACCCCGGCTGCCTGAGGCGCAACTCGCGAATCGCCTGTTGCACCTGGCAGCGCCCCGCCAGTTCCAGCCCGGCTTCCAGTGAGCGCACGGCTAATGGCCGATCGCCTACTTGCCAGGCCACTTCCCCCAGCACCAAATGCAACTCCGCTTCCAGGCACAGCATGCCGCGTTGCCGAGCAGTCTCCAGTAACGCACCCAGGCGCGCGATGGGCTCTTCGGCCCGGCGCAATTTCACTTCGGCTAGCACCTGCAAGTACTCAAGACGCGGGATCAGCTCCAGGGTGGCCGGCGGTGCTTGTTTGGCCTTGGGCCCACTGTAGTGACGCAGCACGCGGGTCACTGCTTCCAGGGTCAGTTCGGCGCGGCCCTGCTGCAACCAGAAATGCCCACTGAGCAACAGCAGCACGGCACGATAAACGGTGTCGGGCACCTGGCGTTGCTGCATCAGGCGCTCGGCATCCCGCAGTTGGATAAACGCCTGGGCGTAATCACCCTTGTTGGCGGCCAATAGCGCCAGGCCGAGATAGCCGTAGAGCACGCGCTTGTCCTGGCTGTGCAGGCACATGCCCAGGCCGGACGCGAAACATTCGGCGGCGACGGCGTCGTGACCTTGGCGCAGGGCCAGGTGCCCACGTCGCAGCGAGATACGCCCTACCAACGGCCCGGCCTTGAGGCGCTGTTGCACCAGCATTCGCTGCACGTTTTCCAGCAGGCTTTGAGCCCTATACGGGGCGCCGCGCTGTTCCAGCAACTGCGCATGATCCAGCTCCAGCAATGCCTCAAGCAGCAAAGAGCCATGGGAACGCGCCAGGCATAACGCCTCACGGTTCAGCCCTTGGGCTACATCCAGCTCGCCTCGCAGCAGGGCTTGCTGGGTAAGGCCCGACAGGCACATCAAGCGCGATGTCCAGGCGCTCTCGGGCAAGTCTTGCAGGGCTTCGAGAAAATGCTCCCGGGCGCGTGCGGCTTCGCCTCCCAGGTGCAACAGCCAGCCCCATTGCGCCTGCCAGCGGGCCAGCAGATAGCGCTGCGAGTGCGCGGTCGGTTGCGGCGTGAAACGCGCCAGTTGATCGATGCACAACGCCGCCTGGTCGAAGCGTCCGGCGAACAGCAACGCCGCCGTCACCAGCCCCACCAGTTGCGCCGAACCCAGCATCAACTCATCGCCATGTTGCTCATGCAGGCGCAACAGCAGCACCGCATTTTGCTGGCGAAACAGGTCTTCAAAACTGAAATGCTGCAACAGGCTTACGGCCACTTCGTACTCTTCGGCCAGCAGCGCCTGTTCAAACGCCGGTTGCCAGTCCTCGGCGGCGGTAAACCATTGGCAGGCACGCCGGTGCCAGGAGCGCTTGGCTGGCCAGGGTTCGTCGCGCATAAGCTGGGCCAGCGGCGGGAAGATTTGCAGCCAGTCGGTGGAGTCTTCCCAGGGTTCGATAAAGGCCCCCAACGCCAGCAAGTCACGCAGGTAATCGCCACCGTCGCCAAAGCCGAACAGGTGTTCACACACACTCGGGTTGAAGCGTGGCAGGTGCGCGAGCACGCGCCAGGCTTCGGCCAATTCCGGGGCCAGGCCGCTGAACAGCTCGTGTTGCAGGTAGTCGAGCAAGGTTTTGTCGGGGTGCCCTTCGCCTTCAAGCAATGCGATGCGCGCACCCGCGCACCAGCCGGCGCTGAACTTCAGCACCTTGTCGGCGCACGGCCCGGCCAAGTAGTGGATCTCGGTGTGATCAAACGCCAACTCGGCAGCATTGCACTCCCACAATTCATCGTCGAGTAATAGCCGGGGCCAGTTACAGGCCGGCCGTCGCCGCGCGCCAATCCACCAGGTCAAGGCCGGGCTGCTGGCCGCCAGAATGCGATCAAGCAACGCATCCAACTCCGGCGCCGGCACCCTGCAGAAGTCATCGAGAAACAGCCAGGCCGGCGCTTGCCAGCGGTTGAGAGCCAGCAGCAACGTGGGTTCATCGATAAAATCCAGGCCAAGGTTTTGCGCCAGACGCTGGCATAAATCCTGGCCCGCGCCGTTCAGCGGCAACCAGTACACCTGGCACTCCGCAGGCGCCTGCAACGCACACTCGGCGAGCAGGGCGCTCTTGCCACTGCCGGCCGGCGCACAGAGCAACTTCACCCGCGCCGACGCGTTGAGCAACGGCCCGGCCAGGCGTGGGCGCAGCAGATGATGGGCAGACAAGCGTGGCATGAATCCAGGACGATCCAGACAACGGGTCATGGCGGTCATTACTGCGTCCCTGTTTTTATTTTATACAGCGTGCCGCCTACCCTAGTCCTGTGGCTGGCGGTTGTTGAGGAGTATTCAGCAGGCTGATTGGCGGGCATAAAAAAGCCGGGAGCCAAACGGCAACCCGGCATGAAATTGTAGGCGCTGGCTTGCCTGCGATAGCGGTGTGTCAGGTTAGGTATCTGTTACTGATACACCGCTATCGCAGGCAAGCCAGCTCCTACAGTTTGAGCGCATTTAAATCAGGTTTCAGCGCACGCCTTCCGAGCGCAACGCTGCCGGGGTGTAGTCGGCCGCCTTGGCCGCAAAGCCGAACACGAAGCTGCTCTTCTCCTCGTTCTTCATCCCCAGGGCGATGTAGCGCCCGGCGATGATGTCGTAAAGGGTTTCGACGGTGTAGGCCGGCACCTGGTGGTCATAGTAGAACTGCGCATGCCCTTCTGCCACGCGCCACAGTTGGCCGCGGCCGTCGTAGTGGTCCACCAGCGCGACTTGCCAGCTGTCTTCGTCGATGTACATGTGGCGCTTGGCGTAAATATGCCGCTCGCTTGGCTTGACGGTACCGATCACTTCCCAGACCCGGTGCAGCTCGTAGCGGGTCAGGTCCTGGTTGATGTGGCCGGCCTTGATGATGTCGTCGTACTTGAGCGTCGGCGAGTCAAGCTTGTAGCTGTTGTAGGGAATGTACATTTCCTTCTTGCCCACCAGCTTCCAGTCGTAGCGGTCGGGGGCGCCGGAGAACATGTCGAAGTTATCCGAGGTGCGCAGGCCGTCGGCGGCAGTGCCCGGGCCGTCGTAGGCCACTTGCGGGGCACGACGTACCCGGCGCTGGCCGGCGTTGTAGACCCAGGCCAGGCGCGGTTCCTTCACCTGGTCGAGGGTTTCATGCACCAGCAGTACGTTGCCTGCCAGGCGCGCCGGGGCGGTCACCGACTGCTTGAAGAAGGTCAGCACGTTGGCGCCCTTGACCGGGTCCATGTCCGGGATCAGTTGCGGCACGGCCACTTCTTCCTCGAAACGGATCGGCGTGTAGCTGCCGTTGGTCTGCGGCGTGGCCTGGGTGATGATGCGGCGCAGGTTGCCGCCGTGGTAACGGGTGATGTGGTTCCACAGCACTTCCACGCCATTTTTCGGAATCGGGAAGGCGTAGTAGCGGTTGCCGGTGAAGTTTTCCAGGCCATTGCCGTCGTTGATCGCATGCACATTGAGCGCGCTGCGCTTGATCGACTCGTAGATCTCTGGCGGCAGGTTGACCGTGCGGTGGGTTGGGTACACCGGGATCTTGTAAGTTTGCGGGTAGCGCTTGAACATCGCCACCTGGCCTTCGGAGAGCTTGTCCTTGTACTTGTCGACCGTGGCGGCGGTGATCACGAACAGCGGTTTTTCACTGGCAAACGGGTCGGCGAGGAAGCCTTTGCTGTCTACCGCGCCGGCGTTTTTCGGGATGCCGCCGGTCCAGGCGGGGATCGAACCGTCGGCGTTGCCGGCTTTCTCGGCGCCCACCGGGGTAAGCGTGGTGCCGAGCTTGGCCGCTTCTTCAGGCGAAACAGCAGCCATCACGTTGGCAGCCAGCAGGCTCAGGGCCAACACGCCGCATTGCAGAATCATCTTGCGCATAGTCTCTTGTCCTTCCTTAAACCCAATCAGAAGTTCACGCCAAAGCTTAAGGCGATGAAGTCGCGGTCGGTGAGGGTGTTGTAGTCACCGCCAAAAAAGTCGGTGTAGCTCAGGCTTGCGGTGTAGGTGTTGCGGTAGTCCGCGTCCACGCCAACGCTGATGGCCTTGGCGCCTTCGTTGAACAGGCCGTTGGGGCCGTAGCCGCTGACGTCCTGGGACCACGACACGTTGGGCTTGAGGTTGATCCCGGCGAACACGTTGTTGTAGTCGAGGATGGCCCGGGCGCGATAACCCCAGGAGTTGGCCGTGACGAAACCGTCGGTGTCGCCGCCGAAGCCGTATTGGCCGTAGACCGAATCCCGCCCATAACGCAGCTTGGACTTCGCCTCCAGCCCGCCGACGTGCACAAAGGCCGCCTCGCCCACCAGGGTCAGGCGTTCGGCGCCCAGCACCTGGTCGAAGAACTGGGTCATGGTGCTCTGGATCTGGGTGATTTCCTTACGGCGGTAGCCTGCGTTGTCAGCACCGAAGGAACTGGCGATCGGTGAAGCGGCGTTACCGGCAATCGGGTTGACCAGGGCCAGCGTCAGGTCGGTGGTGTTGAGTTGTACGGGAGCATTCGGGCGGTAGCTGATTTCGCCGGTCCACGCGGTGCCGGTGGGCAAGGTGGTGGAGAAGCTGGCACCGAACAGGCGGATGTTCTCCGGGTAGTCGAGGTAATACTGGCCGCGACCGAGCATCGTACTTTGCGCCAGGCCGGCGCCCGAACCCGGAGCGATCCCGTTGGCCGCGTTGACGATACGGCCAATCGTGGCCAGGCTGGTGTTGGCCGTGATGGTACCGACGGTGGGCGTACGGCTGTGGTAGTTCATGAAGTACAGGCCGTACTCCGTGTCGTCGCCCAGCCAGCGCAGGGCCATGCCGAACTGGCCGCCATCGCGCGCTTCGCGATCTTTTGCACGCTGCACCACCACGCCTTCGTTCGTGACCTGGAAGCCCTGGCCAAACGCCGCCGCCACCGGTTGCAACGGCGCAATCGCCGGGCTGCCAACCGTGTAGTTACCGTTGCAACCGTGGGCCACTACGTCGTTACCGAAGAAGGTGCCGCAGTTGTCCACCACGGTGTTTTCCCAGTTCAACTGGTAGAACCCTTCCACGCTCAACTGGTTGGTCAGGCTTTGGGACGCGAACAGCATGTTGACCGGAATCAGCCCTTCCTTGATCTCGGCACCGGGCCGGCGAAAGGCTGAAACGTCAATCGGGTTGATGCTGTTGATGGAGTTGCCGATGAAGGTACTTTCACCCCAGCTGACCACCTGTTTACCGACGCGCACGTTGCCCGGCAAATCACCAATGGAATAGTTGTGGTAGACAAACGCATCCAGCAGTTCATAGCCGGAAGAGCGTGCACCTTCGTCGCGGTGGTTATTGCTGATCTGCTTGAATTCGCGGTCTTCGTCCTGCAGCTCAAAGTCGTACCAGTACTTGCCACGCACGAACACGCCGCTGTCGCCGTACTTGAGCTCCAGGTCGTGGATGCCCTTGAAGATCTTGGAGAAGGTCTCGCCCTTCTTGAAGTTCAGGCGGCCGTCATCGCCCGTGGACGCCTGGCCGGTGCCGCCGTTGGGAATGCCTACCAACTTTTTATCGGCGTCGCGCATGCCCCAACTGGCACCGACCGACAGCGAGGAATCGAATTGCCCTTCGATCTCGCCGATGTTGAACGAAACAGCCTGCGCCTGGGCACAGCAACCCAAAGCAACCGCAGCGGCCAGCGCCTGTGGCCTGAAGATGGCGCGCATTGTTGTTCTTGTCATGCGTCTTCCCCGGTGGTGTGACAGAAGGCCCCACCCTACTGCCCGTCATCAGGAGCGATAAGCGCACCAAGGAGGTATTCGTGTTGTCGCTCGAAAGGATGAAGGGGCGCTCTGGCCGGGGTATTGGCGGGGATATGGACGAGATGGATGAAGGGTTATCAGGGGGATGTATGAGGCGCCGGCGTCACTGTTGCCAGTTTGGTAACAGTCCTTGTCCCGAATCGCTATTTTTCATTCTGTAACAAAAGCCTATTCTTGCTTGGCTTTCAGGGCGAACCGCCCGCTTCCAGAGCCTGGAAGAACAGCCAGATTTAATGGATTGATCAATATTTTCAATCTGTTACCCGTGTTCACTGACGTTGATTTATTGCTCCTTGATCAAACGTCTTACTTCAGCCGCTGCCTTTGCAGCGGCTTTTTTTATGCCTGAAATAAACCGGGGCGCCATGGCGCCCCGGGTTGATTAAAACTTTTTAATGCAATGATCAGAGGCTGTACTTCTGCAGGTTGGCCATCATCTCCTTCAAGGCCTCGATGTTGTCCTTGGGGTGAGCGGCCCCGTCAAAGTCGCAGATTTGCTGCCAATGGGCAGCGACATCATCCGGCGAGAACCCCGCTTCAGGGTCAAACCCAACCCCCAGGCTGCGCTCCCAGCGGGTCTTGCCGATCCAGCCGCCGCCCACTTCAAACAGGCCAGACGTTTCCTGGCAGGCCTCGCTGCCCAGGTACACCACCAGCGGGCTGATCAGTTCTGGCTTGAGCCGCTCGAAGACTTGCGGCGGGATAAGGCCTTCAGTCATGCGCGTGCCGCCGGTAGGCGCGATGGCGTTGACCAGGATGTTGTTCTTGCGGCCTTCCAGCGCCAGCGTGCGGGTCAACCCGTACAGGCCGAGCTTGGCCATGCCGTAGTTGGACTGGCCGAAGTTGCCATAGATGCCGGAAGTCGAGGCGGTGAAGATCACCCGGCCGTAGGCTTGTTCGCGCAGATGCGGCCATGCGGCGCGGGTGACTTTGTAGGCGCCTTCGACGTGTACGCGGTAGACCAGGTCCCAGTCGCTGTCTTCCATTTTGTGGAAGGTTTTGTCCCGCAGGATCCCGGCGTTGTTGACCACCACGTCGATGCGGCCGAAGGCGTCGAGGGCGTTCTGCACGATCTTGTCGCCGTCGGTAACGGAATCGTGGTTGGCTTCGGCGATGCCGCCGGCTTCACGGATTTCGGCTACCACGCGGTCGGCCGCCGAGGCGTTGGCGCCTTCGCCCTGGGTTGAGCCGCCGAGATCATTGACCAGCACTTTGGCGCCGTGTTTGGCGAACAGCAGTGCATGGGCGCGGCCCAATCCGCCGCCGGCACCGGTGACGATCACGACCTTGTCTTGGAACTGCACAGGCTCACTCATTGGGAACTCCAGGGACGGTTAGGGGTGGATGGGTGGATGGGTGGAGTGTCAGGCACGGGGCTTGTGGTCACAATAAACACGGTTGAGGGTGAATGGTGCGCGATAAGGCTGGGGGATGATTGGCGTCCCCGGTCAAATGTGGGAGCTGGCTTGCCTGCGATGGCATCGCCTCTGTGTAACTGAAAGACCGAGTCGCCTGCATCGCCGGCAAGCCAGCTCCTACAGAAAAGCCGCTCTGCTTTGGTTTTTGATCTGGCTTCCAACACTCAGGCCGGCCTGTAGGCCGCTGTGTTCTTGATCTTGCTTTTGATCTGACTGCCCCATTCAGCCCGAGGCCGAACGCAGGGATTGAGGAGCGGGTAAACCGGCAGGACGCCGGTTTAGCCGCGACGGGCCAGGGACGGGCCGTCGCGGCGGCCCGCGGAGCAATGCCTTCGTTCGGGCACACCGAGCCTAAGCGAGGTGCCGACAGGCGGGGCAGAGCGTTTTGGTTACTTTGCCGCTTTTGCAAAGTGACTCGCTGTAAGAGCGAAACCATAAGAAGCCGTTACCGAAGCAACGGATATGTACTCAACCCCAATCAAGAATAAGCCACCCGAGCAGTCCCAACCCCAAGCCCGTCCCGAAACGCCAAATAATGCTTCAACACCTGCACCGGCGCCTCAATCTGCGGATAGTGCCCAATATTGGCCAACACCACCGTATCCGCATGCGGCACCAACTCACGATAACGCTGAACCATATGCCCCCCGGAAATCGGATCAACCTCCCCATCGATCACCCGCAACGCTACCTCCCCCCGCTGCATCGCCGCCACCCACCGATCCCGCTGCTGCCGACGCTGAGGAATGTACGTAATCAACTTGTGCAAAATCCGCGGCCCCTCCTGGCTCTCGATCAAACTCCAAAAATCATCCAGCGCACTTTCACTCGGCCGAGTCGCCGGCCCGAAAATCTGCCCGAAACTGTTGGCCAGCGCATTACGCCCAAACGCCCGCCCAATCATCCATCCCAGCGGGCTGAGTAACAGCTTTTGCACCAAAGCCGGACGATGAGTTTCAGGAAACAACCCACCATTGAGAAACACACAACTGGCCATCTGAAACAGCCCTTCGTAATGCCGCGCCAACAATTCCTGGGCGACGCTGTCCCCATAATCGTGGGCCAACACATGCACCGGCTGCCGCACCCAAAGATGCTCCAGCAGCGCCTGCTGCAAATCCGCCTGTTCCAGCAGGCAGTAGGCATGGTCCAGCGGCTTGGCCGAATCGCCAAACCCCAGCATGTCGCAGGCAATTACCTGATAGCGCTGCGCCAACGGTTGCCAGAGGTAATGCCAATCCCAACTGGCGGTGGGGAAACCATGGATCAGCAGCAACGGCTCGCCCTGCCCCGCCACCCAGTAACGAATGGTATGGCCACGAAACTCGAAGCTCTGGGCGCGTTGGCGCCAGATGCGCAGCGGGATCTCGGCGAGTGGCATCAGCTTTTATACCCGGGGTCGAGTGCATCGAGCTTGCGCAGCAAGGCCGGCCACGCGAGCGCACCGCCCATGCCTTGGGCGCTTTTGGTAACCCCGGCGATCATCGCCCGGGCACCGGCCAATATCGGTGGTGCGATGCTGATCAACTCGGCGCCACCGTTCTGCGCCAGCACTTGGATATCGCAGGTGCGCTGGAAAGTGAACATCATCAAGAAGGTATCGGCAATGGTGCCACCGCAGGTCAGCAGACCGTGGTTATGCAGCATCAGGAAATTATTGTCGCCAAGGTCGGCCTGCAAGCGGGCCTTTTCCTCGTGGTTCAGCGCCACACCTTCGTAAGCGTGATAGGCCAGGCTGGACAACACGAACAAGGATTGCTGGCTGATGGGCAACACGCCCTGCTTTTGCGCCGAAACGGCGATGCCGGAAGCCGTATGGGTGTGCAGCACGCAAACCACGTCATGCCGCACTTCGTGTACCGCACTGTGGATGGTGTAACCCGCCGGGTTGACCTCATAGGGACTGGCCATCAGCTTGTTGCCGGCCTGGTCGACCTTCACCAGGCTCGATGCTGTGATCTCGTGAAACATCAGCCCGTAGGGGTTGATCAGGAAGTCTTCGGTGCCCGGTACCTTGGCCGAAATGTGGGTGAAAATCAGGTCGTCCCAACCGTGCATCGCTACCAGGCGGTAGCACGCGGCAAGGTCGACGCGGGTCTGCCATTCGGCAGCGCTGACCTGATCTTTTACGCTGTGTGTCGATTGAACAGTGGCTAGGCTCACGGCAATGACCTCCTTGGCGCGTTTTATTATTATTTTTTTGGGTGAAGGGCCAGTCTAATCAGACCAACAGGCCGCCGTAGTTGCATTGGCAGCCAGCTTGATGACCGAGCGGGTCAGTCCTGAGAATAGTTCGAAATTGTTCAAATGGCGTCAGAGAAGCGACGCCAGTAAAGGTGCGGCGAACAAGTTGAGCAACCCGGTGAGCACCATCACCAGGCCCGCCACCGAGCCTTCCTCGCCGCCCACTTCATGGGCCCGGCTCACACCCGCACCGTGGGCGCCCACGCCAAACAATGCGCCGCGCGCCAGAGGCGTGCGCAGCGGCAACCACTTAAGCAGCACGCCGCCGAGCATGGCGCCAAATACGCCGGTGAACATCACGAACACGGCCGTCAGTTCCGGCACGCCGCCCAGGTCCGACGACACGGGCATGGCGAATGGGGTGGTGATCGAACGGGGCACCAAAGACATCGTCACCGAACTGTCCAGCGCCAAAGCCTTGGCCAGGCCATAGGAGGTGGCGATGGAGGCCGCGCTGCCCGCCACCATCCCCAGCAACAGGGCGGACCAGTGACGCATCAGCAATTGACGCTGTTGCCAGATCGGAATCGCAAACGCCACGGTCACCGGGCCCAGCACCAGCATCAGCCAGTGGGTGTCGGTGGAGTATTCGGCGTAGGCGGTTTTCATCGGCACGGCCACCGCCAGCAACAGTGCGGGCACTAAAATCAGTGGCGATAGCAGGTAGCGCCCGGTGCGCCGGTAGATCCAGCGGCTGAAGCCGTAGGCCCCAAGGGTCAGCGCCAGCCAGAACATCGGCATCAGTTCAAGCTTCATGGCGCAGCTTCCAGCGGCAGACGAACTCCACGGTAAACGCGGTTACCAGCATGACCGACAAGGTGCTGAAACCGATTACCAGCATGATCCTCCAGCCGTCGTGGCGTACCAGGCCGCCGTAGTCCAGGAGGCTCATCAGGGCAGGAATAAAGAACAGCAACATCTCCGCCATCAGGACACCGGCCCCCAGTTGCAGGGCCGCCGGCTTCACCAGGCCGGTGGCGAAGGTCAGCAGCAATAGGCCCAGGCCGACCACACCTCCGGGGATGGGCCAACTCAGCCAGGCAGCGAATTCGCAACCGAGAAAGTAAATAGCCAGCAGTACGACCAGTTCAGCCAGCAACCGAGCGACGCGTTTGAAGGTGAAACGTTTCATGAGCTTTGGGTCCTCGCGAGGTTCCCATTTTAAAGAGGCCCGTGGCATCCCCACAGCGAATTGTTAGACTGCAAGCCATTCCTAAATGGAATCAGGCCGATGGAATTCAAACAGCTGCGCAGCTTTGTCGAAGTGATCCACCGCGGTGGCTTTACCCAAGCGGGCAAAACCTTACACATCAGCCAGTCTGCCGTCAGCAAGCAGGTGGCCCAGCTCGAACAAAGCCTGGGCACGCCACTGCTGGATCGCCTGGGTTCACAGATTCGCCTGACGGCTGCCGGCCAGGTGGTGCTGCAACGGGCAGAGGCCATGCTGCGCCAGCAAGCCGAGTTGCTCAGTGAACTGGATGACTTGAACCAACTGACCCGTGGCGAGCTGCGCATGGGCCTGCCGCAACTGGGCGGCGATACGTTGTTCGCCGGGCTGTTTGCCGAATATCGCCGGCGCTACCCGAATGTCACGATTCAATTGCTCGAAGGTGGCAGCCGCAATATCGAACAGGCGATCTTGAGCGGGGAACTGGAGGTGGGCGGCAGCCTGATGCCCAGCGACCCGGCATTCGCCTGGCAGGCGTTTTGTGATGAACCGCTGGACGCGCTGCTGCCGATGGACCATCCGTTGGCCGATAACGCGCAGATCCGCCTTGAGGAGCTGGCCGATACGCCGTTCCTGATGTATCAGCGCAGCTTTGTGCTGAATGACCGCTTGCTACAAGCTTGTCAACAAGTGGGCTTTACCCCGAAGGAAAGCGGGCGCAGCGGCCAGGCGGATTTTCTCGCAGCATTGGTGGCCGCCGGCCAGGGCGTGGTGTTGCTGCCCAGCGTGGTCGCCAGGGGCCTGGTGCGGCCCGGGGTGGTGCGCCTCACGCTCAAGGCGCCGGAATACCTGCGCTGGGACATCGCCTTTATCTGGCGTGAGGGCGCCTACCTGTCGAAAGCTGCGCAGGCCTGGCTCGCGTTATTGCGCGAGTTTCCGGTCAACCGCGCAGTGCAGTGACCAGCTCGGCCAGCCACGGTTCGGCGTCGGCCTCCGGGGTTACGCTTTCGCTGGCGTCCAGGCGCAGCATCGGCAGCACTTCACGTACGCCCAACTCGGCAAACAGCTCGCGCATTTGTTCACCGCCACCGCAGAAGGTGTCGCCATAACTCGCGTCGCCCAGGCCGATCACCGCGCCCGGCAGCCCGCGCCAGGCAGCCGGCAGCTGGTCGCGAATGGTCGAGTACAGGGGCTGCAGGTTGTCGGGCAATTCGCCCATGCCGGTGGTAGAGGTCACGGCCAGGAAAGCTTCGGGCGCGAAGCCCTGCACGTCGGCCAGGGTGGCGCGCGGGTTGTGCCAGGCGTCGAAACCGGCAGCGTTGAGAATGCTTGCAGCGTGACGGGCGACTTCTTCAGCCGTGCCGTACACCGAGCCGGAAAGGATGGCGACTTTCATCAATCTGATCCTGTAACTGACTAAAAGCCTGGGATATTAACAGCTGGGTCAAGTGGACAGGCGCCCGGCATGTCTTAAACTGCAAATTCCCAAGACAAGCCATGGACCGCTCAATGATTAATGCCAAGCTGATGCAACTGGTGATCAACGCTTCCAACGATGGCATCGTTATCGCCGAGCGCGAGGGCAAGGACAAGCCATTGATCTACGTAAACCCGGCGTTCGAGCGCATGACCGGCTACACCCTCGACGAAATCCTCTACCAGGACTGCCGCTTCATGCAGTCCGGTGACCGTGACCAGCCTGGGCTGATGGCGGTCCGCGAAGCCCTGGAGAGCGGCGGCTCCTGCCGGGAAATCCTGCGCAACTACCGCAAGGACGGCACGCATTTCTGGAATGAGCTGTCGTTATCAACGGTTTACAACCCGGCCGACAGGCAGACTTATTTTGTGGGGGTGCAGAAGGAGGTGACCGCTCAGGTCAAGGCCCAGCAGCGCGTCGCGCATCTGGAAGCCCAGTTGGCAGACCTCAAGGCAGAGCTTGCAGCACTCAAGGCGACGAGCGGATATAACAAAAACTAGAAAATGCGGTCTTTAGAGAGATAATGGCATTTTAACACCTCACCTCTTGAGCAAGATCAATGCAACGCGACGCGCTTTTGACGCAGGACGAGCTGGATTTTATTCAGACCATGCACCATAACCCGCAACTCAACGTGCGGGATGCGTCGTCGAGCCTCACGGTAAATGGCGGTGCGCAGATCCGTGACTTGCTTACCCGCCTCGCCGCCCAAGACCATGTCACGCTGCAGGCACAATTCGACAACCAGCAAATGACTTTTCCGCTGCAATTGGTGGAAGACGAGTTTCATGCCGTGCATTTGCGCCTGGGTGTACCCAGTATCTTCGAAGACGGGCCAATGATTCGCCCCTGGCGCCTGGCGCTTGAAGAGCCGGTGCCACTGGAAAACATCAAGGGGCAGCCGGGAGCACTGTGGGTGCATGAGGTGTCGTTCAAGGGGTTACTGGTGGAGATTCGCGGGCGGATCAAGGCGCCCCGAACCTTCTCCCTGTGGTTCAGCCCCTCCGGCTACGAGCGCATCGCCGTGCGTGGCACCCTGGAGCGGGAAAACGCACGAGGCCTGTTCGCCTATCGCCTAAGCCAGAATGATGTGGATGAGACCGAGCGCCTGCGCCAGTTCATCCTGCAGCAACACCGGCTGTTTCACCCCGAGGTCCACACCTGACGTCAGGTATCGAGGCCGCCACGCAAAAACTGCTGCAGACGGCGTTGCATCAATCGTCCTTCATTGCCCAGGCAACCGACGGTCGACCCCTCCAACTGGTCGTAGGCCAATTCCGACGCATCCCCAGCCAGCATCAACGGGCAATCCAGGGTCAGGGCCAGCCGCTCAAGGCGCCGCGACAGGTCGAGGGTGGGCGAATGATTGGAGAACACCACCAGCGCTTGTGGCTTGGTTTTTTCACAGATTAGCGTCAACTCATCAATCGGTTGGCCCACGCTCAGGATCTTGACCGCCAACTCATCACTGCTCATCAGCAGCCCTGCCACCAGCAATTCCAGCTCGCGGCATTCTCCCGCGACGGCGGCCAGCAGCACCCGCGGTGCCGCCGAAGCACAGGCGATTTGCAGGCGTTTCCAGGTGCGGCTGCGCAAGAATCCATCAAAAAACAACCACTCGCTGGTTTGGCCAAAAAGCCCCTGGTGGCGCAACAGCTGCTGCCAGAGAGGCATCAGGATGTCCTGGAAAACCACCGCGACCGGGTAGGCGGAGAAAATCTGGCCATACAACCGGTCCAGTTGCCGGTCGTCAAAGGCCGCGATGGCCGTTCGCATTTGCTGCTGCCATTGGCTCCATTCATATTCCGCACCGGCTGGCGCGCCGGCCGTTGTTTCAGCCTGCTGATCACCACGGGCGAGGATTTTGCCGACCTTGCTCACCGCTACGCCGCGTTCTATCCAGTCAAGAATGCGATGAACGGTCTCGATATCGGTGCGTGAATACAAGCGGTGCCCGCTTTCAGTGCGAATCGGCTGGATCAGCCCGTAACGACGCTCCCAGGCGCGCAAGGTAACGGGGTTGATGCCTGTCAATCTTGCCACTTCCCGAATCGGGAACAGCTCACCGCAATCGGCTGGATTGCAAAGCGTCGTATCAGGGAGAGGAGCAGTCATTACGGACATCAGCGCACTAAAAACACCGTGAAAAACTTGGATCCCATTTAACGCCCATAAACCTGTCCGTTTCAAGGCCTACGGCAACCCGACCAATGCCGCTGGCGTATTTTTTCAAAACAGGAATAATCCTTGCCTGTTTTTTCAACGTGGCTGCTTACCCCGCAGCTTCGTTCGTGCGCCGCCTACCCGGCCCAGCGCACCTGATCCTTATGGAGATACACAATGTCTACCTCCCCTGTCACCCTGATGGTTGCGCGCCGCGTGGCCACGGGTCGTTATGAAGAGTTGATGGCTTGGCTGCGCGAAGGCGAGCAATTGGCCACGGACTTCCCCGGCTACCTGGGATCCGGCGTGCTTGCACCGCCACCCAACGATGATGAATTCCAGATTATTTTCCGCTTCGCCGACGAAAAGACCCTGCATGCGTGGGAGTTTTCCGCGTCCCGTGGCGCATGGCTCGGGCGTGGCAGTGAGCTGTTTGCTGCGCCGTCGGAGCATCGTGTACGCGGTATAGACGGCTGGTTCGGCGCCGCCGCCGCACGACCGCCACGCTGGAAACAAGCCGTGGCCATCTGGCTGGCGTTTTTCCCGGTGTCGCTGCTGTTCAATTTTGGCCTTGAGCCGCTGCTCGCCGAGTTGGGTTTACTCACCCGAGTACTGGTCAGCACCCTCGCGCTTACGCCGTTGATGGTTTACTTCTTTATTCCGTTGTCGACCCACCTGCTGGCCGGTTGGCTGCACCCGGCGCCGGCTCGGGTAAAGGTCACCGAAGCCGCTGCGTGAGTACAAGGGAGGCCGCGCGCTGGTATAGTTTTGGCCTGCCCGCGATACGAGCCTCCCATGTCTTCAACTCCCGCCCCGATCCTGATCACCGGTGCCGGCCAGCGTGTCGGCCTGCATTGCGCCTTGCGCCTGCTGGACGAAGGGCAGCCGGTGATTTTCAGCTACCGCAGTGAACGTCCCGGCGTGCAGGCCTTGCGCGAGCGCGGTGCGACTGGCGTGTTTGCTGACTTTTCCAGCGAGGCCGGCATTCTTGCGTTCATCGACGAGCTGAAGAAGCACACCCAAAGCCTGCGGGCGATCATCCATAATGCCTCGGCCTGGGAAGCGGAAACGCCTGGCGACGAGAGCCGCGCCTTTGCCGACATGTTCAGCGTGCACATGCTTGCGCCATACCTGATCAACCTGCATTGTGCGCACTTGCTGCAACGCTCCACGCCTGCGGATATCGTGCACATCAGCGATGACGTGACCCGCAAGGGCAGCCGCCAGCACATTGCCTACTGCGCCACCAAGGCCGGGCTCGACAGCCTGACTTTGTCGTTTGCCGCGCAACTGGCACCGGATATCAAGGTGAACGGCATTGCCCCGGCGATGGTGATGTTTAACGAGGGCGACGACGCGGCCTACCGCGCAAAAGTCCTGGCCAAGGCGGCACTGGGCATCGAACCCGGGCCCGAGGTGATTTACCAGAGCGTGCGTTACCTGCTGGATAACCCGTATATCACCGGTACCACCCTGACCGTCAACGGCGGGCGGCATATCAAGTAAGCCGTTTGCGAGGATGTTGTATGACTTTATCCCTGCCCCACCACTACCGCGAGATCCTCAAGGGCCTGGGTGAAGACCCCGAGCGTGAAGGTTTGCTCGACACCCCCAAGCGTGCCGCCAAGGCCATGCAGTACTTGTGTCATGGCTATGAACAGAACCTGGAAGAAATCGTCAACGGTGCACTGTTTGCCTCCGACAACGACGAGATGGTGATCCTCAAGGACATCGAGCTGTATTCGATGTGCGAACATCATCTGCTGCCCTTTATCGGCAAAGCCCATGTGGCCTATATTCCGACCGGCAAGGTGCTCGGCCTGTCGAAGCTGGCGCGCATCGTCGACATGTTTGCCCGGCGCCTGCAGATCCAGGAAAATCTCACCCGGGAAATCGCCGATGCCATCCAGGCGGTGACCCAGGCGGCCGGCGTGGCGGTGGTTATCGAAGCCAGACACATGTGCATGATGATGCGCGGAGTGGAAAAACAGAATTCAACCATGAACACCTCGGTGATGCTCGGCGCTTTCCGCGACTCGAACACCACGCGCATGGAGTTTCTGCAATTGATTGGACGGAGCAAGTAGCAATGCCACAACTTCAGCCAGGCATGGCGCGCATCCGGGTCAAAGACCTGTGCCTGCGCACGTTTATCGGGATCAACGAGGATGAAATCCTCAACAAGCAGGATGTGTTGATCAACCTGACCATCCTGTATGCCGCCCAGGAAGCCGTACGTGACAACGACATCGACCACGCATTGAACTATCGCACCATCACCAAGGCCATCATCGCCCACGTGGAAGGCAACCGCTTTGCCCTGCTGGAGCGCCTGACCCAGGAGATCCTCGACCTGGTGATGGGCAACACGTCGGTGCTGTACGCCGAAGTCGAAGTCGACAAACCCCATGCGTTGCGTTTTGCCGAGTCGGTGTCGATCACCCTGGCGGCCAGTCGCTAACCCTTAATTTGCAGTGAGCACCATGAACGACCAACAACGCCTCGAACTTGAAGCCGCCGCCTTCCGCCGGCTGGTGGCCCACCTGGACAGCCGCAAGGATGTGCAGAACATCGACCTGATGAACCTCTCGGGCTTCTGCCGCAACTGCTTGTCCAAGTGGTACAAGGCCGAGGCCGACGAGCGCCAGATCGAGTTGAGCCTGGATGACGCCCGTGAAGTGGTGTACGGCATGCCGTACGCGCAGTGGAAAGCCCAATACCAGCAAGAAGCCAGTGCCGAACAGCAAGCGGCATTCGCCAAAGGAAAAACCCATGACTGACCTGAACACCCTGCGCGCCAGCCTCAACAGCGGCGAACATGTCTTTGCCGACACCCTGGCCTTTGTGGCCGCCGGTTACGATTACCAGCCACAAGCCTTCAGCAACGCCAGCGTGGAAAATGCTGCCGGGCAGAACGAAGGTTCATGCAAGACCCTGGGCCTGGCGTTGCTGGAAGGCTTGAGCGACCAGGAGGCGCTGTTGGCGTTTGGCGAGCATTACCGTTCGGTGCTGGCCACACCTGAAGGCAGTGACCACGGCAATATTCGTGCGCTGATCGAGCACGGGTTGGCAGGTGTGAAGTTCACTCAGCAGCCGTTGACGCGCCGCTGATTCAATTTGATAACCCGGTTTAATGTGGGAGCTGGCTTGCCTGCGATAGCGGTGTGTCAGCCAACGCCGCTATCGCAGGCAAGCCAGCTCCCACAGTGATTGGGTTACCCAGTTGAGATAGCGCTGAATCATCAAATCCCGCGCATAAAAAAACCGGCCTCACAGCCGGTTTTTTTGTTTCTACGGTTTAGAACGCAGCGTCTTTCAAACCGTCGAGGTAACGCTCGGCATCCAGTGCCGCCATGCAGCCAGCGCCGGCGGAGGTGATCGCCTGGCGGTAGACGTGGTCGGCCACGTCACCGGCCGCGAAGATACCTTCGATGTTGGTAGCAGTTGCATTGCCTTCACGGCCGCCCTGCACAATCAGGTAGCCGTCTTTGGCATCCAGTACGCCTTCGAACAACGAGGTGTTCGGGGTGTGGCCGATGGCGATGAACACGCCATCAACGGTCAGTTCGTCGAAGCTGCCGTCGTTGTTTTTCAGGCGAGCACCGGTCACGCCCATGTTGTCGCCCAGGACTTCATCCAGGGTGGCGTTGAGCTTGAGGATGATCTTGCCTTCAGCCACACGGGCATGCAGCTTGTCGATCAGGATCTTCTCGGCGCGGAAGGTCTCGCGGCGGTGAACCAGGGTCACGGTGCTGGCGATATTGGCCAGGTACAGCGCCTCTTCCACGGCGGTGTTGCCGCCACCGACCACAGCCACCGGTTTGTTGCGGTAGAAAAAACCGTCGCAGGTCGCGCAGGCGGAAACGCCCTTGCCCATGAACGCTTCTTCCGACGGCAGGCCCAGGTAACGGGCGCTGGCGCCAGTGGCGATGATCAGCGCGTCACAGGTGTACACGCCGCTGTCGCCGGTCAGGCTGTAAGGCTTCTTGGAGAAGTCGACCTTGTTGATGTGATCAAACACGATTTCGGTTTCGAAGCGCTCGGCGTGTTCTTTCATGCGTTCCATCAACACCGGGCCGGTCAGGCCGTGGACGTCGCCCGGCCAGTTGTCGACTTCGGTGGTGGTGGTCAACTGACCGCCCGCTTGCATGCCGGTGATCAGCAGAGGCTTGAGGTTGGCCCGGGCAGCGTAGACGGCAGCGCTGTAACCGGCAGGGCCGGAACCGAGAATAATCACTCGCGAATGACGGGTATCAGACATGACTCACTCCTATCGACCGCCCGGACTACAGAACGGCTGGAATAAAAAAGGACCGCGAAGCACTTGGGGAAGGCTTGAACTCGCAGATCCTGAAAATAATGGGTGCAGCGTATAGAGGGAGGCAAGATTAAGGAAATACGGAATAACAATCCAGCTCATAGGTGGTCTCTATCCCATGCCCTCTATTAATCGACACCTTTGTTACCGTTAATGTCGTGATGCCGGCCGTGCTTTCCCGTGTCTCGCAAAGCCGGTAAGGTCGGCGCGTTCGCCCCATTGCCCGGAGTTATCCATGCCCGCCCCCGTTCTTTCAGGCCCACAGTACCTGCGCGAAGGTCTCAAACTGGTACTCAGCCCCGGCCTGCGGCTGTTTGTGCTGCTGCCGCTGGCAATCAACCTGATACTGTTCGTCGGGTTGATCTACTTCGCCGGCCATCAGTTCAGCCTGTGGGTCGACACACTGATGCCGACATTGCCGAGCTGGTTGAGCTTCCTCAATTACCTGTTGTGGCCTTTGTTCGTGGTGCTGGTGGTGCTGATGGTGTTTTTCACCTTCACCATGCTCGCCAACATCATCGCCGCGCCCTTTAACGGTTTCCTTTCGGAAAAAGTCGAAGTAGTGGTACGCGGTACCGATGATTTCCCGGCGTTCAGCTGGGGTGAGCTGGCAGCCATGGTGCCGCGTACCCTGGCCCGGGAAATGCGCAAGCTGGGCTATTTCCTGCCCCGCGCTATCGGCCTGTTTATCCTGTCGTTCATCCCGGTGGTCAACCTGGTGGCCGCGCCGCTGTGGCTGCTGTTTGGCGTGTGGATGATGGCAATCCAGTACATCGACTACCCGGCAGACAACCACAAGCTGGGCTGGAACGAAATGCTCGCCTGGCTGCGCCAGAAGCGCTGGCAGAGCATGAGTTTTGGCGGCGTCGTTTACCTGGTGCTGCTGGTGCCGGTGGTCAACCTGCTGATGATGCCGGCGGCAGTCGCCGGGGCCACGTTGTTCTGGGTGCGTGAACAAGGCGCCGAGGCGATGGCCGTCACCAAAGCCTGAGCCGTCACAAATCCATCATCCGAAAGACACAATGACGACATGGCCCGCGCCGACACTGTGGGTCATGACGACAGCTTCGCTCCACATCACCCTGATCACCGAAACCTTCCCGCCAGAGATCAACGGGGTGGCCAATACCCTTGGCCGCCTGTGTGACGGTTTGCGCGCGCGTGGGCATCAAGTCGAACTGGTTCGCCCACGCCAGGGCTGCGACCAGAGCCGGCCCAGTGACGACGGCCTGATGCTCTGCCGCGGCTGGCCACTGCCGGGCTATCCGGGGCTGCAATGGGGCCAGTCGTCGATGCACAAATTACTGCGGCGCTGGACCCGCCAGCGTCCGGATGTGCTGTATATCGCCACGGAAGGCCCGCTGGGTTTGTCGGCGTTACGCGCGGCACGGCGCCTGGGGATCAGCGTGGTGAGCGGCTTTCATACCAACTTCCAGCAGTATTCCAGCCAGTACGGGCTGGGCATGTTGAGCCGGGTGCTGACCCACTACCTGCGCTGGTTCCATAACCGTTCGGCCTTGACCCTGGTGCCCAGCGCCAGCCAGCGCCTGGAGCTGGAGCGGCGCCATTTCGAGCGCCTGGGCATGCTCGCCCGGGGCGTCGACAGCCAGTTGTTTCACCCAGCCAAGCGCGACAATGCGCTGCGGGAAAGCTGGGCATTGAACAGTGACCAGATCGCGGTGCTGCACGTGGGCCGCCTGGCCCAGGAAAAAAACCTCGGGCTGCTCAAGCGCTGCTTTGAAACGCTGCAGGGCATGTATCCACTGCGCCAGATGAAACTGATCATCGTCGGCGATGGCCCACAACGGGCGATGCTCGAAAAGGAACTGCCGGAGGCGATTTTCTGCGGGACTCTGCGCGGTGAAGAACTGGCCCGGCATTATGCGTCCGGGGATCTGTTCCTGTTCCCCAGCCTGACTGAAACCTTCGGCAACGTGGTGCTGGAAGCCATGGCTTCAGGGTTGGGTGTGGTGGCGTACGACCAGGCGGCCGCCACCCAGCACATTCGCCATGGCTACAGCGGCGTGCTGGCGATGCCGGGGGATGAGGAAGCGTTTTGCGATGCGGCCAATTGGCTGCTGGAAGAGCGCGAGAGTCTAAGGCGGGTGCGGCTCAATGCCCGGCAACACGCCAGCCGTCAGGGTTGGCCGGCGATTATCGAGCAGTTTGAGCGGCAGTTACGCGGTGTGTGTGGCGAGCAGCCGGTGATTGCAGGGGCATCACGTTTGATCTGACGCCGGTGTTGGCTGTCAGATCGCTATCGCGGGCAAGCCCGGCTCCCACAGTGGGTCGCATTCCAATGTGGGAGCAAGCCGGGCTTGCCCGCGATAGCGTCAGACCAGGCGCGACTTACACCAACGTCGTCAACGCCTCACGACTGAACGGCAGGATGTCGCCTTCACGGCCTTCGCGGACCTTCAGCGCCCAGTCCGGATCCACCAGCAGCGCACGGCCCACGGCAACCAGATCAAACTCGTCGTTGTTAAGGCGCTCCAGCAGGTTTTCCAGGCTGGCGGGTTGCGCGACCTTGTCGGTGTTGACCATGAACTGCAGGAACTCGCCGTCCAGGCCGACGCTGCCCACAGTGATGGTTGGCTTGCCGGTGAGCTTGCGGGTCCAGCCCGCCAGGTTCAGCTCGGAGCCTTCGAATTCCGGCTCCCAGAAACGGCGGGTGGAGCAGTGGAAAATATCCACGCCGGCGTCAGACAACGGCTTGAGGAATTCACCCAACGCTTCGGGGGTTTGCACCAGGCGCGCGGTGTAGTCCTGCTGTTTCCACTGGGAGAAACGCAGGATGATCGGAAAGTCCGGGCCCACGGCGGCGCGGATGGCCTGGATCAATTCAATGGCGAAGCGCGAGCGGTTGGCCAGGCTGCCGCCGTATTCGTCGGTGCGCTGGTTGGTGCCTTCCCAGAAGAACTGGTCTACCAGGTAACCGTGGGCGCCGTGGATTTCCACGCCGTCCATGCCGATGCTCTGGGCATCCTTGGCGGCTTGGGCGAACGCGGCGATCACATCCTGGATATCTTGCACGGTCATGCCGTGGACGACGACGTTGCCGTCCTTGAGTTTTTCGGTCGGGCCGTAGGCCGGCACGCTGGCGTCCGGCTCGGTGCCGATACGCCGTACGCTGCCCACGTGCCACAGTTGCGGGACGATCTTGCCGCCTTCGGCGTGGACCGCGTCGACCACTTTCTTCCAGCCGGCCAGGGCGGCTTCACCATAGAAATGCGGGACGTTCGGATAGCCGTTGGAGGCCGGGTGACCGACCACGGTGCCTTCGGTGATGATCAGGCCTACGCCCGCGGCAGCGCGGCGGCGGTAGTACTCGATCACTTTGGAGTTGGGCACCCCGCCCGGGGAGAACGAACGGGTCATCGGCGCCATTACCACGCGGCTGGGCAGTTGCAGTGCGCCGAGCTGGAACGGTTTGAACAAGGCTTGGACAGGCATGGGAGCACTCCACACAGAAAGGAATTTATGATGTGGATAATATGGAGTACGCAGCGTGCTGGATAGCACTATTGATTGGGGTGATTAAGGGGTAAAAGCGGGAAGACTTTGGTGATTGGCTTTGTGGTGAGGGGGCTTGTCCTGTGGTGAGGGGGCTTGTCCCCCGCTGGGATGCGTAGCGGCCCCAAAAAAAGCGGGAGCGCTTCGCACTCCAGCGGGGGACAAGCCCCCTCACCACAGGACAAGCCCCCTCACCACAGGACAAGCCCCCTCACCACAGGACAAGCACCCTCACCACAGGGCAAGCCCCCTCACCACGGGACAAGCACCTCACCACAGGGCAAGCGCTCTCAGCTCAAGGCTTTTTCGATCGCCTGCACGATGGCAGGGTCATCAGGCGACGTACGCGGCGAGAAACGCGCCAGCACCCGGCCGTCTTTGCCCAGCAGGAATTTTTCAAAGTTCCAAGTGATGTCCCCCGGGAACTCGGCGCCCTCGCCCGCCAGCAATCGATACAGTTGGTGGCGATCGTGGCCATTCACTTCAAGCTTGCTGCCCAAAGGAAAGGTCACGCCGTAGTTGAGGCTGCAAAATTCCTGGATTTCTTGCTCGGTGCCCGGCTCCTGCCCGGCAAATTGATTGCACGGCAGCCCGAGTACGGTGAAACCCTGCTCCTTGTATTGCTGATAGAGGTTTTCCAGCGCAGCGTACTGTGGGGTCAGACCACATTTGGAGGCGACGTTGACCACCAGCACGACTTTCCCCTTGAAGGGCGCCAGAGGCAGCTCCTGACCATTGAGGCCAGTCAGTTTAAGGTCGTGGAAAGCACTCATGACGAACTCCAGATATCCCATGTTCTTTGTAACGGCCCTTCGAGATTACAGCCGCCAAGTCGGCAAGAATAGCCGCCAAATGAAAAAGGCGCCCGAAGGCGCCTTTTTCCAACTGACAGAGCATCGCGCCGTCAATTAATGGTGGTGACCACCTTCGCCGTGCACGTGGCCATGGGCCACTTCTTCCTGGGAAGCGTCACGGATAGCGACGATCTTCACTTGGAAGGTCAGGCGCTGGCCAGCCAGCGGGTGGTTGCCGTCGACGGTCACGTCGTCGCCGTCCAGGTCACGGATGGTGACGATCTGCATCTGGCCGTCCGGAGCGGAAGCGTGGAACTGCATGCCCACTTCCAGCTCGTCGACGCCTTCGAACATGCTGCGGCTCAGGGTGCTGACCAGTTCGGCTGCGTACTCGCCGTAGGCATCTTCAGGTTCTACGGCAACGGTCAGTTCGTCACCGACCTCTTTGCCTTCCAGGGCCTTTTCCAGGCCCGGGATGATGTTACCTGCACCTTGCAGGTAGACCAGCGGCGCGCCGCCGGCAGAACTGTCGATGACCTCACCAGCGTCGTTGGTCAGGGTATAGTCAATGGAGACAGCCTTATTGGCGGCGATCGGCATGGGGCGAGACCTTTGCAAAAGAATGAAGAACGGACAAGTCTAAACAAGGATTTGCCCGAAAGCGAACACAACCCGGACGGACGGGGTCGAACAACTGACCCGACGGTCGCAGGATTTCACCAGGATGAAGACCAGCACTGGGTCGTCGAGCTTTCCTGCGGCCACACCCAGCACCTGCGCCACCAGCCACCCTGGCAATCCCGGGCCTGGGTCACGGACCCGGCGCAACGCCTTGAAAAAATAGGCCAACCCTTTGCTTGTGGCTGGTGTGCGCAAGGCTCAGATAAAGATAACCTTGGCACCTGATTCCCGGTAGGCGGCCAGCCATAGGCCGCCACCGAAGCCATGCACCTCCAGAGAACTCGCATGCAAACTTTTTTTATCGCGCCCACCGATTTTGGTGTGGGTCTGACCTCCATCAGCCTTGGGCTGGTGCGTACCCTTGAACGGGCCGGGCTGAAAGTCGGCTTCTTCAAACCGATTGCCCAGCCACACCCCGGCGACACCGGCCCCGAGCGTTCCACCGAACTGGTGGCCCGCACCCACGGCCTCAAACCGCCCCAGCCTTTAGGCCTGGCCCATGTAGAGCGGATGCTCGGCGACGGCCAGCTGGACGAGCTACTGGAAGAAATCATCACCCTTTACCAGCAAGCCGCCGTGGGCAAAGACGTGCTGATCGTCGAAGGCATGGTGCCAACCCGCAGCGCCAGCTATGCGGCCCGGGTCAACCTGCACCTGGCCAAGAGCCTGGATGCCGAAGTGATCCTGGTCTCGGCCCCGGAAAACGAAGTGCTGACCGAACTCTCCGGCCGCGTGGAGTTGCAGGCCCAACTGTTCGGCGGCCCGAAAGACCCAAAAGTACTGGGCGTGATCCTCAACAAAGTGCGCACCGACGAGAGCATGGAAGCGTTCTCGGCGCGGCTCAAAGAGCATTCGCCGTTGTTGCGCAGCGGCGATTTTCGCCTGCTGGGCTGCATCCCGTACCAGCCGGAACTCAACGCCCCGCGCACCCGCGATGTGGCCGACCTGATGGGCGCGCAGATCCTCAACGCCGGTGATTATGAAACCCGGCGCATGACCAAAATCATCATCTGCGCACGCACCATGCGCAACACCGTGGAGCTGCTCAAGCCCGGCGTGTTGGTGGTAACGCCCGGCGACCGCGACGACATCATCCTCGCCGTCAGCCTGGCCGCCATCAACGGCGTGCCGCTGGCGGGTTTGCTGCTGACCAGCGACACCCTGCCCGACCCACGCATCATGGACCTGTGCCGTGGCGCGTTCCAGGCTGGGCTGCCGGTGTTATCGGTGAGCACCGGCAGCTACGATACCGCCAACCAGCTCAACAGCCTGAATAAGGAAATCCCGATTGATGACCGCGAACGTGCGGAGATCATCACCGATTTCGTCGCCAGCCACCTCGACGCCCGCTGGCTGCACCAACGCTGCGGCACACCGCGGGAGATGCGCCTGTCGCCGGCGGTGTTCCGCTATCAACTGATCCAGCGCGCCCAGGCGGCCAACAAACGCATCGTGCTGCCCGAAGGCAGCGAGCCGCTGACCGTGCAGGCCGCCGCCATTTGCCAGGCCCGCGGGATTGCCCGTTGCGTGTTGCTGGCCAAGCCGGCGGATGTGGAAGCGGTAGCCCGCGCCCACGGCATCGAGCTGCCCGAGGGCCTGGAGATTCTCGACCCCGACCTGATTCGCCAGCGTTACGTCGAGCCGATGGTGGCCCTGCGCAAAACCAAAAGCCTCAACGCCCCGATGGCCGAGCAGCAGCTTGAAGACACGGTGGTGATCGCCACCATGATGCTTGCCCTGGATGAAGTCGACGGCCTGGTCTCCGGCGTCATCCATTCCACCGCCAATACCATTCGCCCGGCCTTGCAACTGATCAAGACTGCGCCGGGCTGCACCCTGGTCTCGTCGGTGTTTTTCATGCTGTTCCCGGAGCAAGTACTGGTGTACGGCGACTGCGTGATGAACCCGCACCCAAGCGCGGCGGAGCTGGCGGAAATCGCCCTGCAAAGCGCCGACTCGGCTGCCGCGTTCGGCATCACGCCACGGGTGGCGATGATCAGTTATTCCAGCGGCGATTCGGCCACGGGCGAAGAAGTCGAGAAAGTCCGCGAAGCCACCCTGCTTGCCCACGAAGCCCAAAGCTCGTTGCTGATCGACGGCCCGTTGCAATACGACGCCGCTGCCAACGAAACCGTGGCCCGGCAACTGGCGCCCAACAGCCTGGTGGCAGGCAAGGCCACGGTGTTCGTGTTCCCGGATCTCAACACCGGCAACACCACGCACAAGGCAGTGCAGCGCAGCGCCGATTGCGTGAGCCTGGGGCCAATGCTGCAAGGCCTGCGCAAACCGGTAAACGACCTGCCCCGTGGGGCGCAGGTGGACGACATCGTGTACACGATCGCATTGACCGCGATTCAAGCCGCCAACCGACCTATGGATGTCTAAATGCTGGATTTTCTACCTGCCGCCGTGCGCGGGGTAATCGCCTCGCTGTTGCTGGCGTTGAACACGATTTTGCTGTGTTCGTTCCTGTTTATCGTGGCGTTGTTCAAGGCCTTGCCGTTTGCCAAGCGCTTCAGCGAATGGCTGATGAACCAGACCCACGAAGCCTGGATCAGCAATAACAAGGCCTGGATGAACCTGGTGCGCCGCACCCGCTGGCACATCAAAGGCCTTGAAGGCCTGGACTATCAGCATTCGTACCTGGTGACCAGTAACCACCAGAGCTGGGTCGATATCATGGTGCTGCAATACGTGCTCAACCGGCGTATTCGCCCGCTGAAGTTCTTCCTCAAGCAAGAGCTGATCTGGGTGCCCGTGATCGGCCTGGCATGGTGGGCGCTGGGTTTCCCGTTCATGAAGCGCTACACCAAGGCGTACTTGGAAAAGCACCCGGAGAAGAAAGGCAAGGACCTGGAAACCACCCGCAAGACCTGCGCGAAGTTTCGCCACAACCCGGTGGGCATTTTCAACTTTGCCGAAGGCACACGTTTTACGCCCGGCAAACACGCACAGCAGAAATCGCCGTTTCGTTACCTGCTGAAACCCAAGGCCGGCGGTATCGCGTTTGTGCTGGATGCGATGGGTGAGCAGCTCAAATCACTGGTGAACGTGACCATTCACTACCCTGCCGGACGTCCGGGTTACTGGGATTTGCTGTGCGGGAACGTGAAGGACGTGGTGGTGCAGTTTGAAGAGGTGCCGATTCCGACCGAGTTTATCGGCAAGAATTATGAGCAGGATGGCGAATATCGGTTGGCGTTCCAAGGCTGGATCAACCGGTTGTGGGAAGACAAGGATGTGTTGCTCGAAAAGCTCCACCGCGACTTTCCCGCGACTTAAAAACCTGGCGTAGCAGCTGTCGAGCGCCAGCGAGGCTGCGTCGGGAGCGCCTCGGTTCGATGCCTGGCTTAGTTCCGGCGGCGCGGCCAACGCAGCCTCGCTGGCGCTCGACAGCTGCTACAGGGAGGCATGAAAAAAGCCCGCCACCGAGTGATCGGTGGCGGGCTTTTTAGGGCGCGTGACGCTTAGATCGCGCCGCGCTGACGCAGCAGTTCCAGCACTTGCTTGACGCTGTCTTCCAGCGACAGGGCCTGGGTGTCGAGCACCAGGTCAGCATTCAACGGCACGTCGTACGGGAAGGACTCACCCGGGATGTTATCCCCGCCCGCCGCGTACAAGCCTTGCGGATCACGCTCGGCACACACCAGCGGCGAAGCCTGCACGTACACGGTCAGCAAACGATCACCGCCGATCAAGGCCTTGGCCTGTTCACGCCCTTCGGCATCCGGGGCCACGAACGCCGCCAGGGTCAGCAAGCCCGCTTCGTTGAACTGACGCGCCACGTGAGCCGCACGACGCCAGTTCTCGGTACGCCCGGCACGGTCCTGCGGCAGGCCCTTGTTCAGGTCATGCCGCAGGTTCTGGCCATCCAGTACAAACACTGCGCGGCCCAGGTCGAATAGCTTGCGCTCCACCGCGTAGGCCAAAGTGCTTTTGCCGGCGCCCGACAAACCGCTGAACAACACGGTGGCCGGTTGCTGGCCGAAGCGCTGGGCACGTTCTTCGGTAGCCACGTGAGCCAACTTGCCATGCTGCGCCGCGCTACCATGAATCACTGGCTGCGCGATGATCATGCCGGCAGCCACGGTGCCATTGGTCAAACGGTCGATGACGATAAACGAACCCGTGGTGCGGTTACTCGCGTAACCGTCCAGCGCGATGACCGCGTCGAGGCTGACCTTGACCCGGCCAATCTCGTTCAACTGCAAGGCACTCGCCGGACCTTCTTCCAGGGTGTTCACATCCACGCGATGCACGATGCTGGTGATGGAACCCGGCACGTAGCTGGTGGCGCGCTTGATGTCGTATTTCTTGCCCGGCAGCATCGGCTCTTCGGCCATCCACACCAGCATGGCGTCGAACGCGTCGGTCACTTGCGGCACGTTGTCGGCATGCACCAGCAGGTCGCCACGGGAGATGTCGATCTCGTCTTCCATGGTCAGCGTCACAGCCTGGCCTGGGCCGGCGTTTTCCAGTTCACCTTCAAAGGTAACGATGGATTTGACGCGGCTGCTCTTGCCCGACGGCAGCACCACAACCTCGTCGCCCTTGTGCACGATGCCGCTGGCCAGGGTGCCGGCGAAACCACGGAAGTTCAGGTTCGGACGGTTGACGTACTGCACCGGGAAACGCAGGTCGGTGTAGTTGCGGTCGTTGGCGATCTCGACGGTTTCGAGAATCTCCATCAGCGACTGGCCGGTGTACCAGGGCGAACGCTCGCTTTTGTTCACCACGTTGTCGCCCTTGAGGGCCGACATCGGCACAAACGCCATGGTGCTCGGCTTGAAGGCAATGCCGTCGGCAAACTTCAGGTAATCAGCCTTGATCGCCTCAAAGATGCTTTGGTCAAAGCCATTGATGTCCATCTTGTTGACGGCCACCACGATGTGCTTGATGCCCAGCAACGAGGCGATAAAGCTGTGGCGACGGGTCTGGGTCTGCACACCGTAACGGGCGTCGATCAGGATAATCGCCAGGTCACAGGTGGAGGCACCGGTGGCCATGTTGCGGGTGTACTGCTCATGGCCGGGGGTGTCGGCGATGATGAATTTGCGCTTGGCGGTGGAGAAGTAGCGGTAGGCAACATCGATGGTGATGCCCTGCTCACGCTCGGCCTGCAGGCCGTCGACCAGCAAGGCCAGGTCGATGTCGTCGCCCGTGGTGCCGGACTTTTTCGAATCGCGGGTGATGGCTTCCAGATGGTCTTCGTAGATCATCTTGGAGTCGTGCAGCAGGCGCCCGATCAGGGTGCTCTTGCCGTCGTCGACGTTGCCGCAGGTCAGGAAGCGCAACATTTCCTTGCGCTCGTGCTGGCCCAGGTAGGCGAGGATGTCCTCGCTGATCAAATCAGATACGTGCGACATGACAGCCCCTTAGAAATAGCCTTGACGTTTTTTATCTTCCATCGAGCCGGCACCATCGTGGTCGATGACACGGCCCTGGCGCTCGGAAGTTCGCGTCAGGAGCATTTCCTGAATGATGTCCGTCAGCGTCTCGGCTTCGGACTCCACCGCACCCGTCAACGGGTAGCAGCCAAGGGTACGGAAACGTACTTTCTTTTTGACGATTCGGGCTTTGTCTTCGTCGGACAAGTGCTCGAGGATGCGGTCGTCGTCGATCATGATCAACGTGCCGTTCTTCTCGATCACGTCACGTTCGGCGGCGAAGTACAGCGGAACGATCGGGATGCCTTCAAGGTAGATGTACTGCCAGATGTCCAGCTCGGTCCAGTTGGACAGCGGGAACACGCGGATCGACTCGCCCTTGTTGACGTTGCCGTTGTAGACGTTCCACAGCTCCGGGCGCTGGTTTTTCGGGTCCCAGCGGTGCTTGCTGTCGCGGAACGAGTACACGCGCTCTTTGGCGCGCGATTTCTCTTCATCGCGACGGGCACCGCCGAACGCTGCGTCGAAACCATGCTTGTCCAGGGCCTGCTTGAGGCCTTCGGTCTTCATGATGTCGGTGTGCTTGGCGCTGCCGTGGGTGAACGGGTTGATGTTCTGTGCCACGCCATCGGGGTTGATATGGGTGATCAGGTCCAGGCCCAGTTCTTCGACCATTTTGTCGCGGAACCTGTACATCTCCTGGAATTTCCAGCGGGTGTCGACGTGCATCACCGGAAACGGCAGCTTGCCCGGGAAAAATGCCTTGCGTGCCAGGTGCAGCATCACGGCGGAGTCTTTACCGATCGAGTAGAGCATCACCGGGTTATCGAACTCGGCGGCGACCTCGCGGATGATGTGGATGCTTTCCGCCTCCAGCTGTTTCAGATGCGTCAGTTTGTCGACCATGGCTACTCACGGAAAAACGATCTTATGGACGGCCAGCGGGCCGTGTTCGAGCGGGGCATGCTAGCACAGCGCCTAATTCTATTGAGGGAGCTGGCTAGATCGAAACGGTATATCAATATACCGCCGGGTTTGGCTGAAACCTCCCCTTCCCCGTAGCAGCTGTCGAGCGCCAGCGAGGCTGCGTCGGGCGCGCCTGGGTATGGCGCCTGGTTCGGGTTTGGCGGTGCTGCCGACGCAGCCTCGCTGGCGCTCGACAGCTGCTACGGAGGTCGGTGCTCTTATATGGGGTTTGGGCAATCGATGAACAGGTGCTCCAGGGCAAAACGCCTTGCCAGGTAATCACCCAGCGCCTGCACACCGTAGCGCTCAGTGGCGTGATGCCCGGCCGCGATAAAGCTGATGTCGTTTTCCCGGGCGCTGTGGAAGGTCTGCTCCGAGGCTTCGCCGCTCAGGTACAGGTCAACCCCGGCAAGCACCGCCTGGTCGATGTAACCCTGGCCACCGCCGGTGCACCAGCCGACGCGGCGGATCATCTCGCTGCCTTCGATCAGCAGCGGCTCGCGGCCCATGGCCTCCTGCACACGGCGCGCGAAGTCGCGGGGCAACATGGGCTCGGCCAAGGATCCCACCAGGCCCACGACCTTGAGGTTGTCGGGGTCCAGTGGGCCTTCGACGGTGATGTCCAGTTGCCGGGCCAGTTGCACGTTGTTGCCGACTTCCGGGTGCACATCCAGGGGCAAGTGGTAGGCCAGCAGACTGATGTCGTGCTTGAGCAGGGTTTTCAGGCGGCGCTGCTTCATGCCGGTGATGCACGGGCTTTCGCCTTTCCAGAAATAACCGTGGTGCACCAGCACCAGGTCGGCCTGGGCTTCGACCGCCGCGTCCAGCAATGCCTGGCTCGCCGTCACGCCGCTGACGATGCGCAGCACTTGCGGGCGGCCCTCGACTTGCAGGCCGTTGGGGCAGTAATCGGCGATTTTTGCACTATTAAGGTAGCGGTCCGCTTCCTCGACTAAGGTGCTCAGGGCGACAGCCATAAAAGACTCCTAAATATCCCGTTCAGAGGCGCTCACGGCCTCGTATAATGCGCGACATTATGGGCGCTCTCCCGCCCCCTGCAACCCGTCAGGATTTTCTTAATGCTCAAGGCACTGCGTTTTTTTGGATGGCCATTGTTGGCTGGCGTGCTGATCGCGATGCTGATTATTCAGCGTTATCCACAACTGGTCGGCCTGCCGACCCTCGATGTCAACCTGCAACAGGCACCGCAAACCAGCGCGGTGGTACAAGGCCCGGTGACTTACGCCGACGCGGTGGTGATCGCCGCCCCCGCCGTGGTCAACCTGTACACCACCAAAGTCATCAACAAACCGGCGCATCCACTGTTTGAAGACCCACAATTTCGTCGCTATTTCGGCGACAACTCGCCCAAGCAGCGGCGCATGGAATCCAGCCTCGGCTCCGGTGTGATCATGAGCCCCGAAGGCTACATCCTCACCAACAACCACGTGACCACCGGCGCCGACCAAATCGTCGTGGCCCTGCGTGATGGCCGCGAAACCCTGGCGCGGGTGGTCGGCAGCGACCCGGAAACCGACCTCGCGGTACTCAAGATCGATTTGAAAGGCCTGCCCTCGATCACCATCGGGCGCTCCGAAGGCTTGCGCGTAGGTGACGTGGCGCTGGCCATCGGCAACCCGTTCGGGGTCGGCCAGACCGTGACCATGGGCATCATCAGCGCCACCGGGCGCAACCAGTTGGGCCTTAACAGCTACGAGGACTTTATCCAGACCGACGCCGCGATCAACCCCGGCAACTCTGGCGGCGCACTGGTCGATGCCAACGGCAACCTGACCGGCATCAACACCGCGATTTTCTCCAAGTCGGGCGGCTCCCAGGGCATTGGCTTTGCCATCCCGGTAAAACTCGCCACGGAAGTGATGAAGTCGATCATTGAGCATGGCCAGGTAATTCGTGGCTGGCTGGGGATTGAAGTGCAACCACTGACCAAGGAACTGGCCGAGTCGTTTGGCCTGACCGGGCGCCCGGGCATCGTGGTCGCCGGGATCTTCCGCGACGGCCCGGCGCAGAAAGCCGGCCTGCAATTGGGGGATGTGATCCTCAGCATCGACGGCGAACCGGCCGGTGATGGCCGCAAGTCGATGAACCAGGTAGCGCGGATCAAGCCAACCGACAAGGTGGCGATCCAGGTGATGCGCAACGGCAAGGAGATCAAGCTGTCGGCAGAAATCGGCCTGCGTCCGCCGCCGGCGCCGGTCAAAGAAGAAGAATAAAAGCCAGGGCTGAACGCGGTCCCTGCAGGAGCGAGCGTGCTCGCGAAAAACCTGGAGGGTGCCGCGTTGATTGAGGATGCCAGCGTCATCGTTAACGACCATCGCGAGCAAGCTTGCTCCTACAAGGCCACCGGCGCTCTCTCACACAAGGTATTGAGCGCCACCGCCCACTGCGGGTCATCATTCAAGCAAGGCACCAACACCAACTCCTCGCCCCCCGCTTCGCGGAACTGCTCCAGCCCACGATCGCCAATCTCCTCCAGTGTCTCGATGCAGTCCGCCACGAACGCCGGGCACATCACCAGCAACTTCTTCACCCCTTGTTGAGCCAATGCTTCAAGGCGTGCCTCGGTGTAGGGTTCGATCCACTTGGCCCGGCCGAGCCGCGACTGGAACGCCACCGACCACTTGCCGTCCGGCAAGCCCAGGCGCTCGGCAAAGTCCCGCGCAACGCTGAAGCACTGGGCGCGATAGCAGGTGGCAAGCACCTCGGCAGAGGCATTCTGGCAACAGTTGGCGTCCTTGAAACAGTGTTGCCCGGTAGGGTCGAGCTTTTTCAGGTGACGTTCCGGCAGCCCGTGAAAACTAAGCAACAGGTGATCAAAATCCTGTTCCACGTAAGCCTTGGCACTGTTGGCCAACGCGTCGAGGTATTCCGGCTGATCATAGAACGGCTGCAGAATCGAAAACTCGATTGCCAGCTTTTTGTCCCGCACCACACGGTGGGCCTCTTCAATCACCGTGGTCACGGTGCTGTCGGCAAACTGCGGGTACAAGGGCGCCAGGGTTACTTTCTTGATGCCCTGGCCGGCCAATCGCACCAGCACTGTTTCAATCGACGGCTCGCCATAACGCATCGCCAACTCCACCGGGCCGTGGGTCCATTGCGCGGTCATCTGTTGTTGCAGGCGGCGGCTAAGGACGACCAGCGGCGAGCCTTCGTCCCACCAGATCGAGGCGTAGGCATGGGCCGATTGCTCGGGGCGCTTGATCAGGATCAGCGACACCAGCAAGCGCCGCACCGGCCACGGCAGGTCGATGACGTAAGGGTCCATCAGGAATTGATTGAGGTAGCTGCGCACATCCGCCACCGACGTAGACGCCGGAGAACCCAGGTTGACCAGTAACAACGCGTGATCCGTCATGCAACATCCTATCTCTAGAGGCGGCTGGACAAGTCGTCCAGGGCCGCGTGCAACTCAGTGAACTGGAAAGTGAAACCGGCCGCCAGCAGCCGCTGCGGCAACGCCCGCTGGCCGCCCAGCAACAAGCCCGACAGCTCACCCAGGCCGATGCGCAAGGCAAACGCCGGCATGGGCATGAACGCCGGGCGGTGCAGCACCTTGCCCAATGTCTTGGCGAACTCAAGGTTGCGCACCGGGTGTGGCGCGCAGGCATTATAAGGACCGCGGGCATCGCTCCTGTGCAGAAGAAAATCAATCAGGGCGATTTGATCCTTTATATGGACCCACGGCATCCACTGCCGACCATTGCCGATAGGCCCGCCCAGCGCCAATTTGAACGGCAACAGCAGCCGCGACAAAAAGCCGCCCTCTGCCGCCAGCACCAGGCCGGTGCGCACCAGTACGACACGCAGGCCAAACGCCTCGGCGCGCTGGGCGCTTTCTTCCCAGGCAATACACAGTTGGCTGGGGAAATCGTCCTGCACCGGGCCGCTGTCTTCGGTCAGCTCACGCTCGCCGCCGTCGCCATACCAACCGACCGCAGAGCCGGAGATCAACACCTGCGGTTTTTGCTCAAGGCCCTCAAGCCAGGCCAATAACGTTTCGGTCAGACCAATCCGGCTGCTCCACAGCAGCACCTTGCGTTTATGGGTCCATGGCCGGTCGGCAATCGGCGCGCCAGCCAGGTTGACCACGGCGTCCACTGCCTCGCTTATGTCTTGCAGCCGGGCGACCCCACGCACTCGAGCACCGCACAGTTTGGCTACTCGTTCGGGATGGCGACTCCAGACCGTAAGGCGATGGCCTTGGGCAAGCCAGTGTTGGCAGAGTTGGCGGCCGATCAAACCGGTACCGCCGGTCAGCAAAATGTGCATGAGTTGTTCCTCGTGTAACGTTCGCCGACCACCCTTAGTCTATTTTATAAACAGGGATGTTTTAATCGGGCGCAACGCTGGTTAAACCTTCAGGTTTAACCATAGGTCACGCCAAACGATCAGGTACGCCAAAACTTATACCAAAAAACAATATTGTACAGCTATTGGTGTCGGCGTAGTCTGTACCCAACGGTAAAACGAGGCCTCCCATGACTGTTCCCATCGCGATCATAGGCACCGGCATCGCCGGTCTCTCCGCCGCCCGAGCGTTAAAAGACGCGGGGCACGTTGTACAACTTTTCGATAAAAGCCGCGGCAGTGGCGGCCGCATGTCCAGCAAGCGCAGTGATGCCGGCGCCTTGGACATGGGTGCGCAGTACTTTACTGCGCGCGACCGACGCTTCGTCATCGAAGTGCAACGCTGGCAAGCCAATGGTTGCGCCGAACAATGGAAGCCACAGCTGTACAACTTCAAGTCCGGGCAACTGACGCCCTCCCCCGATGAACAGATCCGCTGGGTCGGTACGCCGCGCATGAGCGCGATTACCCGCGCCCTGCTCGATGACTTGCCGGTGCAGTTCGGTTGCCGCATCACCGAAGTGTTCCAGGGCAAACAGCATTGGAACCTGCTGGACGCCGATGGCGAAAGCCACGGCCCGTTCAGCCACGTGATCATCGCCACCCCGGCCCCGCAAGCCACCGCCCTGCTGGCCGCCGCGCCCAAGCTGGCGAGTGCCGCCGCCGGGGTGAAAATGGACCCTACCTGGACCATCGCGCTGGCCTTCGACAAGCCGTTGGATACGCCCATGGAAGGCTGCTTCGTGCAGGACAGCCCGCTCGACTGGCTGGCCCGCAACCGCAGTAAACCGGGGCGCGACACCACCCTCGACACCTGGGTGCTGCACGCCACCAGCACCTGGAGCAAGCAACACCTGGACCTCACCAAGGAAGCGGTAATCGAACACTTGCATGGCGCCTTTGCCGAACTGCTGCACAGCGCCATGCCTGCGCCTTCCTTCGCCCTGGCCCACCGCTGGCTGTATGCGCGCCCGTCCACCAGCCATGAATTTGGCGTGCTCGCCGACGCCGACCTGGGCTTGTACGTGTGCGGTGACTGGTGCCTGTCAGGCCGTGTGGAAGGCGCCTGGCTCAGCGGGCAGGAAGCGGCGCGGCGGTTAATCGAGCACCTGCAATGAACCGCATCAACCCGGCCAAATTGCTGCTGTCGAAGTGGACAGCAACCCGCCCGCAGCACAAGGAAAAACATTTCCTGGTGACCCAGTTGCTGCGCGATGATGAGGGCGATGTGCAGGAAATCGAACTGGAGGCCGTGATGACCCGCCGCGTGCAGCGCCTGGCCTGGCAAACCCTGCAAAACGCCGAAGACTGGAAAATTGGCTGGCAATAGCCATCACGCAAATACCTGTACAAATTATTTGACTTGTACAGCTTCAAACCTATGATGAGTTTAAGTTGTACAGAAATTTAACTCTGTACAGGAATTTCATCGAGGTTTGGCCATGTCCAGCACCCTGCCCGCCACCGGCAAACCGAAAATCGCCATCAGCGCCTGCCTGTTGGGCGAGAACGTGCGCTTCAACGGCGGGCATAAACAATCCCAGCTGTGTAGCCAGACCCTGGCCGATTATTTCGACTTCGTGCCGCTGTGCCCGGAAGTAGCCATCGGCCTGGGCATCCCTCGCGAGCCGATTCGCCTGGTGGGCGACCCGCTCAAACCCCAGGCCGTGGGCACCGTGCACCGCGAACTCAACGTAACCCAGCCACTGGACGATTACGGCCAACAAATGGCCGCGGAACACACCGACCTCTGCGGCTATATCTTCATGCAGAAATCCCCGTCCTGTGGCCTGGAGCGGGTCAAGGTTTATCAGGACAACGGCATGCCCATCGACGGCGGCGGTCGCGGCATCTATGCCCAGGCCTTTTGCGCGCGCCATCCCAATCTCCCGGTGGAAGAAGACGGTCGGCTGAATGACCCAGTGCTGCGGGAAAACTTCCTGACCCGGGTGTTCGTCTACGCCACCTGGCAGCAATTGCTTGCCGAGGGCCTGACCCGCCACCGCTTGCTGGAATTTCACTCGCGCTACAAATACTTGCTGATGGCCCACAGCCCGGTGCATTACAAAAGCCTCGGCAACCTGCTGGGCAGCATGCGCAAAGACGTCGACCTTGACGCACTGGCTACCGGCTACTTCGGCGAACTGATGACCGCGCTGACCCAATGCGCCACCCGTGGCACCCACACCAACGTGCTGCAACACATCAGCGGCTACCTCAAGCAAGCCATCAGCGCCGAGGACAAACAGGAAATGCAGGCCATCATTGGCCAATACCGCCAGGGCATCGTGCCGCTGGTGGTGCCGCTGACCCTGCTCAAGCACCATTTTCGCCAGCACCCGGACCGCTACATCGCGCAGCAGGCCTACCTGCAACCGCACCCGGAAAACCTCAGCCTGCGTAATGCGATTTAACCTATGAATCTTCCCCTGCAAGAACCTGTCGAAGACATTGCCCAGGCCCTGGAACAAGGCTGGCTGCCGATTCGCGAAGTGGCGCGCCAGACCGGCGTCAACGCTGTAACCCTGCGCGCCTGGGAACGGCGCTACGGCTTGATCGTGCCCCAGCGCACGCCCAAGGGGCATCGGCTGTTCAGTGCCGAGCATGTGCAACGCATCCACACCATCCTGACCTGGCTCAACCGCGGCGTACCGGTGAGCCAGGTCAAGAGCCTGATCGACACCGCCCACACCACCAGCGAATCGCCGGTGGAAAACGAATGGCACAACCGCCGCCAGCACCTGTTGCAGGCCATCAGCGAACTGGCCGAGCGCCGGGTGGATGACGCCTTCAACCAGGCCATGGCGCTGTACCCGCCGCGCACCTTGTGCGAGCAGCTTTTGCTGCCGTTGCTCAAGGAGCTTGAACTGCGCTGGCAAGGCCAGTTCGGCGCACAGATGGAGCGGGTGTTTTTCTATTCCTGGCTGCGCAGCAAGTTCGGTGCGCGGATGTACCACAACAACCGCCAGCTCAACGGCGCGCCGCTTCTGCTGATCAACCACTCCGACCTGCCACTGGAGCCGCATTTGTGGCTTACCGCCTGGCTGGCCAGCAGTGCCGATTGCCCGGTGGAGGTCTTCGACTGGCCATTGCCGGCCGGCGAACTGGCCCTGGCTGTCGAACACCTGCAACCGCGCGCGGTACTGCTGTATTCGAGCAAGGCACTCCAGGTGCCGGCGCTGGGCAAACTGTTGAGCGGCTTCAGTTGCCCAAAGCTGATAACCGGACCAACGGTATGCATCCACCAGGCCGAGCTGACCGTATTAACCCAAGACATTCCTGAATTGCTCCTGGCCGAAGACCCATTGTCGGCCCATCAGGCTCTGATCCAGCATGGACTTATTTAAATGCACTTGATCTGGTTGCGCACCGACCTGCGCCTACACGACAACACCGCCCTCGCCGCCGCCGCACAGCGCGGCCCGACAGCGGCTGTCTACCTGATCAGCCCGCAGCAATGGCTGGCCCACGATGACGCGCCGTGCAAAATCGACTTCTGGCTGCGCAACCTCAATAGCCTGAGCGTGGCACTGGGCGAGTTGAACATCCCATTATTGATCCGCCATGCCTCGACCTGGGATGAGGCACCGCAGGTTCTCGCTGACCTGTGCGAGCAATTGTCGATCGAATCGGTGCACGTCAATGACGAATACGGTATCCACGAAGACCAGCGCGACGCCGCCGTGGCCCTGGCCCTCGAAGGCAAGGGCATAACGTTCCACCGTTACCTGGACCAATTGTTTTTCCAGCCCGGCAGCGTCCTGACCAAGACCGGTACGTATTTCCAGGTGTTCAGCCAGTTCCGCAAGGTCTGCTACAACCGCCTGCACAGCGCCTTGCCGCGCCTGGTCGCGACCCCCAAGTCACAAGCGCCGCTCACACTCAAAAGCGACCCGGTCCCGGCTCACGTCGACGGTTTTGCCACGCCGAGCGAAGCCTTGCGTGCCCTGTGGCCTGCCGGCGAAACCGAGGCCCGGCGCCGTCTCGACCAGTTTGCCGATGCACAAATCAGCTACTACAAGGACGAACGCGACTTCCCGGCCAAACCTGGTACCAGCCAGCTGTCAGCCTACCTCGCCGCGGGCGTGGTCTCGCCGCGCCAATGCCTGCACGCCGCGCTGCAAAGCAACCAGGGTGAATTCGAAAGCGGCGATGTGGGCACCATCACCTGGATCAACGAGCTGCTGTGGCGCGAGTTCTACAAGCATATTCTGGTGGGATACCCACGGGTCTCGCGCCATCGCGCGTTCCGCCCGGAGACCGAAGCCGTGGCCTGGCGCCACAGCCCGCAGGACCTGAAGGCCTGGCAGGAAGCACGCACCGGCCTGCCGATTATCGATGCGGCCATGCGCCAATTGCTGGAAACCGGCTGGATGCACAACCGCCTGCGCATGGTGGTGGCGATGTTCCTGACCAAAAACCTGCTGATCGACTGGCGTGAGGGCGAGCGCTTTTTCATGCGCCACCTGATCGACGGCGACCTGGCGGCCAACAACGGCGGCTGGCAGTGGAGCTCCTCCACCGGCACCGATTCGGCACCGTATTTCCGAATTTTCAGCCCCTTGAGCCAGTCGGAAAAATTCGACGGCGAAGGCGTATTCATCAAGCACTGGCTGCCGCAACTGGCGACGTTGAACAAAAAAGAAGTACACAACCCCGACGCCATGGGCGGCCTGTTTGGCGTGGCCGACTATCCTCGTCCTATTGTCGACCTGAAAAAGTCTCGCGAGCGCGCCCTCGCCGCCTTCCGCAGCCTGCCTTCACGCCAGGCAGCCGGAGGCAGCCATGAGTGATTTCCTGCGCAGGTTTGCCCAAGCCTTTGCCAGTGTGGACAAACACAACCTGCACCTGCTCGACAGCCTGTACAGCCAGGACATCAGCTTCACCGACCCGCTGCACGAGGTGCACGGGTTACCGGCGCTGCACCGCTACTTCGCCGAGCTGTACGACAACGTCACCCAGTTGCGCTTCGACTTCCACGGTTTCGACCAGGTGGCAGAAGGCGAAGGTTACCTGCGCTGGAAAATGAGCTTCTGCCACCCGCGCCTGGCCAAGGGTGAGGTGATTCGCGTCGAAGGCTGTTCGCACTTGCTGTGGCGCGACAAGGTGTATTGCCACCGGGATTATTTCGACGCAGGTGCATTGCTGTACGAACACGTGCCGGTCCTCGGCGGCGTGGTCAGTTGGCTGAAAAGGAGAATGGGATGAGCCTTACACCTCCACGGCGTTATTGGTTGACCGGCGCCAGCAGTGGCATCGGTGCCGAGCTGGCCAAGGCGCTGCTCGGCAGCGGCGCCCATGTGGCCGTCAGCTCCCGCTCCAAAGCGCCGCTGGACGAGCTCGCGCAGGCGTACCCCGGGCAAGTGCTGGTGGTGGCAGGCGACCTGACCAACAGCCAGACCGTGCGCGAAATCGGCGAGCATATCGCCGCGGCCTGGGGCTCGCTGGACACCGTAATTCTTAACGCCGGCACCTGCGAATACGTGGACGTCCGGCAGTTCGATTCCTCGATCATCGAACACGTAGTACGCACCAACCTGCTGGCCAGCAGTTACTGCATCGAGGCCGCCCTGCCGCTCTTGCGCGCAGGTCATACTCCTCACCTGGTCGGCGTTGCCAGCGCCGTGACCTACCTGCCGATGCCCAGGGCAGAAGCCTATGGCGCCTCCAAGGCAGGCCTGCGTTACTTGTTCGAATCCCTGCGCATCGACCTGTCGCCCGAAGGCATTGACGTGACTGTGGTCAGCCCGGGGTTTGTCGATACGCCGCTGACCGCACGCAACGATTTCCCCATGCCCTTGAGCTGGCCGGCGGACAAGGCCGCACGGCATATTTTCGCCAAGCTGCAAACCCGCCCATTGGAAATTGCCTTCCCCGCCCTGTTCATTGCCGCGATGTGGCCGCTGTCGAAACTGCCGAACCGCGCCAAGCTGATCATCGGCAAACGCATGCTGCGTAGCCCGCCGCCGAAGAAGGACGACCTGTGAAGATCGCCATTATCGGCAGCGGCATTGCCGGGCTGACCAGCGCCTATCTGCTCAGTCGCCGCCACGACATCACCCTGTTCGAAGCCGGTGATCGCATCGGCGGGCACACCCACACGGTGAATGTCACGGTTGATGGCAAAGGCTATGCGGTAGACACCGGTTTTATCGTATTCAACAACTGGACCTACCCCAACTTCATCAAGCTGCTGGGGCAGATCGGCGTGAGGTTCAAGCCCACCGAGATGAGCTTTTCGGTGTGCGACCCGGGCGCCGGGTTCGAGTACAACGGCAACAACCTCAACAGCCTGTTCGCCCAGCGTCGCAATATCCTGTCGCCGGGGTTCTGGGGCATGTTGCGCGACATCCTGCGTTTCAACCGCCAGGCGCCGCTGGACCTGCAAGAGCAACGCATCAGCGCCGAAATGACCCTGGGCGAGTACCTGCAGGCCGGCGGCTACGGCCAGCGGTTTATCCAGCATTACATCGTGCCGATGGGTGCGGCGATCTGGTCGATGTCGCTTTCGGACATGCTTGGCTTTCCCCTGCAATTCTTTGTGCGGTTCTTCAAGAACCACGGCTTGTTGTCGGTGAGCAACCGGCCGCAGTGGTGCGTGATCGAAGGCGGTTCCGGCCAATATATCGCGCCGCTGACCGCCTCGTTTCGCGAAAAGATTCGCCTCAATTGCCCGGTCACCCGGGTTGAGCGCACCCCCATCGGTGCAGTTGTCCACAGCGCCGCCGGCAGTGAGCCATTCGATAAAGTGGTGTTCGCTTGCCACAGCGACCAGGCGCTGGCACTGCTGGGTGATGCAAGCCTGGCCGAGCAGCAGATCCTCGGCGCCCTGCCCTATGCCGACAACGACGTAGTGCTGCACACCGACACCCGGTTACTGCCCGACCGCAAACTGGCCTGGGCCAGCTGGAATTACCGCCTGGACGGCAGTGCGCAAAAACAGGCCGCCGTGACCTACGACATGAACATCCTGCAAGGCATCGACAGCGCCACCACTTTTTGCGTGAGCCTGAACCAGACGGCGATGATCAACCCGCTCAAAGTCCTGGCCCGCTACACCTACGCCCACCCGCAATACAGCCTGGCCGCCGTGGCCGCGCAAGCGCGCTGGGAAGAATTGCATGGCGCGCAGCACACCTATTATTGCGGCGCCTATTGGGCCAACGGTTTTCACGAAGACGGCGTGGTCAGCGCGTTGCGCGTGGCCAAGGCGTTCGGGGAAGTCCTGTGAACAGCGCCCTGTACAGCGGCTGGATCGCCCACCGGCGGTTTGTGCCCAAGGGCCATGCCTTCCGCTACCGGATCGGCCTTTTGTACCTGGACCTCAGCGAACAAAACGAAGTGTTCGGCTTGTCGCCACTGGCGGGCGACCGCTGGGCGCCGTTCGCGTTTCGCCAGCAGGACTACCTGCGTGAATTTACCCGTCACGGCATGAGTTTGACCGATGCCGTACGCCAAGAAGTTGGCAAGGCCCTGGGGCGCATCCCCTCGGGCGTAATCTGCCTGCTGACCCAGGCCCGCAGTTGGGGCCTGGCCTTTAACCCGGTGAGTTTCTTCTACTGTTTCGAGGCCGATGGAACGCTGGCCGCGATCCTCTGTGAAGTGACCAACACCCCGTGGCGCGAGCGCTATCACTACGTGCTGCCGGCCCAGGCGTTGCCTGCCGGCGAGCATCAGCACTTCGCCGTGGCCAAGGCGTTTCATGTCTCGCCGTTTTTGCCCCGCGACCTCGAATACCGCATGAGCTTCAGCCCGCCCGCCGCCAAACTCGGCGTGCACATGGCCGATTGGCAGGGCGAGCTGAAAGTCTTCGACGCCACGTTAAGCCTGCAACGCGAAGCCTTGAACCGCGCCAGCCTGCACCGCTACCTGTGGCGCTTCCCGTGGATGACCGCCAAGACCTGCCTCGCAATTTACTGGCAGGCCTTGCGCCTGCTGCTTAAACGCACGCCGATTTTTCCCCATCACGCCGCCGAAGGCGCCTCTCGCACCGCAGTCGGGTATACCAAGGATCGCCGCCATGAAATCCCCTAGCTTATCGGTCAAATCCAACCGCTTGAACGTCAACGGCATGACCGCTGCGCTGCTGCGCAAAGCGGTGTTGCGCCAGCTCGGCCAATTGCGCCACGGCCAGTTGGTGGTGGTCGAGGATGGCGAACGGCAAGTCTTCGGCGCACGGGAAGCGCACCTGCTGGGGGAAATCCAGATACTCGACTCCGCCGTGTGGGGCCTGGTGGCGGCCAACGGTTCCATCGGCGCGGGCGAGGCATTTATCCATGGTTACTGGAGCAGCCCGGACCTGACCGCCGTAGTGCGCGTGATGGTCAGCAACCTCGACGTGCTGGATGCACTCGAAGGCGGCCTGGCCAAACTGGCACGGCCCTTCACCCAGGGCCTGCACTGGCTCAACCGCAATACGCGCAAGGGTTCGCAGAAAAACATCGCCGCCCACTACGACCTGGGCAATGACCTGTTCGAAGAATTCCTCGACCCGACCATGATGTATTCGGCGGCGCAGTTCCTTACCGCCGATGACACCCTGGAACAGGCGCAGCTGAACAAGCTGGAGCGCATCTGCCAGAAACTCGCACTGAAACCGTCGGACCACCTGCTGGAAATCGGCACCGGCTGGGGCAGCATGGCGATTTACGCGGCGCAGCAGTATGGCTGCAAGGTCACCACCACCACCTTGTCCAAGGAACAGTTTGCCTACACCGAAAAACGCATCGAGGCCCTGGGTTTGCAGAATCAGGTGACGCTGCTGCTGGAGGACTACCGCGACCTGACCGGGCAATACGACAAGCTGGTATCGATCGAGATGATCGAAGCGGTGGGCCATCGCTTCCTCCCCACCTATTTCAAACAGTGTGCGCAGTTGCTCAAGGGCAACGGCCTGATGTTGCTGCAAGCCATCACCATTCGTGAGCAGCGCTACGAGCAGGCCAAGAACAGTGTGGATTTCATCCAGCGCTACATCTTCCCCGGCGGCGCCCTGCCCTGCGTGCAGAAGATGCTGGAGGTGATCAGCCGCGACACCGACATGAACCTGCTGCACATGGAGGATTTCGGCCTGCACTACGCGCGAACCCTGCGCCTGTGGCACGAGAACTTTCGCCGAGCCCATGGCCGTCTGACAGAAATGGGCTACGACGAATACTTCCTGCGGCTGTGGGAGTTTTACCTGTGCTACTGCGAAGGCGGCTTTATGGAGCGCACCATCGGCACCGCGCAAATGCTCCTGGCCAAGCCGGCGGCGCTGACCCAACCGTTGCTCGGGCGCTTTGATGCTTAAACCGCTGGCGAATGCCGTGCTGTTCCAGTGCGGTTGGTTTGCCTGTGTGCTGGGCGGCGATAGCCTGTGGCTGTTGGTGGGATTGGCCGTGCTGGCGGTCCATCTGCTGTGGATAAGTTCGTGGTCAGAGGAGGGCCAGGTGATGCTTGCGGTCACCCTTTTAGGCACAGTGATCGACACCTCACTGCGCGCATTTGGGGTGTTCCATTTCAGCCTGCCCGGGCCGCTGGCGCCTTTGTGGCTGATCCTGTTGTGGGCATTGCTGGCGACCACGCTGCGCCATTGCCTGGCCTGGAGCGCACAGCCCTGGTGGCGCGCCAGTCTGTTGGGCGCAGTGGGCGGGCCGCTGTCTTATTACGCGGGCAGCCAATTGGCCGGCGTCAGTTTCGGCTACGCCACCGTGCCGACCTTCATCGGCCTGGCGTTACTCTGGGGGATGATATTCCCCTTGCTGCACTGGGTCGCCAGGCAGTTGTCACACTGACGTCCGTCAGGCCTTTCACACACACGTAAGCCGCTTGCCTTACACTGCGCGCCTATGACCAACATCCCCCACACACAAATCGCCGAACCCGCCGTCACCTGCTCCACCTGCGCCGCGTGCTGCTGCCAGTTGGAAGTGATGCTGATCACCGATACCGGCGTGCCTGATCGCTTTATCGATACCGACGATTGGGGCGGCGAAGTCATGCTGCGCCTGGATGACGGTTGGTGCGCGGCGCTGGATCGCGACACGATGATGTGCACGATTTACGAGAAGCGGCCGCTGATCTGCCGGGAATTCGAGATGGGCGCGCCGGAGTGTATTGACGAGCGCCAGGGGATTGCGACGGTATATCGCTGATTTTGAAACCGATATAGATCAACTGTGGGAGCTGGCTTGCCGGCGATAGCATCAACTCGGTGTAACTGATGCACCGAGGTGCCTGCACCGCTGGCAAGCCAGCTCCTACAGGGGGTTTGCGGTGTTCTTGAGAGTTACAGCGGCATCGTGTAGTGCAGCGAATAGCTCTCGACACCATCGTTATTGCTGCTGATCCCGGCATTGGAGTAATGGGTGGCCCGAATGCCCACCTCATGCCCGCCGGCAAAGCGCAGGCCAAAGCCCAGTCGGTCTTCAAACTGGAAAGCCTGGCCGATGTTGTTGTCTTCAAGACGTGTGCGCGAGAACACCGCCACGCCAATCCCCGCTTCGATGTACGGCTTTACCTTTTCCCCGGCAAATTCATACACAAATACCGGCGCGAACGACAGGCTGCTGGCCCCCGCGCGCTCGTCACCTTCCCAATAGGTATAGGCACCGCTCCAGTACCCTGTCAGGCGACCGGTGCTGCTCTGCCACCAGCTTTTGTCCCAATCCGAGGTCAACCCCAACCGATAAGTCATGGTCGAATCGCTCGTGCTCCCCACTCCAAACTCCAGGCCCGCCGCCTGTGCTGTAAAAGAGTGCCCCAACATTGCGGCCGCAATCGCAGCCAAACAGAATAAGCGCTTCATAAGAAACATCCTTTCCGAACGAAGTTGTATGATTTTGTACCGGCTAACTTGCTATAGAAGCTGCCGCGTAGCCAGAAGTTCAGCGGATAAACGCGTTATTTCACGTTTTTTTCACACGCCAAAACTACGCACAACGCCAGGAGATTTCCATAGGGTCGGTAGGATATTTCTTAGATGCTGTGGATCGCCGCTGGTCCAGAACTGAGCAGGCTGCGGATTACCGGTGGCCAGCAGTTCGCGATCACTCAAAAGGCGCTGCAATTGACGCGCTACTGCCGCACCGGTATCGATCAAAATGATCGTCGGCGCGAGCATCTCGGCGAGTAATGGCTTGAGGAAGGGATAGTGGGTACAGCCAAGGATGATGGTGTCGCAACCGGCGGCAATCAGCGGTTCGACGTAGCGTTGCAATAACAGGCGCAGGGCCGGGCTGCCCAGGTCGCCGGTCTCGATCAACTCCACCAGGCCAGGGCATGGCTGGGTGATCACCCGTACATCGGTGGCAAAGCGGTCGAGCAAGGCAGCGAACTTGGCGCTTTGCAGGGTGCCGGTGGTTGCCAGCACGCCGACCACGCCACTGCGGGTCGCGGCGGCGGCGGGTTTAACGGCAGGCTCCATGCCTACCAGCGGCCAGTCGGGGTAGTCCTGGCGCAAGTCAGCGACCGCCGCAACAGTCGCCGTATTGCAGGCAATCACGAAGGCTTTGGCGCCCTTCTCACGGAAAAACTGCGCCACTCGTCGCGAGCGATCAAGGATGAATGCCGGGGTTTTCTCGCCGTAGGGGATGTGCCCGCAATCTGCCACGTACAGCAACGACTCACGTGGCAGCAGGCGCTGGATTTCGTCCAGCACCGACAGGCCGCCGACACCGGAGTCGAACACACCAATCGGCGCGTCCTTAACCATGTTGGCTACCGCACACACTGCAACCGGGGTCGCGCTTGACCCGCAGCTCACGGAACCGCGTGGTCAGCGCGTCAATCAACAACAGCCTTCCTACCAGCGGCTCGCCGAAACCGGCCAGCAACTTCAGGGCTTCCAAGGCTTGCAGGCTGCCGACCAACCCCACCAGCGGGCCGATGACGCCGGCTTCGCTGCAGGTCAGTTCGGCCTCGCTGCCATGCCCATATAAACAGTGGTAGCAGGGGCTTTCGGGGCGGCGCGGGTCAAACACCGACAACTGGCCTTCGAGGCGAATCGCCGCGCCGCTGACCAGCGGCTTGCCGGCAGCGACACACGCAGCGTTGACCGCCTCGCGGGTGGAGAAGTTGTCGCTGCAATCGAGCACCACATCGACTGCCGCCACGGCGGCCGCGAGGGAATCGGCATCCAGCGCGCTGCGATGGGCGAGCAGCAGAATTTCAGGATTGATCGCGCTCAGGCGGCGAATCGCCGAGTCGACCTTGCTCAGGCCGACGCTGTCGGTGTCATGGATGATCTGGCGTTGCAGGTTGGTCAGGTCGACGGTGTCGAAATCCGCCAAATGCAACTCACCCACACCTGCCGCCGCCAGGTACAGCGCCACCGGCGAACCGAGGCCACCGAGCCCGACGATCAGCGCGCGGCTGCTTTTGAGGCGCAACTGGCCTTCGATGTCGACATGCTGCAACAGAATCTGTCGGCTATAGCGCAACAGCTCCTGATCATTCATCACGGGCGGCGCCCCAGGGTGATGCGTTCGTGGCCGCCCAGGTCGATGCGGCTGTGGACGTCTTCGAAGCCCTCGCCCAGCAGCAGGTCGCGTACCGCCGGTGCCTGGTCGTAACCGTGTTCCAGCAACAACCAGCCTGCAGCGTCGAGGTGCGCAGGCGCCTGGGCGATGATCAGCCGCAGGTCGTCCAGGCCGTCGTGCCCGGCCACCAGTGCACTGGCCGGTTCAAAGCGCACATCACCGGCCACCAGGTGAGGGTCGGTGTCGGCTATATACGGTGGGTTGCTGATGATCAGGTTGTAGGTGTGGCCTTCGAGGGCGCTGAACCAATGGCTGTTCAGCACCGTGGCGTTATTGAGGTGCAGGCGCTGGCGGTTGCGTTCGGCCAGGGCCACGGCTTCCAGCACGCGGTCGACGGCCGTCACTTGCCAGGCCGGGCGTTCGCTGGCCAGGGCCAGGGCAATCGCGCCGCTGCCGGTGCCCAGGTCGAGGACTTTGGCAGGCGTGGCCGGCAGCAATTCCAGGGCGGCCTCCACCAGCATCTCGGTTTCCGGACGAGGGATCAGCGTGTGCGGAGCCACCTCCAGGTCGAGCTTCCAGAAACCTTGCTGGCCAAGGATGTAGGCCACGGGCTCGCCGGTGCGGCGGCGTTGCAGGTAGTCGGCAAAGGTCAGTGCGGCTTCGCTGCTGACGATTTTTTCTGGCCAGGTGTGCAGGTAGCTACGGGACTTGCCCAAGGCAGCGGCCAGCAACAATTCCACGTCCAGGCGCGCAGTGGGCGAGTCCGGGAGGTCGGCGGCGCGCAGCAGGCTGGCAATAATGGTCATTTATTCACCTATCGCCGCAAGCTGGTCGGCCTGGTATTCGGCCAACAATGGCTCGATGACCGCATCAACGCCACCGGCAAGGATTTCATCCAGGGAGTACAGCGTCAGGTTGACGCGGTGGTCGGTGACCCGGCCCTGGGCAAAGTTGTACGTACGGATACGCTCGGAACGGTCGCCCGAACCCACCAGCAACTTGCGCTCGCTGGCAATTGCATTGGCGGCGGCGCTGGTCTGCTGGTCGTTGAGCTTGGCCGACAGCCAGGACATGGCCCGCGCACGGTTCTTGTGCTGGGAACGTTCTTCCTGGCACTCCACCACGATGCCCGAAGGCAGGTGAGTGATACGAATCGCGGAGTCAGTCTTGTTGACGTGCTGGCCACCCGCGCCCGATGAGCGGTAGGTGTCGACCCGCAGGTCCGCCGGGTTGATCTCGATGGCTTCCTGCTCGTCCGGCTCGGGCAACACGGCCACGGTGCACGCCGAGGTGTGGATACGGCCCTGGGATTCCGTCGCCGGAACCCGCTGCACACGGTGCACGCCAGACTCGAACTTCAGCTTGCCGTAGACATTCTCGCCTTCAACCCGGGCGATGACTTCTTTATAGCCGCCGTGCTCACCGATGTTCTCGGACAGGATCTCGACGCGCCAGCCACGACGTTCGGCATAGCGCGAATACATGCGGAACAGGTCGCCGGAGAAAATCGCCGCCTCGTCACCGCCGGTACCGGCGCGGATTTCGAGGAACACGTTGCGCCCGTCGTTGGGGTCCTTGGGCAGCAGCATGCGTTGCAGGTCGCCTTCCAGGTCGATCAGCTTGTCCTTGGCTTCACGCACTTCTTCAACGGCCATTTCGCGCATGTCCGGGTCGCTGTCCTTGAGCAGCGCCTGGGCGCCTTCGAGGTCGGCCTGAACCCTGAGCAACTGGGTATAGGTGCGCACAATCGGTTCAACTTCCGCGTATTCCTTGGAATAGGTGCGGAACTTGGTTTGATCGCAGATGACCTCGCCATCGCCAAGCAAGGCGGTCAGTTCTTCGAAACGGTCCTGAAGGACGTCCAGTTTATTGAGCAGTGACGCTTTCATTGCGGTTTTTTATCCGAAGAGCTTTCTGTCGCGCCCTCACCGAGGGCAAAGAGTTCCTGGGCCATGGCCAGCGCATCGAGGCGGCCTTCAGCGGTAAGCTTTTTCAACTGAACACTGGGAGCGTGCAGCAATTTGTTGGTCAGGCCGCGCGCCAGTTGCATCAGCACGTCTTCGGCGCTGCTGCCGTTGGCGAGCATACGCTGGGCCTTGATCAATTCCTCGTCGCGCAGGCGTTCGCCTTGCTGACGGTAGGCCTTGAGCACGTCTACCGCCGCCAATTCACGCAGGCGCACCATGAAATCGTCGGCGCCGGTGCTGACCATTTCCTCGGCGGCCTGGGCAGCACCCTGGCGACTCTTGAGGTTTTCGGCGACCACTTCGTGCAGGTCGTCGACACTGTAGAGGTAAACGTCGTCCAACTCGCCAACTTCAGGCTCGATATCCCGGGGAACCGCGATATCCACCATAAAGATCGGCTTGTGCTTGCGCAGTTTAAGGGCGCTTTCCACCGCGCCTTTACCGAGGATCGGCAACTGGCTGGCGGTGGAGCTGATGACGATATCGCTGCGCACCAGTTCGGCCGGGATGTCGGAAAGCAACACCGCATGGGCACCGAACTGCTCGGCCAGGATGCTGGCGCGCTCCAGAGTGCGGTTGGCAACCACGATGCGCTTCACGCCCAGTTCATGCAGGTGACGGGCGACCAGGGTGATGGTCTCGCCGGCGCCGATCAGCAGGGCCTGGCTGCGTTGCAAGTCACTGAAAATCTGTTTGGCCAGGCTGACCGCGGCAAACGCCACGGACACCGGGTTTTCACCGATGGCGGTGTCGGTGCGCACTTGCTTGGCAGAATTGAAGGTGGCCTGGAACAGGCGCCCCAGCAGCGGGCCGATCGTCCCGGCCTCGCGGGCCACGGCGTAGGCCGATTTCATCTGGCCGAGAATCTGCGGTTCGCCCAACACCAGCGAGTCCAGCCCGGAAGCGACGCGCATCATGTGACGAACTGCCGCATCCTCTTCGTGCACATATGAGCTTTGGCGCAGCTCATCGAGGCTCAAATGGTGGTAATCGGCCAGCCAGCGCAGCACCACATCCGCTGAGAGATGTTCCTGCTCTATATAGAGCTCGCTGCGATTACAGGTCGAAAGGATCGCAGCTTCGCGACTGTCGGTGAGCCGGCAGAGCTGCTGCAAGGCCTCAACCAACTGCTCGGGCGTAAAAGCCACGCGCTCGCGCACGTCTACAGAAGCAGTCTTGTGGTTAATACCGAGTGCAAGGAAGGCCATTCAATATCGCTGATGATGTCGGGAAGCCGACAATTGTCCTACTTCGAATGATTCAGAACAACCACCGTAGGCTATTGTCCTAGTAGCTTACGCCTATAAAGGCCATCTGTAGGAGCGAGCTTGCTCGCGATGGTCGTAAACGATAACGCTGGCTTACGGGATAAAACGCGTTGTCCTCTGGTTCTTCGCGAGCAAGCTCGCTCCTACACGGTTATGTTTGGCCGAAGGCTTGTGTCATGATGATCCGACCGCAGGTTAGTCGTCCTCTTCCTATATGAATAGATCTTCCGCGTTGCTCCTTGCTTTTGTCTTCCTCAGCGGCTGCCAGGCCATGGCACCCGTGTCGCCGGACGGTACGCCGCCGGTAGAAGACAGCACCCCCGCCCCTGAAAAGCCCAAGGTTTATTCCTCGTTCAGTGAAGAGACGATCTTCAGTCTGTTGAGCGCGGAGCTGGCCGGCCAGCGCAATCGTTTCGACATTGCCCTGGATAACTACGTGACCCAGGCCATTAATACCCAGGATCCGGGGATTTCGGAGCGGGCGTTTCGCATCGCCGAGTACTTGGGCGCCGATCAGGCGGCCCTGGATTCCTCGCTGATCTGGGCGAAAAACGCCCCGGACGATCTCGAGGCGCAACGTGCGGCGGCAATTCAGCTGGCGCGCGCCGGGCGCTATGACGACTCCATGGTGTATATGGAGAAGGTTCTGCAGGGCAAGGGCGACACGCATTTCGACTTTCTCGCGCTGTCGGCTGCCGACACCGATCAGGACACCCGCAACGGCCTGATGAAGAGTTTCGACCGCCTGCTGCAAAAACACCCGAACAACAGCCAGCTGATTTTCGGCAAGGCGCTGTTGCTGCAACAGGACGATGAGCCCGAGGCAGCCCTGAAGCTGCTGGAGCAACACCCGCCGGAGGATGGCGAAATCGCGCCGATCCTGCTGCGTGCCCGCCTGCTGCAAAACCTCAACCGCGGCAAGGAAGCGATTCCCCTGCTGGAAAAAAGCATCAAGAAGTACCCGGGCGACAAGCGCTTGCTGCTGACCTATGCGCGCATGCTGGTTGAACAGGACCGCATGGAAGACGCCAAGGTGCAGTTCGCCAACCTCGTCCAGCAATACCCGGACGATGATGAACTGCGTTATTCCCTGGCGCTGGTGTGCCTGGAAGCCAAGGCATGGGATGAGGCCAAGGGTTACCTGGAAGACTTGATCGCCCGCGACAGCCACGTGGATTCAGCGCACTTGAACCTGGGCCGTATCGCTGAAGAGCGCAACGACCCGCAGGCCGCGCTGCTTGAATACGCCCAGGTCGGCCCCGGCAATGATTACCTGCCGGCGCAACTGCGCCAGGCCGACATCCTGATGAACAACGGCCGCACCGACGAGGCGGAAAAACGCCTGGCTGCCGCACGGGATGCCGAACCGGACTACGCGATTCAGCTGTACCTGATCCAGGCCGAGACCTTGTCGGCCAACAAGCAGGGCGACCGCGCCTGGAAAATCCTCCAGCAAGCCCTGCTGCAATACCCCGACGACCTGAACCTGCTGTACACCCGCGCCATGCAGGCGGAAAAACGCAATGACCTGGCGCAGATGGAAAAAGACCTGCGCCTGATCATCAAGCGTGACCCGGACAACGCCATGGCACTGAACGCCCTGGGTTACACCTTGTCCGACCGTACAACGCGTTACGCCGAAGCCAAGGAGCTGATTGAAAAGGCTCACCAGCTGAACCCGGAAGACCCGGCCGTACTCGACAGCCTCGGCTGGGTGAATTACCGCCTGGGCAACCTGGATGAAGCCGAACGCTTGCTGCGCCAGGCGCTGGAGCGCTTCCCCGACCAGGAAGTGGCCGCGCACCTGGGCGAAGTGCTCTGGGCCAATGGCAAGCAGCGTGAAGCGCGACAAATCTGGGAGAAGTTCCTCAAGGAACAGCCCGAAAGCCCAATCCTGCGCAGCACCATCAAGCGCCTGACCGGATCCGAGACCCTTTAATTCTATGTTTTTGCGCCACGTCATCGTTTTCAGCTTTATCGCCCTGCTCGCCGGCTGTTCGGGCCTTGGCACCCGTGAATCTGTCGAAGGCCCGGGCAACCCGGCGCAATGGCAGCAGCACAAGGATCAACTGAGCAGCCTCGATGGCTGGCAGATTGAAGGCAAGGTCGGTATTCGTGCGCCGAAGGATTCGGGCAGCGGCACCTTGTTCTGGCTGCAACGCCAGGACTACTACGATATTCGCCTGTCTGGCCCGCTGGGCCGTGGTGCCGCGCGCCTGACCGGCCGACCGGGCCAGGTCAGCCTGGAAGTGGCCAACCAGGGCCGCTTTGAGGCCCCGACGCCGGAAGCCCTGCTGGAAGAACAGATGGGCTGGAAACTCCCCGTATCGCATCTGGTGTGGTGGGTGCGCGGCCTTCCCGCACCCGACAGCAAAAGCCGCCTGAGCCTCAATGGCGACAGCCGCCTGGCATCGCTGGAGCAGGATGGCTGGCAGGTCGAGTACCTGAGCTATGTGCAACAGAACGGTTACTGGCTGCCCGAGCGCATCAAGCTGCATGGCACCGACCTTGACGTCACGCTGGTGATCAAGGACTGGCAACCGCGCAAGCTGGGGCAGTGACATGACCACGCAACGGCTGACCCTGCCCTCCCCGGCCAAACTGAATTTGATGCTGCACATTCTCGGTCGCCGTGAAGACGGCTATCACGAATTGCAGACTATTTTTCAGTTTCTCGACTACGGCGATGAGCTGACTTTCGCCGTTCGCGATGACGGCGTGATTCAACTGCACACCGAATTCGAAGGCGTGCCTCACGACAGCAACCTGATTGTGAGGGCCGCGAAAAAACTTCAGGAACAATCCGGTTGCCCATTGGGCATCGATATCTGGATCGAAAAAATCCTGCCCATGGGCGGCGGCATCGGTGGCGGCAGCTCGAATGCCGCGACGACGTTGCTCGGCTTGAATCACTTGTGGCAACTGGGTTGGGACCACGATCGCCTGGCGGCGCTGGGCCTGACACTGGGTGCGGACGTCCCGGTTTTCGTGCGTGGGCACGCCGCTTTTGCCGAGGGCGTGGGGGAGAAACTCACCCCTGTAGACCCCGAAGAGCCGTGGTATGTCGTGCTTGTTCCGCAAGTATCTGTAAGTACAGCAGAAATTTTTTCAGATCCACTGTTGACACGTAACTCTCCTCCCATTAAAGTGCGCCCCGTTCCCAAGGGAAACAGTCGAAATGACTGCTTACCGGTTGTAGCAAGGCGTTATCCAGATGTACGTAACGCTTTGAATTTGTTAGGTAATTTTACCGAAGCAAAATTAACCGGAACTGGAAGTTGTGTGTTTGGGGGCTTCCCAAGCAAAGCTGAAGCTGATAAAGTCTCGGCCCTTCTTACAGAGACCCTTACAGGGTTTGTAGCAAAGGGAAGCAACGTTTCGATGTTGCATCGCAAGCTGCAAAGTCTGCTCTAAAGGAACCGAGTACTGGGTACTCGTTGCAACAGATACAGGGGCGTCGCCAAGCGGTAAGGCAGCAGGTTTTGATCCTGCCATGCGTTGGTTCGAATCCAGCCGCCCCTGCCATTTTCTATACTCATCCAGGTTACCCTCAGCCTCTAGGTACTGCGCGTGTCCAAGATGATGGTCTTTACGGGGAATGCCAACCCCGATCTGGCTCGGCGTGTTGTACGTCAGCTGCATATCCCTCTCGGTGACATCTCTGTCGGTAAATTCTCCGACGGCGAAATTACAGCCGAGATCAATGAAAACGTCCGCGGTAAAGACGTCTTCATTATTCAGCCGACTTGCGCTCCGACCAACGATAACCTGATGGAACTCGTCGTGATGGCTGATGCCTTCCGCCGCTCCTCAGCGACTCGAATCACAGCTGTAATCCCTTACTTTGGTTATGCCCGTCAGGATCGCCGTCCGCGTTCCGCACGTGTAGCTATCAGCGCGAAAGTCGTTGCTGACATGCTGACCGTGGTAGGTATCGACCGTGTTCTCACGGTTGACCTGCACGCTGACCAAATCCAGGGGTTCTTCGATATTCCGGTAGATAACATCTACGGCTCCCCCGTTCTGGTGGATGACATCGAAGACCAGCGCTTTGAAAACCTGATGATCGTGTCCCCGGACATTGGTGGCGTCGTGCGTGCACGGGCTGTTGCCAAATCCTTGGGCGTTGATCTCGGGATCATCGACAAACGCCGTGAGAAAGCCAATCACTCTGAAGTGATGCATATCATCGGTGATGTCGAAGGGCGTACCTGTATTCTGGTTGATGACATGGTCGACACCGCCGGCACCCTGTGCCACGCGGCAAAAGCCTTGAAAGAGCACGGAGCAGCAAAAGTCTTCGCCTACTGCACACACCCTGTGCTGTCGGGCCGAGCGATCGAGAACATCGAGAACTCAATGCTGGACGAACTGGTGGTGACCAACACCATCCCGTTGTCCGCTGCAGCTCAAGCCTGTTCGCGTATCCGTCAACTGGATATCGCACCGGTAGTTGCCGAAGCGGTTCGCCGCATCAGCAACGAAGAATCGATCAGCGCGATGTTCCGTTAAGGGTCACACCTTAGGCATCAACCTGACGAAAAGCGCCCCGCCCCAGCATTCTGTTGGGGCGGGGCTTTTTTGCCCATATCGCCTTTAGCGCTGGTCGCAAACGCTAGGGCGAATGTGGTTATTTTGGAGATACAACATGAACGATTTTACTTTGAATGCTGAACTGCGTTCCGACCTGGGGAAAGGTGCGAGCCGCCGCCTGCGTCGTCTCGCAAGCCTGGTTCCAGCTGTAGTTTACGGTGGCGACAAAGCCCCTGAATCCATCAGCATGCTGGCCAAAGAAGTTGCCAAACTGCTCGAAAACGATGCGGCCTACAGCCACATCATCGAGCTGAACGTTGGCGGCTCTAAGCAGAACGTCATCATCAAGGCACTGCAACGTCACCCAGCTAAAGGCCACGTGCTGCACGCTGACTTCGTTCGCGTAGTAGCCGGTCAGAAACTGACCGCTATCGTGCCTGTGCACTTCGTTGGTGAAGCTGCTCCGATCAAGAAAGGCGGCGAAATCTCGCACGTTACCGCTGAGATCGAAGTTAGCTGCCTGCCGAAAGACCTGCCTGAGTTCATCGAAGTCGACCTGTCGGCTGCTGAAATCGGCGACATCATCCACCTGTCCGACCTCAAGGCCCCTAAAGGCGTTGAGTTTGTTGCACTGGCTCACGGTGATGACAAAGCTGTTGCAAACGTACACGCTCCACGCGTTGCACCAGAAGCTGAAGAAGGCGCTGCAGAGTAATTCACTCTGTAATGCCGGAGCTTGAGGAAACATCGCGGACCGGAACGTAGCGAGAAAGCGGGCGAGAATGCGAAGTTGGCCTCTAACGGTTGATAAGCGTTTTTCGTCCACTTTCGCCGCACCCACGGCGATGTTATCCACAACTCCAAAGGAAGGGCCCCTGTCGTGACTGCCATTAAACTGATCGTTGGCCTGGGAAATCCAGGCGCCGAATACGAACAGACCCGGCATAACGCGGGGGCCCTTTTTGTTGAGCGCATCGCCGCCGCCCAAGGTGTAAACCTTACGGCCGAGCGCAAATATTTTGGCCTGACCGGGCGCTTTTCGCACCAGGGTCAGGATGTTCGTCTGTTGATTCCCACCACCTACATGAACCGCAGCGGCCAGGCTGTCGCGGCGCTTGCGGGCTTCTTCCGGATCAAACCCGAAGAAATCCTGGTGGCCCATGACGAACTTGACCTGCCACCCGGCGTTGCCAAGCTCAAGCAAGGCGGCGGCCATGGCGGGCATAATGGCCTGCGCGACATCATCGCGCAGTTGGGCAATCAGAATACGTTTTACCGCTTGCGGCTTGGCATTGGCCACCCGGGCGTTGCCAGTATGGTTTCAAATTTCGTCCTGGGTCGTGCGCCACGCGCCGAACAGGAAAAACTCGATGCCAGCATCGATTTTGCCCTCGGCGTGCTGCCGGATATCTTCGCCGGTGAATGGAACCGTGCGATGAAAAACCTGCACAGCCAGAAGGCCTGACTCTTTACCCGAGGGGAAACACCATGGGATTCAATTGCGGCATCGTCGGCCTACCTAACGTCGGCAAGTCCACCCTGTTCAACGCCCTGACCAAATCCGGTATTGCGGCGGAGAACTTCCCCTTCTGCACCATCGAACCGAACACCGGTATCGTGCCGATGCCCGACGTACGCCTGGACGCCCTGGCGGCCATCGTGAATCCAAAGCGCATCCTGCCGACCACCATGGAGTTCGTCGACATCGCAGGCCTGGTAGCCGGCGCCTCGAAAGGTGAAGGCCTGGGCAACAAGTTCCTCGCCAACATCCGTGAGACCGATGCCATCGCTCACGTGGTCCGCTGCTTTGAAGACGAGAACGTGATTCACGTTTCCAACAGCGTCGACCCGAAACGCGACATCGAGATCATCGACCTGGAACTGATCTTCGCCGACCTCGACAGCTGCGAGAAGCAACTGCAAAAGGTCACGCGTAACGCCAAGGGCGGCGACAAAGACGCAGTGGTCCAGAAAGCCTTGCTGGAGCAGCTGATTGCTCACTTCACCCTGGGCAAGCCGGCACGCAGCCTGATGAAGAGCATGAGCGCCGACGAAAAGGCCGTGATCAAGGGCTTCCACCTGCTGACCACCAAGCCGGTGATGTACATCGCCAACGTGGCTGAAGACGGTTTCGAGAACAACCCGCTGCTCGACGTGGTCCTGGCCATTGCCGAAGAAGAAGGCGCCATCGTTGTTCCGGTGTGCAACAAGATCGAAGCGGAAATTGCCGAGCTGGAAGACGGCGAAGAGAAAGACATGTTCCTCGAGGCCCTGGGCCTGGAAGAGCCTGGCTTGAACCGCGTGATCCGTGCCGGCTACGAAATGCTGCACCTGCAGACCTACTTCACCGCCGGTGTTGAAGAAGTACGCGCCTGGACCGTCAAGGTCGGCGCCACAGCCCCGCAAGCCGCTGGTGTGATCCACACCGACTTCGAAAAAGGCTTTATCCGCGCCGAAGTCATCGCCTACAACGACTTCATCCAGTTCAAGGGTGAAGCCGGTGCCAAGGAAGCCGGTAAATGGCGCCTGGAAGGCAAGGAATACATCGTCAAGGATGGCGACGTGATGCACTTCCGTTTTAACGTGTAAGCATCACCTGCGGCCTATGCCGCAAAACAAAAAGCCGATGCCATGCATCGGCTTTTTTGTGGGCGATGGTTCTGCCTGTTAAGCAATACCCTTCCAGCAACATCCATTAACTCTTTTTCCCTGTCAGTACACGCAGCAACGTTAAACGACGCCCTCTGAAAAAGCATATACAGACACAATTCTCGCTAACTTTAAGATTATTCCGGCTTATAACGAGGCAATTTCAAGTAGCGCTTACTTGAATATTCTTTAACGGGCACACTTCAATTTTTCGCACACGGCAAACATCTACATCACACTTTTTACACTAATGACAAACTGGATCATTTCCGTTTTACTGCCCCTATTCGAAAGGACACCCCGCCCACTGGAGTGACGCGGTAAACAATAGGAGTAACAGCAACATGTCGACCTCCTATCAGCATACGTTTGAAACAGATGACCCGCTGACTGAATGCCCAACTATTGAAACCACTATCAATAATACCGCGGCGTTAAACATCGATATTCTTTTGCTGGGGGAAACCGGCACGGGCAAAGATACCCTCGCTCTGCGCGTACATCGCTTATCTGGGCGAAGGGGGAACTTTGTTGCCGTCAACTGCGCCGCCATTCCGGAAACTCTGGCGGAAAGCCAGCTGTTTGGCGTCAACAGCGGTGCCTATACCGGTGCCATGCAATCACGGGCAGGCTTTGTCGAAGCAGCACACTTGGGTACCTTGTACCTTGACGAAATAGACAGCATGCCACTTGCCCTGCAAGCCAAACTGCTCAGGGTGCTGGAGTCCAGGGGCGTCGAGCGCTTGGGGTCGACACGGTTTATCCCCGTGGACATGCGGGTGATCGCGTCTGCGCAGCACTCGCTGCATGAAATGGTCGAGCAAGGGGGATTCAGGCGCGACTTGTATTTTCGCCTGAACGTGGTCTGTATCAAGCTGCCGCCACTGCGAGAGCGCCGTGACCGGATTATTCCGATGTTCCTCAACATGATCCGCCAAGAGGCGGAGCACTTCGACTGCCCTGCCCTCTGCGCGCCCAGCGCGTTGCTCCAGCAATTACTGTGTCACTCCTGGCTGGGCAACGTGCGCGAACTGCGCTCCACCGCCAAGCGCTTCGTACTGGGCCTGCCGCCTTTTTCAGAACACGCCATTGGCTCAGAACCGCAGTTGAACACCCTGAAAGCACGCTTGCATCAAATCGAAAGGTCGCTGATCGAAGAGTCGTTACGCCGCCACGACTATAACGTGGAGGCCGTCGCCGTTGAGCTGGGGGTTGCCAGACGCACACTCTACTACCGGATGAAACAGCTGGAAATAGTTGCCAAAAGTGACACCCAACAACAAACGCCAATAACGTAACAATTTGAATTATCTACGCCTGCGTTATCAGGAACCGTTCCATTCCCATCTACCACAGAGTGTGTAGCTCACTGTACTGAGAATACCGATAACGTCCTTTATTATCCGTATTAATGCTATGCACCGTGAGCCATTTGAAACATTCCTGCATACCCTTGGAGTACTTAATTATGACCAGCATTTCCTCAAGTTACCCAAACAGCTTTTTCCCACAAATGAATAACAACTCTTCAGACATGCTTGGTTCCAACAGTCGCCTGAGCGGTGGCATGGAAGATATATTGCAACAATCGCAAGCCGACCAGCTACAGACAGCGGAACAAAACCGACAAGCGCGCAAGGCAACGATGCTCAAAGCCGTCGCCGAGAACTACCGATAAGAACATCACCTCCTCGAGTCACTTATCGAGGAGGTGATTACACCCAGGAACATAGCGGTGGCTTATCGAGAACCGCTGTCGTAAACCACGCCAACCTTCATATTACGCACTAGGTTCTATATGCAAATTAAAGAAGTCTTTGGTTTAGCGCATGGCAGCTCGAACGCCACTTACAAGACACCTGAGGCGTCAGCCCCCAGCAGCGATGTTAGTTTTTTCAGCTCCGCGCTTGAGTCTGCCGCGCAACCAATGGGTGCAGCAGATAGACAGCCCAACTCGAACATCTTGTCGCAGGCCTCAGGCGTGCTGACGGACAGCACGCGGCGTATGTCGAAAAGCCTATTGGCGTTCAGCAAAAAAGATAACGAAAAAGAGATGAGTCAGTACCCCAGCCACCTGTCCAACACGTTGTTGCTGACACACGTTCTAGTGAAGGGTGTTGGCAAAACATCCCAATGCATCGAAAAAATCAGCAACCTGCAGTAGACCGACATGATCGCGCGCCTGCCTGTCGCATTTCTGTTGTCGTTGCTGGTCCTGCTGAGCGGTTGCAGTGACCGCGTCGAACTTCATCGCCAGCTATCTGAACAAGAAGCCAATGAGGTCATCGCGGAGCTGGCCGACAAGCATATTCGAGCCCAAAAAATCCCGGCCAAAGACGGTGTTGTCGTGGCGGTGAATGCAAACGACATCGGTCGTGCCGTGCGCACCCTGGAAGCCGCCGGGCTGCCCAAAGTCGCGCGTACCACCCTGGGGGACACGTTTCGCAAGGAAGGCGTCATCTCAACGCCCCTGGAAGAGCGGGCACGCTACATCTACGCCTTGTCCCAGGAACTGGAGGCCACCTTATCCAACATCGACGGGGTCATCATCGCCCGGGTACACGTCGTGCTGCCCGAGCGCATTGCGCCGGGAGAACCTGTACAACCGGCATCCGCGTCGGTGTTCATCAAGCACGACCCACGGCTTGACCCCGACAATATCCGCGCCCGGGTGCGCAGAATGGTCGCCAGCAGCCTCCCGGGCATGACCACGGCCGTGGATAACTCACAAAAACTCACGGTGACATTCGTACCCGCGACGGCTTATCAGGAACAACAACGCCTGGCCTATTTCGGGCCTTTTCTGATACCCGCCGACGACCTCGGGTTTTGGCGAGCCACGGTTGTCTTCTCGCTGGTCGCCCTGGTGTTGCTCGTGGTTGCCTTGCTGTTCATGCGCAATCGCCAACAGCAACGCCCGCAAGGGATACCAGCACCTGACGGCTCGACGGCGCGCCCATGACAGCCAGCGCGGATCAGCCGACACATGAGCACCTGGCCTGGGCTCAATGGTGGGCATTTCCCTGGGGTGCCTCCCACGAAGACTGGAGGACCGTCGACAAGCACGCCGCGATCAATGCACTTTTTCACAGCCGGCGGCTGGTGGCAGGCACGCCAGGGGGGATTGTCCCCTGCCTGCCTCCAGCACCGCACCCCACGGTGCTGCGGCTGGTGCTCGCCTCGGCGGCGCAGCTCAACCTGATGCTCGTATTGATTCATGGCACCTTCAACTCGGCTGCGGCGGCAACCTTGAGCGACGATCATCACCAGTGGTGCGTGCGTCTTTCCAAGGCTTTGCCCCCTGACATGCTTTTACCCGATGACGATCCGTTGCAGTTGCTGCGCAGTTGGGTAAAACCCGCTACCTGGCAACGTCTTCGGTTGCGCTTTCCGTGTGCGCGAGTGCTCGAAATGGAAACAAGAACCTTCTCCTTCGACAACGGACACAGCCGGCTGAACACCCTTTGGCAAGCCGTTGTGTGGCGCATTACCGCGATGACAAACGAGGCCCCGCCTCCTGACTTTAACGGGCAAGGAAACTAGCCATGCTGCGTCGACAAAAGCTGGCGTTGCACGGAGACGCTCCCGGGCTGCCACACACCTTGATCCCCCGGGAAACCCTTGCGGACTTTGCGCAGGCCAACCAGTTGCTGAGTCGCGCCAACGCCAAGGCAGATGAGCGGTTAAGCCTGGCACAGACGCAGTGTGACGTGCTGCTGGAACAGGCGGCAGGTGAGTTCTGGCAACGCGCCGATGCCCAGCTCAAACGCTGGGAGCGCGACCGCCAGCAGATGTGCGACAGCCTCGAACAGTACGCCACCTCGGTCGTCACCCAGGCAATTCGCAGCCTGCTCGACGAGACGATAGAGCCCAGGCGCCTGGCTGCCCTGATCAAGCAACTGCTGGCCAGCCAGGTCGCGCATGTCCACGCGACACTGCTCTGCCACCCACATGAACTCGATGACGTAAGGCAGTGCCTCGCAAGCCACGGGGTCACGCTCTGGAAGCTCCAGCCGCAAGACACCGTCAAACCACAAACCCTGGTACTGAAAACCGACGAGGGAGACTTTCGTATCGACTGGCGCTCCATGTTCGAGGTTTTTTTGAACAATCCGAGTCAATAAACCAGCCGCATCCAGCCTTAAACATCACCGAAAAAACACGTTATAGACGCTACCGTTTTGCCCCCAACACCACACAAGAAAACCCACAGCAGGAGAATCCTCATGGACTTCAATAACGGTTTTAAACAGCAACTTCTCAGAGAAACCCAGAGCGACAGGCTCAATTACAACGCCGCGGCGAAAGAGGCCGCAAGCACGCCGGAAGACACGAACTTGTTTTACCAACTGATGTTCAAGAGGCACCACTCCGATGTCGCCGTCAATGAACATAGCCGTGTTAACCACATGCTGTTGAAAACCGCCATTGATGGTGTGCAGTAAGTTGAGAGAGGCCTTGACGCGCTGGTTGAGCAGCCACAAGGAGCAGCTCAACCTGTTCGAGGATGATGATGAAATCGTCCTGAGACGCCAGGCCGGCGTGATGCTGCTCAGTGTCCAGTTGACCGGGCATCGGCCGGATAACACGCGGCTGGGAAACTGGACACGCCCGGGACGCGCCAGCCTGAGTCACTTCAAAGGTGCGCTCGCCCAGGCGCCGGCCAACGGCGCACTGTGGCTGCTCCAACGGGTGCCGGCAAACCACGGTCTCGAGCCGCTGCTTGCCGACCTCGAATCCCTGCTCAACCAACGCGACACCTGGCGCGCCATCGTCGCGCGCGTCACGACTCCGATCCGCAGCCCCCTACCGACCTCCCTTCGCGTGCTGCCGTCCTAACTCAGAGAATTCTCCATGTATAACAACAACCACGAGCCCAACCGCTTGCGTGCCGACTCGCTTGCCAGCCATACAAAACGAGTCCATTGGCGCTGCCTGATCGTACTGCCCTGGCTGCTGGCGCCGCTGGAAAGCACCTTGGCGGCCGTCCCCAGTGAATGGAAGAACACCGCCTATGCGTATGAGGCCGAGCACAAGCCGCTGCGGGACGTGCTGGAAGACTTCGCCCAGACGTTTGGGACGCAACTGCAAGTCGACGGCCCGCTGGAAGGCAACGTCAATGGCAAGATACGCGCCAATACCCCGCAGTCGCTGCTCGACAGGCTGGGTGTAGAGCATCGCTTCCAGTGGTACCTGTACAACAACACCCTGTACATCAGTACCCTGGACCAACAAGAGTCTGCGCGCCTGGAGGTTTCGTCCGAAACCATCGCTGACCTGAAGCGCGCATTGACCGATATCGGCCTGCTGGACAGTCGTTTCGGCTGGGGTGAACTGCCTGATGACGGCGTCGTGCTGGTCTCCGGGCCCAAGCGCTATATCGAACAGATCAAGCAATTCAGCAGCCAGCGCAAGTCTCCCGAGGAAAAGCAGAGCGTCCTCAGCTACCCGCTGAAGTTCGCCAACGCGGCGGATCGCCAGATTGATTATCGTGGCGAAAAGCTCACCATCCCAGGCGTTGCCAGCATGTTGCGGGGCCTGTTGGAGCCTCGCCCGGCCCCGGCGCTTTCGGGGCTGGGCCCACGCCCCGCCTCCCCATCCCAACCCTCGCCCATAACCCCGGCCATTCCCCGCCTGGGCAACCCGATGCTGGGGCAAATGCTCGGCCAGGCAACGAACCCGGGGCAGTTGGACGCCGCCACGACGCTCTCCCCGCGGGCACCGGTGTCTACCAGCAAAATCCGCGTCGAAGCCGATGTGCGCAACAATGCCATCCTGATTTACGACCTGCCGGAACGCCAGGTGATGTACCGCGAGCTGATCAGCCAGCTCGACGTGGCCCGCAAGCTGGTGGAAATCGATGCGATCATCCTCGACATCGAGCGCACTCAACTGCGGGAATTCGGGGTCAACTGGGGTTTCCAGAACAGCCGCTTCCGTGGCGGCGTGAATATGGCGCCCGGCACCTCATCGCAGCTGTCGATCGAAAACCGCGACCGTTTCTATGCCGACGTGCGCGCACTGGAGCAACGTGGCCTGGCGACCATGGTGTCCAACCCCTCGGTCCTGACCCTGGAAAACCAACCGGCGGTCATTGACTTCAACCGCACCCAGTACCTCACTGCCGGCACAGAAGTGGCGACTGTCCTGCCGATTACCGTGGGCACCAGCTTCCAGGTAGTACCCAGGGTAATCACCACCCGCGGCAACCACCAGATCCACCTGGTAGTGGATATCGAGGACGGCAATTTCGACGAGTCCAACCCCGAGCGCATCGGCCCCGATGTACGCCGGGGCAAGGTCAGCACCCAGGCCGTGATGGCAGAGAAACGCTCACTGGTGGTCGGTGGGTTCCATGTCACCGAAAGCACCGACAAGCAGAACAAGGTGCCGTTGCTGGGGGACATCCCGCTGCTGGGCAAGGCCCTGTTTTCCTCTACCGAGCGCCAGAACAACCGGCGCGAACGCTTGTTTATCCTGACACCCCGGGTGATCGGCGATCAGGCCGACCCTTCGCGTTACCTGCCCCAGGCAGACCAGGCCGAACTGCAGGCCGCACTCAAACCACTGGCCAGGCGTTATGCCGAGCATCAACCGGTGATCAAGCGCAGCGACATCACCAGCACCCTGGCTCACCTCGTCACCGGGCAAGTGCCCACAGCCTTCAAGGCGGCGCCGATGCCCCTGGGCCTGAACACCTTGTGCGGCACCCGAGACCTGCTGGCACTGAACACCGAGCGCAGCCAGTGGTATGCCGGCCCGCAGTTCAACGTGGCCGTGGTGGTGGTGCGCAACCAGTTCAACCGCAACGTACGCATCGATGAAAAAGAATGCAGTAACGCCCAGACCCTGGCGGTCAGCGTCTGGCCACAGGCCTGGCTCAAGCCGGGCGAGGAGGCCGAAGTGTTCATTGCCATGCGCCCTGTGATCAAGGATGAGCACATTGGCGTCACCCGCCCCTCCCTGCTCACCCCTGCCCGGAATAACGCCCAATGAACCCTCGACTGTCCTGCGTCACCCTGATCGGCCTGGCCCTGCTAATCGGCGCCTGCACACCCACGTGCAAGGGCGACTCCTGCTCACGCCCTCAATCGAGCGCCGATAAGCTGGTGGTCTGGTGGCCGCCGCAGATGCGCGCCGAACCTGGCCCGGCCGGAGAGCGGGCGGATTACCAGACGGTTTCACTGGAGCGATGAACGCCATGGGATCGCCGGACGATGATGCCCATCGCCAGGTATTCCTGGACAACCTGCTGGGCGGCCATGCCGCCCAGTTGTCGCTTGGCCCGGGCGTTGGCCTGTGTCCCTTGAACGCCGGCACCCAACTCGGGCTGGCCTTGCAGATCCAGCCAGAGGCGTTGCAGGCCGGGCAACTGGAGCGGGTGCTGGAGCGGCGTTTCGAGCAAGCGCTGGCATTCGATGGCTGCTATGTCTACGTTGATGCCAAGGGTGCCGTGGTGGTCTGGCATGCGCTGCCAGCGCAGCCGGCAGCAGGCAATGCACTGGATAACATCATCAGCACGCTGCTTTCACTGGCCAACCTCCAGGCGCTGGATGTACACCGCTACCGCTAACGCTGCGCGAGCTCGGGGAATGCCAGGGTTTCGCGCTTGGCCTCTTCGTCGAGTTCACGCAAGGTGCGGTAGAGGAATGCCACCGCCTGCAACGTCTCCCGTGGAATGCTCGCCCCAGGTTTTTTCTCATACAGCGTACGTGCCAGCCAGACACACTGGACCACCGGCACATCGGCGGCCTTGGCCCGGTCAATCAGGTTGCGCGCCTCGGCGTCCGTGCCCTTGTCCACCAGCAGCGGCAGCGGCGTTTTACCCGGGCGGTAGTACAGCGCGACGGCATAGTGCGTCGGGTTGACCACCAGCATGTCGGACTCCTCCAGCTTGGGCAGCTTGACCTTCGGTTCCTCCTGGGCCAATTGCTGGGCCAACGCGCGGCGTTGCCCCTTGACTTGAGGGTCGCCCTCCATGTCCTTGTACTCCTTGACCACCTCCACCTGCGTCATCCGCATGCTCTTGGCAAAGAAGTGCTTTTGCAACGCCATGTCGATCAGCGCCAGCACCAGCAGCAAGCCCAGGCAAGCGTGCAGCAGGTAACGGAACAAGATGATCAACGCGAGGATATAACTCTGCAGGTCACTGCTGGCCAGGTTGATCAAGGCGCCCAGTGACGGGCCGATCACCACGTACAAGATCAACCCAAGCATCAGCGCCTTGGCCAGGCCCATCAACAGGTTCATCACCGACTTGGCAGAAAACATCTGCTTGGCCTGACTCAGAGGGTTGAGACGACTGAAATTCAGCTTCAGGCTTTCCGGTGCAAACAGGAAGCCGAACTGTATCCAGCCGCTGATCAACTTCACGGCAATCGCCAACCCGGCCATCAGCAGGGCAAAGGAGAAAAACACGATCAGGCCTTGCGTCAACACCTCCTCCAGCGCCCGCACAAAGGGCTGCCCGAAGCGGGACATGGGCATCACCAGTAATTCCTGGAAGCGCTGCATGCTGGTTTCAGCGGTGAACAAGGCGATTTCGCTGAGCACCGTCAGCACCAGTAATTTGCCGATGTCCTGGCTTTGGGCGACCTGGCCTTTCTTGCGCTGATCCCTGAGTTTCTTGGGCGTGGCCGCGTGTTTTTTCTCACCCGAGTCACTCATGCCCCGCGCCCCTGAACATCAAGCCGAGGGCGTGCTTGAGGTCGCCCAACTGCGCCATGCGTTCGACGATCAAGTCCTGCAACAACGCAAAGTACAGCAACAGGATCCCCAGCCCTACCAGGCTCTTGACCGGCGTTGCCAGGGTTGAGACTTGCAGTTGCGGGCTGTAAAGGCCCAGCAGCGCAAAGCCAAACTCCAAAAACAACAGCACCGCAATAAAAGGCGCGGCGTACAGCATCATGTGGGTAAACGTATCGCCCAAAAGCCCAAGGAACACACTCAAACCGTTGGCTGCCGGCAGCGGAAACCAGGCGGTGGCCGGCCAGACCAGGTAGCTGTCCCAAATCACCTGGGTCAGCACGCTCAGGCCCAGGACCGCGATCAACAGGTAGATCACCAACTGCTTGAACAAGTGCCCGATGGGGGTCGCGTCCGGGCCGAGGGAAGGGTTGAGTTGGCCACCCGCCAGGGCGCCGCGCTGGTTGTCCAGCAGCGCCCCGGACGCCCAGCAAAAACCCCAGGGCGGCTTCCTTGAGTACCAGGCCGCTGATCATCAGCGCGGAGTAATCCTGGCCGGCCAGCACGGCATGGATGCCGGGCGCAGGAATCAACGCCATGACCATTACGATCACGTGCCGGGGCATACCGCGCAGGTGCTGGAAACAGAACGCCGGCACCAGAAAGGCACACGGGTAAATACGCGCCATGGCCACCAGCAGGCTCGGCAAAAATTCGAGATAAAGCAGCAAGCGTGTTCCCTCAGTTCAAGGCCGAGCGGGCAATCATGTCGAACATCAGGTTGATCAGTTGGATCAACTCCACGCCGATCCAGCGGCCCGTCAGAATCAGCGTGATCCCCACCGCAACCAGCTTGATGCCAAAGGGCAGCGTCTGGTCCTGTATCTGCATCAGGGCCTGCACCAGCGACGTCAACACGCCGACGACCACCGCCACGATCAGCGGCGGTGCCGACAGCACAACCACCAGCAACATGCCCTGTTTGAACAGCACAATCGGTTCCATAGGTCACTCAGAGGTAGGAAAGAAACAGGCTGTCGAGCAACCGCGACCACCCGGAGACCATGACGAACAACAACAATTTGAGGGGCAGCGAAATGGTCATGGGCGAGACCATCTGCATGCCAAGGGCGAGTAGCAGGTTGGAAACAATCAGGTCGATGACAATGAACGGGATGTAAATCAGGAAGCCAATCTCGAACCCCGCCTGCAGTTGCGACAGGACAAAGGCCGGCACTAACAGGATCCAGTCGTCGCGCTGAGTGCTCTGGGCCATTTCCGGCGGCCACATGCGCGCACTGTTTTCCAGCAGGTGGGTCAAGACGTCCGCATCCGTATTGCGCAGCATGAACGCACGCAACGGCTGTATGGCCTCCTGCCCGGATTCCAGGAGCCTCTGCACGCTGCTCGTGTCTACGGGCGAGGCCTGGACGTTGTGGGCGATCTCGTAGCCTACCGGGGCCATGATGAAGAGCGTCGCAGCCAGCGCTATTCCATTGATGGCCATGCTCGGTGGCACCTGCTGCACGCCGATGGCATTGCGGGTAATCATCAACACGATGACGATCTTGAGAAACGCCGTGCAGATGATCAACAACATCGGCATCAGCGACAGGGCGCCGAGAAACAGGGCCAGGACAAGGGGGTCAATCCCCTGGAACGTCATCTGGCGAAAATCACACGGGACAACTGCAGCCCCAGGCGCCCGTCGACTTCCACCAACTGCCCCTGGCCGATGGGCCGGTCGCCGTAATACAGCCCTGCCATGCCGGGGGCGTAGCCGCCAATCCCCAGCACCGCACCGGGGGCGAGGTTACGCAGTTCGCCGAGCGTCAGGTTCAGCGTGCCGCAGCGCACATTCAGGGCCATGCTCAACTCATCAAAGGGTTCATGGCCGAAGACATCCGCCACGGGTTGATCATCCTCATGCCCTGGGTATTGTTGTGTTGCAAAATCCTCGTCCACGGGCGTTTCCTCAATCGAAATTAGCGTCAGGCACAACGGCCCGGTTTCATCATCAATGCGCCCTTGCAGCCGGTGCCTGCCGATGTGCAGGTGGCCGATGCCCTGTGCATCGAACAAGGGTTGCTCGAGCATCACCACATCACCGGCACGCAGGTGGCGTACCTGAATATTGGGTAACCGCAGGCGCCCCAGCTTCACTGCCAGCGCCAGTTGGAACGACGCCGGCAGCGGCCCGGCTGTCGGCTGCCAGGGCCCGGCGTCGCACAGCGCCAGCCAGGTCTGGGGAGTTGCCCACAAAAAACCCACGACTCTGGATGCGCCCAGCGTCACCGTAAACTGGCAGCCAAACGGCAATTCCCCGCTGGAAGGCAGCAACCGAAAGTAACCGAACAGTGCCCGCACCTCGGGGCTCAGGTGCTGCTGGAACAAGTCCCAGAACCAGGAATCCGGATCGTTGCCTGCCTCTGCCAGTGTTACCGGGCATTCACCCAACAGGCTGAACAGCGGCCCGGGTTCAGCGAACGCCAGCACCCCACATGCACTCTCGAAATACATAGGTGTAACGCCCACCGGTGCACGGCCTGGCGCCATCAACAATTCACCGTGCAACCCCGAAACCTGAAACGCCAGGCGCGCGCCGCGACCCAGCCGGCGCCGCGCTGCCGCCAGCGTTGAGTTGACCTTCGGCAAAGTTAACGCCGGCATGATCATGCCCGGTCCACATCGACCAGGTGCACGTGGACCGGCGTTGCCAGTGCCTCGGCCAAGCCCCCCTCAAGGCGTTGCCGTACACCGGGCAACCACCGCGCCGTGTGCACCTCCTGCGCCTCCAGTTCAACGTTCCAGGCCCCCTGTTCCCGGCGCACGCTCGCGGTGATGCGCCCCAGGCGCGGCAGGTACAGCATCGCTTGCAGCGGCCATTGCGTGGCCAGCTGTATACGAGGCGCCAGTTGCTCGGCCATGGCCTCGATCATCTGGGTTTCGGTCACCGCAGCCATTGCCGTGCGGGAGGAACCGTAGCCGCCTCCTTCGCGGTCGCGGCTGAACAGTTGGGTAAACAACAGCGCCTGCTCCAAGGGCACGAACGTCCCCGTGCCAGGTTCGCGCTCGTCCCGGGGCTCGCGCAGGCGCGGGCGCTCAGGCGTATTCGCTGGAACTTGCGTCATGGTTTTCTTCCTGCAGTAAAAGGGACAATTCCTGGAGTTTTTCAACCTCGCGCAGCGCTTGGGTCACCCGTCTCTGTGCGCTGTCGATGTGGGTCAACTGCTCATCACGCTGGCCGTGCAGTGACTTCAACTGCCCTTCTTCACGGCGGGTGTCAGCAGACAACGTGCGCTCCTCGGTATTCCAGGACGTGAGGTCCCGAAACGAGATCACCTGCCCCTGGTGCTTGCCCAACAGCTCGGCGATTTTGCGCGCCTCGTCCTGCCGGGTTTGTTCAAGGGCATCCCCGGCCTGCTGGATTTGCACGAGCAGCGCCTGCTGCTGCCGCCTGGCCGCATGCAACGCGCGCTCGGCCCGGTCGGCACGGTGCTTGCGCAAGCGTCGCAACGTATCGATTTCAGAAAGGGACATCGGTGGTCAACTCCATCAGTTGGTCCAGGGTCATCGCCATCGACGCCGGCTCACGCAGGTCCTGGCGCAGGAAACCATCGACCGCCTGGCGCGTGCCCACCGCCAGGTCGGTCAGTGCATCGCTGCCGGGTTGGTATTCACCCAGCTTGAGCATCAATTCGATCTGCTGGTACGCCGACAACAGCCGCCGCAAGGCTGTGCCGGCCTTGATATGTTCGGGGGACGCAACGTTGCTCAAGATCCGCGAAAGGCTGCCCAGCACATCCACCGCCGGGTAGTGGCCGCGCTCCGCCAGCTTGCGTGACAACACGATGTGGCCGTCGAGCAGGGAGCGCACTTCGTCCGCCACCGGATCGTTCATCGAATCCTGCTCGATCAGCACGGTGTAGATGGCAGTGATCACCCCGTCACGGGTCAACCCCGCCCGCTCCACCAGGCGCGGCATCAGGCTGTACACCGAGGGAGGCAAGCCGCCGCGGCCCAGTGGCTCGCCAGCGGCCAGGCCGATTTCACGCTGGGCACGGGCGAACCGGGTCAAGGAGTCGATCAGCAGCAACACCCGCTTGCCCTTGCGACGGAACCCTTCGGCCAACGCCGTTGCGGTAAAGGCAGCCCGGGCGCGCTCCATGCTTGAGCGATCGGACGTTGCACACACCAACACTGCCTTGGCGCGCAATTGATCATCCAGTTCGTGATCCAGAAACTCCCGCAGCTCACGGCCACGCTCACCAATCAGCCCGAACACGATCACATCACACTCAACGTTGCGGGCGATCTCGGCCAACAGGGTGGTCTTGCCACAGCCGGCACCGGCGAACAGGCCGACGCGCTGCCCCTCTCCCAGCGTGATCAACCCATCGATGGAGCGCACGCCGGTAGACAACGCCCGACTGATCCTGGGACGTTCGGTGGGCAGCGGCGCCTCGCACAACACCGTACTCGCCTGCGGTGTGTCGGCCTCCACGAAAGCGCTGGGCCCTTCGCCCGCAATCGGCCGGCCAAAACCATCGAGCACCTGGCCGAGCAAGTCATCGCCGACCCGCACCCGGTGCGGCACCCCCAGGCGTTGCACACTGGCGCCCACGCACACGCCTTCAAGGTTACCCAGGGCACTGAGCACCGCATCCTGCTGATCAAAACCGATGATCTCGGCCAGCATATATTCGCCGGCGGACTTTTCGACCTGGCACAAATCGCCGATGCGCGCCTGTGGTAGACGGCACTGCAACAGCATGCCGTTCACCCGCTGGATACGGCCGCGTACGGCCACCGGCGCAAAGCTTTCGAGTGTGCTTGACTGGCGCTGTTGCCAGGCCTCCAGCCGGGCGTGCAGATCCGGGGTCACCAGCGCACCTCATAGCGCTGCTGCCCGTCGAATACCACCTTGCTGTTATCAATCAGCACCAGCCGCAAGCCGTCTACTTCATCCCCTACAAACAGCCGGTTGCCCTGCTCCAGCACCACGTGACCGTTAGGCCCGCCGACGATCTGCAGAATCTTGAAAGGGAACGTTGCATCGCGAGTCCTGACGCGGCTCATCACCGGCACCGCCGTATCAAACTGCTCGCCAAAGCGGCGGAGCATGCGCGACACCAATTCCAGGTCATCCTGGGGCACATCGCCGTCGAGCAGCACCTGGTCGTTGACCAACTGGATGCTGATGCGGTTGATCAACTCGCGCTCGTTGAGCATCTTCAACAACTGCTGGCGCACCTCGAACGGTGAGCCGAGTGGGTGTTTCGGTGTGGCCGCAGGCATCAGCGATGCCTGGGCCTCGCGTTCACCTGTAGAGGCCATGCCCAAGGCCATGATGATGACCGCGACCACGGCCACCAGGCTTATCAAGCGCTTTTGTTGCACGCCGGAAATTGAAGACAGCTTCAGCGAAGCGCTTGCCTCCTCGGGGGGCATGGGCGCCTGATGCACAGGCGCCTGCGGCCAGGGTTGGTCGGCGCGGGTGACGCAGAGCCGGACGTTGCCAATTGAAAATATTGCGTTCAGTTCCAGGTCGGCAATCTGTGCCAGAATCAGGCCGTCGGCATCCTGCATCACGCCTTCCTCGGCCTGCACCGACCAGCGCTGCTCGACACACTGCAAGCGCACATGGCGCTCGGCAATGCCCGGGTCGTAAAGCGCGAGGTCAGCATCAGGGTGTGCACCAATGCTCCACTGCTCGCCGAACAATGGCAGCGCCGCCCCCCGGTGCAAGCCATCGAGCACGCGTAGCTCAAACATCGTCAGGCCCTCATTGCCGTGCGAAGTAACCGGCCAGTGCTCATGCCGCGGCCCCGCGCAGCAGATCGTCCTGGCTCAGGTCAAACCGCCCCAGCACCTTGACCTTGGACGAACTGCCCAATTCGGCAAACGACAGCACCGGTACGTGGTTGAACTCTTCCAGCAACAAGGTGCGCAAAGGGCTACGCAGGTCTTGCGCCACCAGCAGCACGCTTTTGCTTTTGGCGCGCACGGCAAAGGCCTGCTTGAGCAAGCTCACCAGCGCCGCGCTGTTGTCATTGTCGAGGGAAAAGAACACCCCGGTCTGGGTTTGGCGCAGCGCCTCACGCAGGATATTTTCGGTAGACGGTGACAACAGCCAGGCATGCAAGCCATCGGCTTCGCTGTACTGGTGCAGGATCTGCGATTTGAGGGCGATGCGCGCATAGTCGGCCAGCGCGTCCGGCTCGCGCTCATGTTGGCCATACTCGATCAGCGACTCGACAATCAACCGCACAGCCCGAAGCGGCACCCCTTCACTGGCCAGGCGCTGCAACACCGCCGAAAAGCGCGAAAGCGGCATGATGCGCTGCAGTTCCTGAACCAGTTCCGGTTGGTTGAACTCCAGCCAACTGAGGATCGACTTGCTCTCCTGGATGCCGAGAAACTGCGGCCCGCTGAGCATCATCGCCCGCGTCATGCGCTCGATGATCAAGTCATGGGCGGTATAGCGTTCAAGCTGCGCATCGTCGAGCAACGGGTCGTCGGCTGCCAACCATACCCAGTCCTGCTCGTCTCGCTCGGCCAGCCCCTGGCTTCCCTCTTGAGGTTCGACGCGCAGCGCCGCCAACTCAACCGCCATGCGGTCACCCAGGGTGGCCTTGATCATCGGCACTTCGTGTACGCAAAAGCGCAACTCATCGTCAGCCAGGAGGGGGGTGAACTCCACCTCGAACGGCGGCAACGTCAGGCCAATCTGCGTCACCAGGCCATTTCGGGCCTGGCGAATCCCATGCACCAACGCCCCCAACTGCTCGGTGTTTCGCAGGTGCGGCGGGAACTGCAACAGGTACGGTCGGGACGGATCAAACCCGCGCAGGTCCACCTCACCGTTTTCTTCCGGCGCAACGGTATCAGCCCCTGCCTCGGCCGGCGCTTCCAGCTTTTGACGCTGACGCATCAGGTAATAACCCAGGGAACCCGTCATCAGCGATATGAGGATAAAGACCACTGTCGGCATTCCCGGAAGCGCCGCGAAAGCGAGCATGCCGATGGAGGCGATCACCCAGCTCTTGGGTTCACTGGTCATTTGCCGGGCGATTTCAGCGCCCATGTTATTGGCCCCTTTGTTCCGCCCGGACGGCGCGACACGGGTAATGATCATGCCGGCCGTCAGGGAGATCAGCAGCGCAGGAATTTGCGCAATCAGGCCATCGCCAATCGTCAGTACCGAATACAACGCCATGGAGTCGCTGGCGCTCATGCCATGCTGGAACATGCCGGTGCTGAACCCGCCCAACAAGTTGATCACCACGATAATCAACCCGGCCACGGCGTCGCCCTTGACGAACTTCATGGCCCCGTCCATCGCCCCAAACAGCTGGCTCTCGCGGGACAACTGCTCGCGTTTGTCGCGTGCTTGCTCGCCATCGATCAGGCCGGCACGCAAGTCACTGTCGATCGACATTTGCTTGCCGGGCATCGCATCCAGGCTGAAGCGCGCCGCCACTTCGGCGACACGCTCCGAGCCCTTGGTAATCACCAGGAAGTTGACGATGGTCAGGATCATGAAGATCACCAGGCCCACCGCCAGGTTGCCCCCCACCACAAAATTGCCGAAGGCCTCGACGATGTCGCCGGCGTCTTGCTCCAGCAGGATCAGGCGCGTGGTCGCAATCGACAACGCCAGGCGAAACATGGTGGTCAACAGCAGGATCGACGGAAACGAGGAAAACGCCAGCGGCCCTGGCAGGTACAGCGCCAGCACGATCAACAGGCACGAAATGCAAATGTTGACGGCAATCAGGATATCCACCAGCCAGGTCGGCAACGGCACGATAAAGATAAACACGATGCCCAGGATCACGACCGCGCCCAGCACCTCGGCACGTTGCGCAACCTTGAGCAGCAGCGTATTGATTGCCCGTAACGCACTCATGCGCGGTTTCTCGGCCACGCCTCGACATGCAGGGTGCCCCGCTCAACGACCGCGTAGTCGTCCATCACCAGCACAAAATTGTGCAACGCTTCATGACGCCCCTTGCTGTCGCGCCACAAAACCAGGGGCAAACTCTGGAGCACGGGATACAGGGCATTGAGCGAAACCAACTGGGCGGTTGAAGCCACGCCACCCAGTTCGCCGGCCAGGCGCAGAACCTCGTCACACCCGATGCCTGTGCTCGCGTACCCAAGAACGCGTTGCAGCAACGCCACGGCGTCCCGATCAATGCAGGGGTGCACGGCGGCCAGCCGATCGATCACCCCATGGCAACCGGACAACACGCTGCCCAGGTGGCCGCAACTGCGCAATCCCAGCAGCAAGGTGCGCAATTGGGCAGTGGGCAGCGAAGGGCTATAGGCGGCAATGTCATCGGCCAAGGCCCGGCGCATCAGCTTCAACCCGTGGCCAAATTCCTCGCCACCGAATAACCCCAACAGCGCCTGCATCATGCTGGCCAGCGATTGCCGGGAGACCACACTGGCGTAATACACATTGCGTACCGCCTGCCGCAAGTTGGGGTCATCACTGCTCGCCTGCAAGGCCAGCGCAATGTTCAAGCCCGCCTGGATTTGCGGCTTGAAGCGAATCTCCAACCGCGCCAGGGCATCGCGGGCCAGGGCCGCCTCATGGGTGCGCGCTTCGGTTTGCGCCTGCTCTGCCACCTGCTTGAGCACGACAAATGTGCGGGCCGGGTCGTTTCCTGTCAGGTCCAGCAACTTCTCGACGCTGGGCGTGAGCAACAGTTGAACCCTGACGTTACGCGCGATCGTCGCCAACGTGGCTTGAGCCGGATGGCCCAACTGTTCATAGAGTTGGGTGAGTTGCTCCAACGGCGTCACACGCGTGCCCAGCAGGCGTCGGCCCAAACCCTTGCTGTTTATTTCAACCTCCTGGCTGAACAGTGCGGCAAGGTCATCAACCCCAGCCGAACCCGGTGAATGGCCCACCGAGCGGCTCTCACTACTGGCTGGAGCAGGCTGTTCCAGGCGCTGGTTTTTTTGCACATCAATTTGGGAATCGACTTTCATGGAGAGGCCTGGACAGGAAGTTTCGTTTCCTTGTGTGGCAGGCCAACCCGGTTCAGTTCCATCTCTATCGACAACGCCCGCCACTTTGAAAAGACCGGCACAAGTTTGCAGCCATTAAATGCAGGTTCTTGCAAAAAATACCGCACGCCTAAAATATTTATTTATATATATCAACCAGATACGTGATTTTTTCGTTTGGCACAGCCAGTGCTAAGAGGGTTCCCGTCGAAACCATTTCGATCGTGTCTACCCTGAGGAAAAATTCATGGATATCCCTATCGATGTTCAAGTTCACCTTACGCCCGACCCGCACCGCTCCATCCAAGGCCTGTCGGAAGACCACCAAAAAAAACTCCGGCGGTTCATTCATAAACGCGTACTGAACCCGGAAGATGCAGACGATCTTCTGCAACTGACCTACCTGGAGGCCTGGCGCAACAGGGACCGCTTCAATGGCCAAGCGACACTCAGCACCTGGATGTGCGGGATTGCCCAGAACCTGATCCGCAATCACTTCCGGCGGCTGTATGCCAAGCCGGTGCATTGCGAATTCGATGAGGCGCTGTGGCATGGGCAGGAGGAAACCAACAACCTGGACTGGGAGTTCGAGGTCAACCGCAGGCTCGAAAGAACCTTGCTGGCCATCAAGCATTTGCCGGTGGAAATGCGCAAAACGCTGTACGCCTCACTGGAGACTGACGGCAGCTATCAAGACACTGCCGACGTGCTGGCCATTCCCATCGGCACCGTTCGCTCACGCTTATCCCGTGCGCGCGAACAACTCAAGCGGGCTACCTGCAACCCACTACAGCCGTAAATCGGGGCACCGGCGCAACGCCGATACCCTTTGCAGGAGCAACTGATTTACCCGTTTGACGCAAGCGTTGGGCAGCAAGGATATCTGCCCGACTCGATTGACCTGACATCAGGCCTTTTTGTTGCGCGGCAACAGAATCGCCAACACCCCGAACAGCGGCAGGAACGAGCACAGCGTGTACACGTACTCGATGCCGTGGATGTCTGCCAGGTGGCCCAGCAGCGCTGCGCCAATCCCGCCAAACCCGAACATCAAACCGAAGAACACCCCGGCGATCATCCCCACATTGCCCGGCACCAGTTCTTGCGCATACACCACAATCGCCGAGAACGCCGAGGCCAGGATAAAGCCGATCACCACGCTCAGGATGCTGGTCCAGAAGAGGTCCACATGGGGCAGCAGCAAGGTGAACGGCGCCACGCCGAGGATCGAAAACCAGATCACTGCCTTACGGCCGATCTTGTCGCCAATCGGCCCGCCAAAGAACGTACCCGCCGCCACTGCGCCCAGGAACAGGAACAGGTGCAGCTGGGAACTGGCCACCGACAGGTCGAACTTCTCGATCAGGTAGAAGGTGAAGTAACTGGTGAAACTGGCCATGTAGAAGTACTTGGAAAACACCAGCAGCCCCAGCACCACCAGCGCACTCAGCACCCGGCGCCTGGACAGGCCATGAGTGGCCGCCTGGCCCTGCTTGAGCTTGAACAGGTTCAAGTGGTGCGCGTACCAGCGGCTGATCGCGTACAGCACAAACAATGCAAACACCGCGAACAGACCGAACCAGGCCACATTGCCCTGGCCGAACGGAATAATGATGGCCGCCGCCAGCAACGGGCCGAAGGCCGAGCCGGCATTGCCGCCCACCTGGAAGGTCGACTGTGCCAGGCCATACCGCCCGCCCGACGCCAGGCGCGCCACGCGGGACGCTTCCGGGTGGAAGGTTGACGAGCCGACACCAATCAGCCCCGCTGCCAACAGGATCAACGGGAAGCTGCCCACCTGGGACATCATCAAGATGCCCACCAGGGTGCAGACCATTCCGCAGGGCAACAGGTACGGCTTGGGATGGCGGTCGGTGTAATAACCCACCCACGGTTGCAGCAGGGACGCGGTGAGCTGGAACGTGAGGGTGATCAGGCCGACCTGAGTGAACGTGAGGCCGTAATTGGCCTTGAGCATCGGGTAGATCGAGGGCAGAACCGACTGGATCAAGTCATTGATCAAATGCGCCAGCGCCACCGCGCCGATCACACGCATCACCAACGGGCTGGTTTGCCCGGCGGCAGGCGTCGTAGCCACGGAGGGCTGGGAATTGCTCAGAGCCATGGGAGGTTTTCCGTACAGCAGATGGATGCACAGGTGCAGGTGCGACAATGTGCCACTTTTGGGTGCAGGAAGGCTATCCCGTTAGCAGGCTAACGAGTAGATGAATCGATGCAGCGGTCATGGTTTGTAAAGGGCCAGCAAGATGAATCCCTTTAATTTGCGGGACGTTTCCTAGAGAATCTTTCGGCCTTGTGCCTGGGGGAGTCGGTGGCTAGTCTTCGGTCCGTCGCTGGTTTTCAGTGATCGGGTTTAGCAGCCTGAACTCAATAGGCACACGTTTTACGGCTCCGTTTTATGGTGGCTGTGCGTGGGGCACCTTCGGGTGCGCCGGTTTTCCTATTGACTGGTCTGCTAACCCGCGTACAGCCGCCACCCTACGTTTAGCAGCGAAGGTGGCAGCTTCTTCAGATCAATAGGAGCTACACCATGTTCAAGATCGTCCCCGATCCACCCCGTGACCAGGCCAAAGACCGCGCCGCCTTCACCCGAGCGCTCGACCACTACCTGCCGACCGACCCGCCGCAACCGTCGACCAGCTTCTACGCCATCAGCGACGACATCAGCTTCGAAGACTCCCTGCTCTACACCGCCGACCTGCTGCACAGCGCCTCGGCCACCGCGCTTGATTGCGGCGAACACCTGCAAAGCCCCGAGCGTGCGAAAGTCCTCGCCGTGTGGCACCTGCTGGAAATCGCCAAGGCCATGGTGGACCGCTCGATAGAGTGCCTGCACCCGCGCAAAACCTGACGCTTAACCCCGAACAAATGTAGGAGCCGGCTTGGCGGCGATAGCATCACCTCGGTGTCAGGGATACACCGCGGTGCCTGTATCGCCGGCAAGCCAGCTCCTACAGAAGATTTTTGTGAGGCCGGGACCTGCGCAAACCCCAACCGCTCGTCACCAAACCCGGTGTTTCCCGTTAAACAGTTGATAGCGTAGATAAATTTTCAAAAAAGCGCTTGACGCATTCCCGTTCTCCGCGAATAATGCGCGCCACTTGGCTACATAGCTCAGTTGGTTAGAGCATAGCATTCATAATGCTGGGGTCCGGGGTTCAAGTCCCTGTGTAGCCACCAAGTACTAAAAACGGCTTACCGAAAGGTAGGCCGTTTTTTTATGCCTGCAGAAAAGTCCACGGCCCTGTTGCCCTGGCGAAGTCAGTGTTTATGCCGATGATGTACATCGGGAAAATGCGCATGACTATGCTGAACCGGTGCGTGCTGATGCACATGACTATGTGGCTCGGTACCGTCCCACTCAACGCCATGCACATGCTGGTGGTGCTCATCGTGTGTATGGCGATGACCGTGTGTGAGGGGTTCGTGCTGATGCTCGTGAGCATGGTTTTCCATCAAATGAAACCACACCCCGATGGCCATCAAGGCGGCAGCGAGCAAGAACATCAGCGAGACCGATTCACCGAGCAGCAGGATCGAGATGACCGCGCCAAGGAAGGGAGCGGTGGAAAAGTAGGCGCCGGTGCGCGCGCTGCCAAGCCCGCGCAGAGCGAGCACAAACAGCACCAGACTCACGCCATACCCAAGCAACCCAACCACCATGATCGACCCCAGCGTGGCCAAGCCTGGCAGTTGCGAGCCGATGGCCAACGCCAAACAGCAATTGACCACCCCCGCCGCCAAGCCTTTGCTGCCGGCGATAAAAAGCGCATCTGAGGCAGAGACCTTACGGGTCAGGTTATTGTCGATGGCCCAACACAAGCAGGCGAAAGCCACGCCCAGCGGTCCCGTCCAATCATGAGCCGTCGCTGTACCTTGCGGCCATGACAAAACGATCCCGCCCAGAACAATAGCGATCATGCCGATAACAATCCGGCGATCTGCGTTCTCTTTAAACACGACCCACGCCAGCACGGCCGTGAGCACTGATTCCAGATTGAGCATCAGCGATGCGGTGGCGCCCGCTGTGCGGGTGAGCCCGTACATGAGCGCCACAGGCCCAAGCATGCCCCCAAAGACGATGGCGCCGATCAGCCAGGGCCACTCCCCTGCTGCAAGCCCGGGCCGTTTCCAGCCGTGGTCGCGCGCAAACCGAACGATGGCCAGGCCCAGGCCGCTGCCCAGATAGAGCAGCCCTGCCAACAGGATGGGCGGCGTACCCACCCCCAGGAGCTTGGCGAGCGGAGTACTGGCGCCGAACAATGCCGCCGCCGCCAACGCGTAGAGAACGCTCACATTCATAATGGGTCGCCCTGTCAGGGTTATTGCATAAGGACGAGCATCATAGCTGTGCCCGGGCAGGAATAATGTGAACGCTGCCTGTCTGTGGGGCTGAAGCACCAGGATAGCCCGGCTGGCGACCGCCTTCTGAAATCACGGCAGGCGGTCAACCCGGCAGATCACTAAAACCAATCAGCCATTCATCGCCGCCGGCTCATGCCGCACCTCGGCCCCAATCCCCATGAACCTGCGCACCCGCTCCCCCGCGGCGTCTTGCCGTATCACCTGCGGCGCCGCATCCAGTTGCACCTTGCCGTCCTCCATGAAAATCACCCGGTCCGAAATCGACATGGCGAAGTCCATTTCATGGGTGACGATAACCATGGTCATCCCCTCGTTCGCCAGATTGCGGATCACACCGAGCACCTCGCCCACCAGCTCCGGGTCCAGCGCCGAGGTGGGCTCGTCGAACAACATGATGTCCGGCTCCATCGCCAGCGCCCGGGCGATAGCCACGCGTTGTTGCTGGCCACCGGAGATCTGGTGCGGGTATTTGCCGGCGTGGGCCAGCAGGCCGACCTTGTCCAGCAACTGGTACGCGCGCTGTTCACTCAGGCGCTTTTGACTGCCGTGGTAACGCTGGGCCAGGGTGATGTTGTCGAGGATGTTGCGGTGAGGGAACAGGTTGAAGTTCTGGAACACCATGCCGATGCGCCGCACGCCCCGGCGGATTTGCGCGTTGTTGGGCTTGTCATGCGGCTCGATAAAGCCTTCGCCGAAGAGCAGGATATTGCCTTGGTCGATGGCCTCAAGGCCATTAATGGTGCGGATCAGCGAGGTCTTGCCCGAGCCTGAAGGCCCGATGATGGAGATCACTTCGCCGGACTTCACCTGCAGGTCGATACCCTTGAGCACCTGATGCTCGCCGTAGCATTTGTGAATGTTGTTCAACTGCAATGCCGGGGTCGCCGCTGGCTGCGCATTACGCACCACCGGCACTTGCGCGTCGAGGGTTTTGCGCAGTGCGGCGGTGGCGGTTTCGTTGAGGCTTTGCGGCTTGCGCTTGCTCAGGTCCAGGTAGTTTTCCAGCCACTGCAACAGTTGGCCGAACACCGTGACGATCAGCACGTAGTAAACCGCGACGGCCAGCAGGGTTTCCATCACCAGGAAGTTTTGCGCATACAGCCGCTGGCCAACGGTGAGGATTTCCGTGAGGGAGATCACCGAGATCAGCGAGGTCAGTTTGACCACCGTGATGTATTCGTTGATCAGGGTCGGCAGCGCAATGCGAAAGGCCTGGGGAATCACGATCAGCCGCTCGATGCCCACAGTGCCGATGCCCAGGGCGCGGCCGGCTTCTTTCTGGCCCTTGAGCACCGAGATCAGCCCACCGCGATGGATCTCGGCCATGTAGGCCGACTCGGTCACCACCAGCGCGATCAGCCCGGAGTAGAACGGGTTTTGCAGCAACGAGCCGCTGGCCGGGAACATCTGCGGTGCGTTGTAGACGAACACCACCAGCACCAGCAGCGGCACGCTGCGAAAGAACCAGATATACACCGCCGCCGGCGCACTGAGCAGGCGGTTTTTCGAGAGTTTGGCCGAGGCCAGGAAAAACCCCAGCACCATGCCGATGAACCAGCTCAAGGCGCTGAGTTCGATCACCACCAGGCAGGCGTCCCAGAAGGCCCGCATGGAAAACAGCGAGACGAAATACGACCAGTCAAATTGCATAAGAAACTCCCATCGCCGCCCGCATGGGGCGGCATCGCCCTAAAGGAAAGTCAGTCCGGGATCGCGTCGAGGTTGTATTTCTTGAGGATCGCCGCGTACTCGCCACTGGCTTTGCTCTGGGCCAGGGCTTCGGTCAGGGCTTTGAAGGTCGCGTCATTGCCTTTTTTCACGTAGATACCGAGGGTCTGCGGGTAGATCAACGTGTCGGAGGTGATCATCACCCGCCCGCCGGTGCGTTTTACGATCATCTCGGCGGCGCCGCCGATTTCCACTTGGGCTTCGATGTTGCGCGACATCAGGGCCTGGGTGACTTCCGGGGAGTTGGGGTATTGGTTGACCGTGATCGCGCCCTTGTTGTTGGGCAGGCAGTAATCGCTGGAGAGCTGCAGGAATTTCGCAACCCAGGCGCTGCCTTGCAGCAGGCCGATTTTGTGGCCGCAGAGGTCTTGCGGCGTCTTGGCATTCAGCTCACTGCCTTTGGGCGCCAAAATCGACGCACCCGCCTGGGCATACGGGAGGGTTTGGGCCTGGAGTTGGCGCTCGGGGGTGATATAGATCCCGGAAATCACCGCGTCGTAGTGCCCGGCATTGAGGCCCATGATCAGGTTGGGAAACTTGGTGTCCAGCAGCTGGGTTTTCAGGCCCAGGTGCGCGGCCATGGCGGTGATCAGCTCCGGGTCGGAGCCGACGACTTTGTCGCCATCGTAGGACTCGAACGGCGGGTAGGTGATTTCCATGCCGATTTTCAGCACACCGGGCGTGGCGGTGACGTCGGCCTGGCTCTGGCCGATGCACAGCAGGGACGCAGTGAACAGGGCGGCGCGGGTGATACCGGAGGTTTTGGCGAACATAGGTAAGGCCTCGATCTTATTGTTGTTGGATGAAACGCTCGGTGCTGCGGTGGATTACTCGTCGTCCCTGGCCGGAATCCACCACTCTTCGCCGCGTACGGTGCTGATGTATTCCGGCCAGCGGAAGCGGTGCGGCACCTGGAAGTCTTGCGGCAACAGCGGCGCCTGCCACTGTGTGCCGCCGATGCCGCCGCCGGTGCGTTCGTTGAATTCGCGCTGGGCGGCGTGCAGCAGGTCGGGTTGGGTGAACAGGTCGATCAAGGAGGTGGCAATGGTTTTGGCGGCGACGCTGATCATTGGGTCGATGGTTTGGCGAATGCCACCCAAGGCATTGGAGACCCAGTCCGGGTAGGTGTAGCCGGGCGGCGCCGAGAGCATCGGGCGCGCTACGTACAGGCGTACGGTCGGGCAATGCCAGGTGTATTCGGGGTAGTCATCGGAGGTCAGGTATTTTTGCCAGGCCGGCATTTGCAGGCGCAGTTGGCGCTCACACTCGCGGGGCTCCATCAGCGCTTCGGTGGCTGGCAAAAAGGGTTTTTCCATCGGGTCGAGGTTGAGGTTGGCCTGGATTTGCTGGGCGATGGCGATGGCTTCAGCGTCCCAGGTCGGGGCGCCGATGGCGGCCAGGTTGTCGTAGGTGGCCTGGGCCATGACGTGGTTGGCCAGGCCACCACGGGACTTGCACACCCAGGTCTTTTTCCATTGGCAGCCGGTGGCCAGTGAGACCGCTGCGGCGTTGTTGTCCATCACCTGGGAAATGGTTTCGGCCTGCTCGATGGAGTCGCAGCGCAGCAGGTATTGCACCTGCGCAATGTGTGGCGGCAAGTTATCGGCAGTGGCCTGGCCGGCGGTGAGGATGGCTTCGTTGAAACTCCACAACCCGGTGAACGGCAGCGTCGAGCGGCGCAGGCTTTCGTTCAAGGTGTAGAAGTGCACCAACGCATCGTTGGCACCGGGCGCCCGGGCGGCGAGGTGATTTTGCGGGATCGGGCTGTACTTGTCGGCGGCGATCCAGTTCTGCGGCTCTTCGCAGGTAAAGGTGTAGATGTAGGAATAGGCGATGCCGCAGTGGGTGTCCCAGGTGGTGGTGTTGTTCAGCGGCAGCATGTAGGTGGGGTGGAAACTGATGGCGGCGTCGAGGTCATCGTAGTAACCCTTGGCGGCGTGTACCGGTTTCGAGGCGCGGAGTTTTTCCGCTGGTTCGCCGAAGAACTTGATGGTGCCCTGAATACCGAATTCGAGCATCGCCGCCTTGGCTGCCAGTGCACCGCCGAGGGCGCTGATGCCGAGTGCCGAATGCGGGTCGGTGTGGCCCGGGGCGAATTTGGACAAGCCGTCGCGAGGCATTTTTTTGGTGGCCGCGGCCTGGCAATTGCCGGGCACCGCGTCGTATTCGGCGTAGGTGGCGAGCACTGGGCCGTCGCCTTGGGTGAAGGTGGCGCAGAACGCGGTAGGCATGCCGCCGCTGCCCTCTTCCACGGTGAAGCCTTCCTTGCGCAGCAGCTCGACGTACCAGGCGCACGACTTGTACTCCCGAAAGGCCGGCTCGGCGAAGTGCCAGATGGTCTGGTGCCAGTCGGACAGTTGCTGACGGTTGGTGTCGATCCAGTCCAGCACAAATTGTTTGTGTTGCAGCATTGCGGCTACCTCGGCTTTTTTATTTTTAGTGGTCGGGACGGTCACGCCGGTGTCTCGTTTCGCCTTAGTATTGGTGAAGGGAAATAAACAACAATCGAAAAAAACCGGCGGTTATTGGGTAAATAGTTTTGCCTGTTACCCGCACCGCCGATGCCTTTAGACTCCAGAAAAAAACCGGAGCATAAGCCATGCGATTCCCCTCGATGACGGCGTTGCGCGCCTTTGATGCCGTGTCGCGGCTGGGCAGCGTCACCGCGGCGGCCGTGGAGCTGAACCTGACCCGCAGCGCTATCAGCCACCGCATTAACACTCTGGAGGAAGGCCTCGGTTACGCGCTGACCGAGCGTACCGGGCGAGGCATCAAGCTCACCTACGAAGGTGAGCGTTATGCCCGGGAGGTGCACAAGATTCTGGCCAGCACCCAGGAGGCCGGGCGACGTTCCGATGACGACCAGTTCACCGGGCCGTTGTGTGTCAGTTGCAACCCGGGGTTCGCCACGTATTGGCTGTGCCTGCACATCGGCTCGTTCCTCAAGCAATTCCCCAAGGTGCGCCTGAAGATCATCTCGCCGCGTTCCGTCGAAGACACCAGCGACACCGGCGCCGACGTGTTCATCGCTTATGGCGTGGGTGACTGGCCCAACCAGGTGACACGCCAGGTGGTGGGCCTGCACTACTTCCCGGTGTGCAGCCCGCGCTTGATCAATGGCAGCCCGGGCCTCAAAACGCCCCAGGACCTTGCGGCCTACCCGCTGCTGCACATGAATGACTATTCGGACTGGCGCACCTGGCTCGGGGCGGTGGGCGCCACCGGCATCGATGTCACTGCCGGCGTGCTGTTCACCGATGCCCACTGTGCGATTTCCGCGTGCATTGCCGGCCAGGGCGTGTCGATCGGCGACAACCTGCTGGCCGGTGATGCGCTGACACGAGGGTTGCTGGTGCGGCCGTTTGAGCTGTCGATTCATTCCAATCGCGGCTATTACCTGGTGGCCGACCCGCTGAAGGCCGAACGGCCGGTGGTGAAGGCGTTCAGTGAGTGGCTGACGCGACAGGTGTATGCGACCACGCCGAACATGAGCGGGATTTTTGCACCGGAGCCGGATGCGGGGGGTTAGCTCCCTGTTCCCTCGTGAGCCAGGGGCAATCTCGACGAGTGATTTTCAGGCCGTGGGGCGCTGTGCATCAAACCCCTTGCCGCACAAAACACTGCTCCACCACCGACTTGCCCCACTGCTGCCCTTCCTGTTCCGACTCCAGCACAAAACCTGCGTCTTCATAGAGCTTGCGCGCCACATCCAGGCCCTTGAACGTCCACAGCCGCGCCGCCGCAAACCGGTGCTCATCACAGAAACCCAGCGCCTCTTTCAGCAGCCGTTTACCCAAGCCCTGGCCGTGAGCCGACGGGTCCAGGATGAAACAGCGCAAGATCGCCTCGCCGTTTTCGCCCTCGCCATCAATGGCGATCGAACCGACGATCTGTGCCCCCTCCAGCACCACCCACACCTCGTTGCGCGGGTTGGCCAGGCGCCCCATCAACTCAGCCATGTCTGCCGCCACCAGGCTTTCAAACGGCTGGCCAAAATTGGCGTGTTTGGCGTAGTACTCGGCGTGCATCTGCACGATGCGCCCAATAACGCCAGGCCGGTAGCCACGGGCAATGCGGTAGTGCCGGGGTTGCCGGGCGCCAGTGCGCTGGGTTTGCAGGGCCCCGGCGTATTGATCCAGCCCACGGCTGACGGCCTGTTGCTGTTCGCTGGACAAGTCGCCAATCGCCGCCCCCACCTGGCGCCGGGCAAACGTTTCGATGTCGCCAAGCGTGTGCTGACCTTGAGCAGTGAGCCGCAGCTTTTTCGAGCGGGCATCGTTCTCGTTGGCAAACTCTTCCAGCTCGCCCGCCTCAATCAGCTTGCGCACCATGCGGCTTACCGACGACTTTTCAAGCCCCAGCAAGGTGACCAGTTCAGCCGCCGTCAGTGAGCCGCGCTCGCCAATTTCGACAATCGTGTGCACCGATGACGGCGGATAACTGCTGGAGGCCAATTTCGGCTGCATGAAGCCCAGCTCTCGCACCATAAGGCGCGAGGCACAACGGATCTGGTCGATAAGGTCTGGCATGGAACGGTTCACGAGAAACCTCTTGCCCGAATGAGGAGAGACATAGTTGTACTGAACAACCAAATACAGATCAATCTCCCCTCTCCCAAAGCACTGAGTTACATTCCCTACACGGACAACAGATCATTCTCAAATGAACGGAGTCATCGCGTGCTTTCGATTTTCCACCGTCAACGCCTTACCACCCTCTCGCTGATTACCGCCGCCCTCACCCTCGCCGCCTGCCACAGCGCCACCGCGCCCGAACTGCCACCCGCCCCGGAACTCGGCTCGGGTTATCGCACCGACATGAGCCCCCGCCACGCCGAGCGCCATATGGCCGCCGCTGCCAACCCGCTGGCCGCCGAAGCCGGGCGCGAAATATTGCGCAAGGGCGGCTCGGCCATCGATGCGGCGATTGCCATGCAGGCCGTGCTGACCCTGGTAGAGCCGCAGTCTTCCGGGATCGGCGGTGGCGCATTCATCATGCTGTGGGACGGCAAACAGGTGCACGCCTACGACGGTCGCGAAACCGCACCGGCGGGCGCCACCGAGCGGTTGTTCCTCAACGCCGATGGCACGCCGATGTCGTTCCCGCAGGCACAGATTGGCGGGCGTTCGGTGGCCACCCCGGGGGTGTTGCGCGCCCTGGAAATGGCCCATAAAAAGACCGGCCACCTGCAATGGGCGACGCTGTTCGAGCCCGCCATTCGCCTAGCCGAGCAGGGTTTCCCGATCTCCGCGCGCCTGCACAGCCTGATCGCCGCCGACCGCCATATGAGCCGCTCGCCGGAAATGACCGCGTACTTTCTGAACGCCGACGGCAGCCCCAAGGCTACCGGCACGCCGCTGAAAAACCCGGCGCTGGCCAACGTGTTCAAGCGCATCGCCAAAGAAGGCCCGGACGCGCTGTACTACGGCCCGATTGCCGAAGAAATCACCCGCAAGGTGCAAGGCAACAGCAACGCCGGCAGCCTGACGTTGACCGACCTCAAGGGCTACAGCGCGGTTGAGCGGGCGCCGTTGTGCACCGACTACAAGCGCTGGAAAGTCTGTGGCATGCCACCGCCGTCGTCGGGCGGGATTGCCATCGCGCAGATCCTCGGTACGTTGCAGGCCCTGGAGGCTCGCGACCCGCGTATGACGCTGGCGCTGTTGAAGCCGGTGAAGAACGACTCCCCGGCAGGCCTGGAGCCAGTCCCCGAGGCCGTGCACGTGATCGCCGAGGCCGAGCGCCTGGCCTATGCCGACCGCGCCCAGTACGTGGCGGATTCTGACTACGTACCGGTGCCGGTGGCCGGGCTGGTCGCTCCCGATTACCTGGCCGCCCGTGCGGCGTTGGTGGGTGAGCGCAGCATGGGCGTCGCCAAGCCGGGCAAGCCTGCGGGAATTGAAGTGGCCTACGCGCCGGATCGCTCGCCGCTGCGCATTTCCACATCCCAAGTAGTGGCGGTGGATGACGTGGGTGGCGCGGTGTCGATGACGACCACGGTGGAATCCGCGTTCGGTTCGCATGTGATGGTTCAGGGTTTCTTGCTGAATAACCAGATGACGGATTTCTCCTTCATCCCCGACGAAAATGGCCAGCCCGTAGCCAACCGGATCGAGCCGGGCAAACGCCCGCGGTCATCGATGGCACCGACTCTGGTGTTTGATCGCCAGAGCGGCGAGCTGGTGGCCACGGTGGGTTCGCCGGGCGGTTCGCAGATCATCGAATATGTGAGCAAATCCCTGGTGGCCATGCTCGACTGGAACCTCGACCCGCAAGCCGCCGTGGGCCTGCCCAACTTCGGCAGCCGCAATGGGCCTACCGAGCTGGAAGCCGGGTTGTTCAGTGCGCAGTTGAAACAGGCGCTGAAGGACAAGGGCCACGCCCTGAGCGAAATCGACATGACCAGCGGCGCCCAGGCGATCGTGCGGGTGCGTGATGCGCAGGGCAAGGCGTCGTTGATCGGCGGGGCTGACCCACGGCGTGAAGGCGAAGCGCTGGGAGATTGAATTGACTCACTGGAGAGCTGCGCGTGCACAAGGCAAATAACCTCGGCGCCCTGGTTGGCGTCGACCATGGGTTCTGTTCGATTGACGATCCCTTGCGGCCGGACGAGGTGTTCATCTGCAAGCAGGTACACAGCGCCACGACCATTGAATGGAACGCGCAGCTTACGCCCAACACGGTGGAGGCTGACGGGGTTTCCAGCCGGGATGTGCAGCCGATTGCGGTGATAACCGCCGATTGCCTGCCGTTGCTGATGGCCTCGGAAAACGGGGATCTCGTCGCGGCGATTCATGGCGGCTGGAAGGGGCTGCAAGGCGGGATCATCGCCAATGCCATGCAACGGTTTACCCGCGAGGGTGTGGCGTTGAATCAATTGCGGATTGCGATTGGGCCGTCGATCAAGCCGTGTTGTTATGAGGTGAGTGGCGAGTTTGTCGCGCAGTTGCAGGCGAGCCAGGGGCATTTGTGGCGGGACGCAAATGCGCCTTGGACGTTTGAACAGCCGGGGCCTTTGTTGACACCGCAGATTCAGCCGCCCTTGCCGAGGCAGGCGTTAAGTGCATGGTTTGACTTGAGCCGGTATGCGCTGATCTTGCTGGAGGCGGCGGGGATAAAGCGTGAGCAGGTTGAGGTGAGCGAGGTGTGTACGTATTGCACCTCGACGGCGTTTGCGAGTTATCGCCGAAGGACCCATGACACTGCGGAGCGCAAGACGTTGTTGTATTCGTGGATTTCCAGGACTGCGCAAATCTAGTGTGGGAGCTGGCTTGCCTGCGATGACGGAGTGCCAGTCAATATTTTATTCACTGATCCACCGCTATCGCAGGCAAGCCAGCTCCCACATTTGATCTTTAGCGGCTGATCTTCAACCCCTTGCGCCCCGCATGCCGCTCCAGCGCCAGCTCGATCAACCGGCTCACCAGCTCGCTGTAGCTCATGCCTGCCGCCTGCCACAGCTTGGGGTACATGCTGATGCGGGTGAACCCCGGCAACGAGTTGATCTCGTTGATCAGCACCTCACCCTCGTCTGTCAGAAACACATCCACCCGCGCCAACCCGGCGCAGCCCAGGGTTTCAAACGCTTCAATGGCTAACGCACGAATGCGCTCGCTGTCTTCAGCACTGATGTCCGCCGGCACCACCACTTGGGCCGCCTGGTCATCGATGTATTTGCTGTCGTAGGAATAAAACCCGTCTTGCACCACGATCTCGCCGCAACCACTGGCGATGGGGTTCTCGTTGCCCAACACGGCGCATTCGATTTCCCGGCCTTTTACCGCCGACTCCACCAGCACCTTTTCATCAAACCCGAGGGCCAGCTCAACGGCCGCGTGGTATTCAGCCTCGCTGCCTACCTTGCTCACGCCCACGGATGAACCCTGGTTCGCCGGCTTCACGAACATCGGCAATCCGAGTTTCTGTTGGGCTTGTTCGAAGGTGGTACGCGCCGCATTGCGACGTGTGAGGGTAATGAACGGCGTTACCGCAATCCCGGCATCACGCAGCAGGCGCTTGCTGATGTCCTTGTCCATGCACACCGCCGAACCCAGCACGTCAGAGCCGACAAACGGCAAATCGGCCATGCGTAGCAAGCCTTGCAGGCAGCCGTCTTCGCCGAGGGTGCCGTGCACGATCGGGAAGATCACGTCGACGTGTTCCAGCGTGGCCTGGCCGGCGGCTTCCACCAGTTGCTGGCTGGCCTTGCCCGGCACTACGGCCAGTTCACGGTTGGATTGGTTGAGGGCGATCAGTGCCGGGTTTTCTTCGTTGAGCAAAAAGCCCGAGGTGTCGTTGAGGTGCCAGTGGCCGGCCTTGTCGATACCGATCAGGATCGGCTCGAAGCGCGAAAGGTCCAGTGCATCGACAATGTTGCGCGCCGATTGCAGCGACACTTCGTGCTCGGCCGAACGGCCACCAAAAATAATCCCTACCCGCAGCTTGCTCATGACCGGCCTCACATTTGAAAGTAAGGCTTCTTACCATGAGCCGTCAGCGATTCGCTACCAGCGTGGCCCCGAACAGCACATAACAGCCACCGGCAAACCGGTCCAGCCACTTGCGCGAGCGACTGTAGACGGCGGCCATCCGTTCGCTGGAAAACACCAGCGCCACGCAGGAATACCAACTGAATGACAGGGTTGCCATGGTGATCACGGCCAGGGTCAGCAGCATCGGCGACGGTGACTGCGGCATGGTGGACGCAAAGATCGTCGCGACGAACAACGCCGCCTTGGGGTTGGACAGGTTGCCCAGCAACCCCAGACGCCAGGCAGAGAACAATGAGCGGCGGGGTTCGTCGGGCAACAGGTTCTGGGCCATGGCCGGAGCCGAGCGCCGGAACAGTTTCAACCCCAGGTAAATCAGGTAGCAGCCGCCGATAATCTTGAACGCCAGGTACAACATCGGCGCCGCCGTGAACAACGACTTGATCCCCAGCCCTCCCGCCAGGCCCCAGATCACCGTACCGGTGGCCACGCCCGAGGACGCCACAACGCCATGGCGGCGCGAGCAACTGGCCGCCAGTTGCGCGGTGTTGAAGAAGTTTGGTCCTGGCGTGACGACCGCGACGGTCCACAACAAGGCCAGCGACAGCAACGGCGCGGCGTAGGCCGGGTTGAACAATTCCATATCAGGCTCTGCCAGGACAATGATCGAATCAGGATCATAGGCCCGGCACACGCTGCGCACAATCGTACAAGACCCCGGCAGACAGCGGATTCAGACTGGGTTAACGTACTTCCACCCCTTTGCGCGACAACTCATCATGGCGACCAATATCGACTGGCTGCACCGCGCGCCCCACGCCAGTGGCCTGGAGCGTATCGAGGCATATTTCGCCGGGTTTGGCTTCGACCCCCATCGCCACGACACCTATGCCATCGGCCGCACCCTATTCGGCGTGCAGAGCTTTCACTATCGCGGCGGCATGACCCACAGCCTGCCGGGGCGGACCATGGTGATCCATCCCGACGAAGTGCATGACGGTTGGGCCGGCAGCGAGGAAGGTTTCAAATACCGGATGATTTACGTGGAGCCGGCGCTGATCCAGCAGGTGCTCGGCGGCAAGCCGTTGCCGTTTATTCCTGGCGGGCTGTCCCGCGACCCAAGCTTGTACCGCGCCAGTGAAGTGTTGTTGCAAAGCCTGGATTGCCCGATCGATCCGTTGCAGGAACAAGACGCAATGTTCGACCTGGCCCAGGCGCTGAACAACGCGTCGGGCATCACGGTAAATCGCAAGACCTTCGATTACCGCGCCGCCGAACGCGCACGGGAGTTTATCCACAGCGCCCTGGGCCGGCCGATCACCCTGGATGAAATGGCGGAATACGCCAACCGCGACCGCTGGGCGTTGTCGCGGGATTTTCGCTTGTTGTTTGGCACCAGCCCGTATCGCTACCTGACCATGCGCCGCCTGGACCTGGTGCGCAGCCTGTTGGGCCAGGGCCAGTCACTGGTGGATGCGGCGCTGACTGCCGGCTTCACCGACCAGAGCCACATGACCCGCCAGTTTCGCAGCACCTTCGGCATGCCACCGTCGCGTTGGGTGAAGATGCTCGGGCGCTGAAAATCCCGCCTTGAAATGCGATCAACCTGTGGGAGCTGGCTTGCCTGCGATGGCGGTGGATCAGTTAATAAATTGTTGGCTGACACTCCGCTATCGCTGGCAAGCCAGCTCCTACAGTTGAACTATGTCGCTGCCGAAATCGTATTCGACGCTGGAGCTCGTTCTTTAAGGGCCAACGCCAGCACCGCACCTGCCAGGGCAATCGCCGCGCTCCACCACAACGCCAGTTCAATCCCGCGCGCCTGCGCTGCGCCCGTCGACCCACCGGCGTTCGCCAACGACACCAGCAACGCCAGCCCCAACGCACCGCCAATCTGCTGGCTGGTAGACGCCATGCCTGCCGCCACACCCTGCTCGCCCGGGCGGATACCCAACCCGGCAGCCACCCACATCGCCGTCCAGGTCATGCCCTGGCCGATACTCAGGATAAAAATCCCCGGCAGCAGCGACCAAAACCCCGCCCCTGTCGGCAACGCCAGGCACACCAGCGCGATACCCACCGCGCCCGCCAACTGGCCGCTGACCAGGGTGGTGCGTAACCCCAGCCGCGCCAACGAACGCTCCGCCAGCCAGATGCCGGCGGTGCACACCAGGGTCGCCGGTAAAAACGCCAACCCTGCCTGCAACACGCTGTAGCCATAGACCTGCTGGTAGTACACCGCCAGGAAGTAGTACTGCACGCCAAAGCTGCTCATGAACACTGCCGTCAACACCATGGCCATGCGCAACTCGCGATAGCCAAGCAGCCGAAGCGGCATCAACGGGTCACGGCCGCGGTGTTCGATCCAGGCAAACAGCCCAAGCAGGGCCAGCGCCAAGGCCATGCAGCCCACGGTCGACGGCGCCGCCCAGCCCCATTCCGGCCCTTGCACCAGGGCGAACACCAGCAACGTGCCGCCCACCGTGACGGTCAACGCACCGCTGATATCAAAATTGCGCCCACGGGCCCGCTCGCCATCGGCGGGAATCCAGTAGCGCGCCGCCAGGGCACAGGCACCGGCCAATGGCACGTTCACCAGAAACACCGCTTCCCAGCCCCACGCCTGGGTCAACACACCGCCGAGCAACGCGCCCAATGCCAGGCCGGCTGCCGAGGCCGCACTCCACACCGCAAACGCCCGGTTACGCGCTGGCCCCTCGGCATAGTGGGTGTTGATCAGCGCCAGCGTGGCCGGGAATAACAGCGCCCCGCCCACACCCTGCACTGCCCGGGCCAGCACCAGCAGCAGGGCACTGCCGCCCAGCACCGCCGCCAGGGAAGCCAACGCGTACAGCGCTTGGCCGAGGATGTACAAACGTCGCTTGCCCAGCAGGTCTGCCGCCCGGCCGCCCAGCAGCAGGAAGCCGCCGAACGCTACGCTGTAGGCACTGACCACCCACTGCAATTGCTGGGCGGAAAAACCCAGGTGGCTGCCGATTTGCGGCAGCGCGACAAACACAATGGTCGCGTCCAGGGCGATGATCAGTTGCGCGGTGGCCAGCAGCAACAGCATCCAGCCTGAGGGTCGAGATAAAGGCATCACAGCGTCCTGCCAGAAAATAAGAGGCGCCAGTGTCTTTCATGCTCAACAGATGATAAATAGCCTTATCACTCTTTCAGTAATGACTTTAATCATGGACCTGAACGCTGTACGCCTGCTGATACGCGTCGCCGAAACCCGCAGTTTTACCCGCGCTGCCGGGGACTTGGGGTTGACCCAATCGGGCTTGTCCCGCGCCATTTCCCGGCTGGAAAACCAACTGGGCGTGCGCCTGCTGCAACGCAACACCCGCAGCGTCAGCCTCACGCCCGACGGGCAAATGCTGTATGAGCGCAGCGCGCCGTTGCTGGCGGAGCTGGCCGAAGCCGAGCGGCAAATGCTCGACCGCCGCGCTTCTCCGTCCGGCTTGCTGAAGATCAGCACACCGTCATTGTTTGGCCGCAAGGTGGTGATGCCGGTAATCGGCGAACTGACCCTGAAATACCCCGAGTTGCGCATCGAAGCGGTGATGACCGACCGCCTGGTGGACATCGTCGACGAAGGCTTTGACGCCCTGCTGCGCACCGGCGATATCCAGGACCAGCGCCTGATCGCCCGGGCGCTGCCGCCGCTGCGTTGGATCACCGTCGCCGCCCCGGCGTACCTCGCGCGTTTTGGCACACCGCGCACCGTCGATGAACTCAAGGACCACAACTGCCTGACCGTGCGCAACCTGCGCACCAGCCGGCTGGTGGACTGGCAGTTCATGCTGGAGGGCAAGGTGCAGGATGTGAGCGTCGAGGGAAGGCTGATCTTTGATATCGGCGATGCGTTGGTGGACGGTGCAGTGGGTGGGTTTGGCATCGCCCAGGTGATGGATTTTGCGGTGCGCGAAGACTTGGCTGCCGGGCGCCTGGTGCCCTTGCTGGAAGATTTTGCCGGGCGCAGCCGGGCGATATCGCTGGTGTACCCACCGTCGCGGCAGTACTCGCCGAAGTTGATGGCGTTTGCCGAGGCACTCAACAAGGCGCAGTGGTAACACACCTATTGTGGTGAGGGGGCTTGTCCTGTGGCAGGGGGACTTGTCTGTGCCAGGGGGACTTCTCTGTGCCAGGGGGACTTCTCTGTGGTGAGGGGGCTTGTCCCCCGCTGGGCTGCGTAGCGGCCCCAAAAAAGCGGGAGCGCTACGCACTCCAGCGGGGGACAAGCCCCCTCACCACAGGACAAGCCCCCTCACCACAGGACAAGCCCCCTCACCACAGAACAACCCCCATAGCCACAGGACAAGCCCCCTAGCCACAGGTTTTTTGATGTACGGCATTACGCCAGGTGTTTACCTTCCAGCGGTTCGCCAATCGTCAGGAAATGCCCGCCCGCCACATGGTGCACCGTACGCAGCGCATCCTGCCCTTCGAAATGCCAGCGGCCATCACTGAACACCCGCTCATCCGCCTCGGCCGCCACCACTTCAGCCAGGAATAAATCATAGGTCTGCTGGTTATGCGGTTCGGGCAGCAACCGGCACTCCAGCCACGCCACGCACCCTTCCAGCATCGGCGCGTCCGTGTGCTCGCCACTGAACGTCTGTAAGCCATAGGCGGCGAACTTATCGGTCTCGCTGCCAGTGGTGTTGCCCACGGTCTGCACGATATCGGCCTGGGCCGCACACGGTACGTTGAGCACGAAGGTGCCGGCGCCTTCCAGCAGTTGCCGGGTCCAGGTGGCCTTGTCCAGCACGACGGCGACTTTGGGCGGCTCGAAATCCAGCGGCATGGCCCAGGCCGCCGCCATGATGTTGCGCTGGCCGTTATGTGCGGCGCTCACCAGTACGGTCGGGCCGTGGTTAAGCAAGCGGTAGGCCTTGGACAGCGGGACGGGACGGCGATGGTTAGGGCTCATGGACGAAAGCTCGGAGAAAAAACCTACGATACCTCAAGCATGAGCCGCAGTGATTAGCTGCTCAGTTGATTGGCGAATTGCCCCACCGCACTGACCACCTTCTGGGCACCGTCCTGGATCTCGACAATTACCGTGCCCGCCTCCGCCGCCAGGGCCAGGCCTTGTTCGGCTTGCAGGCGGCCATCGGTCATCAGCGCCACGGCATCGCGGGCCATGTCCTGGTTCTGGCGCACCACGCCGACGATCTCCTCGGTGGCCTTGCTGGTACGCGACGCCAGTTGCCGAACCTCATCGGCCACCACCGCAAAACCACGACCTTGCTCACCGGCGCGGGCGGCTTCGATGGCGGCGTTGAGCGCCAGCAGGTTGGTCTGTTCGGCGATGCCGCTGATGGTCTTGACGATGCTGCCAATCACCTGGGACTGGGCGTTAAGCGCTTCGATGCCCTCGCCGGCCTGTACCATGTGCTTGGCCAAATCGCGCATTACCTCTACCGCCTGGGTGACCACCGTGGTGCCGCGCTGGGCGCTGCTGTCGGTTTGCAGGGAGGTGCTGTAGGCGATGTTGGCCGCTTCGGCCACCGCCTGTTCCTGGTTGATCTGATCGGTGATCACCGTGGCGAACTTGACCACTTTGTACAGGCGCTCGTTGGCGTCGAGCACCGGGTTATACGAGGCCTCCAGCCACACCGTACGCCCGTGGCTGTCTACACGTTTGAAGCGGCCGGCGACGAATTCGCCGGCGTTCAGGCGCTTCCAGAACTGCTGGTACTCGGTGCTGTTGGCGTCCTGCGGCTCGCAGAACAAGCGGTGATGTTTGCCCTTGATCTGCGCCAGGCTATAACCCATGCCGTTGAGGAAACGGTCATTTGCCGTCAGCACATTACCGTTGAGGTCGAACTCGATGACCGCCGTGGAACGCACCAGCGCAGTGATCAGGTTTTCGTGCTCGCGGGACGCTTCGATGGTGCGGGTCAGGTCGCTGGAGTACATCGAAATGTGCTTGATACGCCCGTCGCTACCGCGCACCGGTTGCACGATGGAGCGCAGCCACGCCTCATCGCCGTTGCCTCGTACCAGGCGCACGGTCCCGGCAAAGTGTTCACCGCGTACCAGGGCGTTCTTGAAACGCAGTTGAAAGCTGTCCTGCTTGACGTGCGCGGGCACCAGGTCGTCGATCAAGCGGCCCTGCAACTGGCTTGGCTGGTACGCCATCTCCTGTAGAAAAATGGCATTGACAGACTCGATGCGCCCTTCGGGGTTCAGGGTCAGGGTCATCATCTCGCTTTCCAGGCTCTCCTTGACCTGCTGCAAACTGGATAATTCTTCGCGAAGAGCAGACAGCTCCTGCTTGAGACGGGTGTTGAACATGGAGGCACCGGAGGGCAAGTAAGGAGGGGATCTGACCTGCATCGGCGCTGCGGGCGTTTTCTTAAGCGCGCTGTGGCGCATTGCTCAAGTATATTTTCGGGCCGCCTGCGCGGCACTGGCTTGCGGGTTGTTTTGCATCACCTTGGCGCAGGTGCGGTTGCCGATAAGTTAATCAAGGCCAGCACCGTGGCTGACGGTCAGGGGTGCACCTCGTCATGTTCGTCGTGCTGAAAACCATCGCCCTCGACCTGAATGGTCGCGTGGGAAATATCGAACTGTTCATGCAGTAATTGCGTCACCTGGCTGAGGATTTGTTGCTCGGTGCCTTGGGCCGAATCTGCCACCAGATGAGTACTGAGCACGTTCTTGCCGCTGGTGAGCGCCCAGATATGCAGGTCGTGTACGTCCTTTACCCCGGGCACCCCACGCAGCGCCTGCTCCACTTTGTCGATATCCATGCCGTGCGGCACACCTTGCAGCAGCACGTTCATGCTTTCCTTGAGCAGGGTCCAGGTTCGCGGCAATACCCAGAAGCCAATCGCTGCGGCGACCACCGAATCCACCCACGCCCAGCCGGTGTATATGATCACCAGCGCCGCGATGATCACGCCGATGGAGCCGAGCATGTCGCTCCAGACTTCCAGGTAGGCGCCCTTCACGTTGAGGCTCTCGCCGCTGGCCGCGCTCAACAGACGCATGGAAATCAGGTTGACGACCAGCCCCAGCACCGCGATCACCAGCATGCCGGTGGGCTGGACCTGGGCGGGTGCCTGCAAGCGTTGATACGCCTCATAAAGGATATAGAACGCCACGGCGAACAGCAGCAGTGCATTAAACGCCGCCGCCAGGATCTCGAAGCGGGCATAGCCAAAGGTGCGTTTGCGGTCGGCGGCGCGCTTGGCCACCTGGATCGCCACCAGGGAAATCCCCAGGGCCAGGGCGTCAGTCATCATGTGCGCAGCGTCGGACAACAGCGCCAGGCTGGCGGTGATAAAGGCCGCGATCACCTCGGCAATCATAAAACTGCCGGTCAGCGCCAATGCGATCCATAACAGCCGTTCGTGGCCGGCGCGTACCTGGGCGTGGCTATGTCCTGCGCTCATGAAATGTCCTCAAGTGTCGTCGTCCGGTTGATCATAGAGCTATAGGCCAAAACCACCGGCATGGGTTGCGAAATTGTCATCCCGCCGTCAGGTGGGCGTTATGCCATGCGCACCAAAATTGCACATGGACGCTCTGTAACCCTTCTATCAGGTATGCTTTTCGAGCAGGAAACAAAAAGAAACATATTAGCCAACCTGTTCGATAAGGAGTCCCGTTTTGGAGTTATCGACTGCCGCGTGGATGGTTCACGACACCCGCCTCATGTTTTGCGTATTACTGGCCATCGCCAGCATCATCGTGTTGATCAGCGCGACCAAGCTGCCGCCGTTCCTGTCGATCCTGATCGGCACCTTTATCGCCGGCGTGGGCGCAGGTTTGCCGCCGGAAGAAGTGGCGAAGGCTTTCAGCAAAGGCGCCGGGGCGATCCTGGGTGAAGCCGGGATCATCATTGCCCTGGGCTCGATGCTCGGCGCGTTGATGGCTGAGTCCGGGGCTGCCGATCGTATCGCCACCACCTTGCTGGGGTTGGGCAAGGGCAAGTCGCTGCCGTGGGTGATGGCGCTGGTGGCTATGGTGATTGGCTTGCCGCTGTTCTTTGAAGTGGGCCTGGTGATGATGGTTCCGATCATTTTCGTCATGGCCAAGCGTTCGAACCAGCCGCTGCTGAAAATCGCGATTCCGGCGCTGGCGGGCATGACCACCCTGCACGCCCTGATGCCACCGCATCCGGGGCCGCTGATTGCGGTGGGCGCGTTGCACGCCGACCTGGGCCTGACCATGCTGCTGGGCTTTTGCCTGGCGGTGCCGGCCGTGATTCTGGCAGGCCCGCTGTACGGCAACTGGTTGTCCAAGCGCATGCACGTGGATGAGCCGGCAGACATTGGCGCGCTGTTCAGTGCGCCGCCCAAGGCGCCGCGCCAGCCGAGTTTTGGGGTGTCGCTGCTGATCATCCTGTTGCCGGTGATTTTGATGCTCGGCAGCACCTTGGCCAAGGTCGCCATGTCACCGGAAAGCCCGGTGGCGCTGACCTTGAAATTCCTCGGTGAGCCGTTGATCGCGCTGGGCCTGGCGGTAATTGCTGCGGTGATTTGCCTGGGTTGGGCCAGTGGTATGCCGCGGGCTGATGTCGGCAATACCTTGCGCAAGGCGCTGGCACCGATCGCGGTGCTGTTGCTGACCATCGGCGCGGGCGGCGGGTTGAAGCAAACCTTGCTGGATGCCGGCGTTAGCCAGACCATCAGCAAGGTGGCCGAAGGCGCGCACATGCCGTACCTGCTGCTGGCCTGGTTGATTGCCGTGGCGCTGCGTCAGGCCACCGGCTCGGCGACCGTTGCCACGACCACCACGGCGGGCATTCTGGCGCCGATGATGGCGGGCTTGGCAGCCACGCAGAGCTCACTGGTGGCTCTGGCGATTGGCGCCGGCTCGGTGTTCTTCTGCCACGTCAACGACGCCGGCTTCTGGATGGTGCGTGAGTACTTCGGCTTGCAGTTGAAGCAGACGATTTGGGTGTGGTCGGTGTTGCAGACCATCGTCTCGGTGGTCGGCCTGGTCGGCACGCTGCTGATGTGGCACTTCCTGACGTAAGCCTTACCCTGCCTGGGTGCGGCGCTTGCCAAAATGCGCCGCACTCACTGCGCCCACCGCGCCCATCACCACGCAATACCCCACGCAGACCCACGGGCTGGTCGGCATCAAGGCGATCAATATCAGCGGCGTGGTACTCGCCCACAGCGCATACGCAATGTTGTAGGTGAAGGAAATCCCCGACACGCGCACCTGCGCCGGGAACAGGCCAACCATCACCGACGGCACCGCGCCCACCACCCCGCAACTCAAGCCGGCAAGCGCATACGCCGCGCCCAGCCACACGCCGCCTGCAATCAGGCTGGCATACAGCACCGCGATCCCCACTGGCAGCAACAGGCTGTAGACCAACACCGCGCGCCAGGCGCCAATGCGGTCTACCAGCAGGCCGGCCAGCACGCATCCGATGTTCAGGAACACGATGCCCAATGCGCTCAAGGCGAAGGTGTGGCTGGGGCTCATGCCGAAGGTTTTCTGCATCATGGTTGGGGAGATCACCACCAGTACCACCACCGCGGAGGTGAGCACGCAGGTGAGGATCATCGCCGGCAGCAGCGCGTTGCGGTGTTCGCGCAGGACGGTGCGCAACGGTAATTCTGCGCCAGCTTGGCGGCGCGCCTGCATCTGCAGGAACACCGGGGTTTCGTTGAGCCAGCGCCGCAGCCATACGCCGATCACGCCGAATACGCCGCCCAGCAGGAACGGGAAGCGCCAGGCGTAGTCGAGGATTTCGGCCGGGGTGAAGGCTTGCGCCAGCAGTGTCGCGGTCAGCGCGCCGAGCAGGTAGCCGAAGGTCAGCCCGGCTTGCAGGAAGCCCAGGGCATATCCGCGATGGTTACCCGGTGCGTGTTCGGCGACAAACACCCAGGCGCTGGGCACTTCCCCGCCCACCGCCGCGCCCTGGAGGATGCGCAGCGCCAGCAGGATCAAGGGGGCGAAATAGCCGATTTGTGCGTAGGTGGGCATGATCCCGATCAGCAGGCAAGGCAGCGCCATCATCAGGATGCTCAGGCTGAATACCCGTTTGCGCCCCAGGTGATCGGCAAAATGCGCCATCAGGATCCCGCCCAGCGGGCGCGCGAGGTAGCCGGTGACGAAGATGCCGAAGCTTTGCAGCAGGCGCAGCCATTCGGGCATTTCCGGCGGGAAGAACAGCTGGCTGAGGGTCAGCGCAAAAAAGACGAAGATGATGAAGTCGTAGATTTCCAGGGCCCCGCCCAGGGCAGCCAGGCCCAGGGTTTTGTAGTCGGAGCGGGAGAAACGCTGCGCCTGGGGATAAGAGGTGGCAGTCATGAAGAAGCTCGGCAGACAAACAAAATGGACTGCAGGTTATGAGCTGGGCCGGGTGATGGCAATCGCGCTGGATATATTTGCTTTACTCATTGATCAATGAAGATAACTACATTCCCAAATGAATAGCCGTAGAGGAACATGCAGCAAAACTGCCGCCCCATAATAAATACAAATAGAGGTACTGAACGTGGCCGATGCTATCGAAGAAAGCCGCTACGCCCGATTTGCCCTGCGTTGTTCCAACTTCGCCGAGCGCTGGTTCCCTGACTCCTGGGTGTTTGCCGCCCTCGCCGTGATCATTGTCGCGGTAGCGACCTTAAGCATGGGCGCCGCGCCGACCGAGGCCGCGAAGGCGTTTGGCGATGGCTTCTGGAGTTTGATCCCGTTCACCATGCAAATGGCCTTCGTGGTGATTGGCGGTTATGTGGTGGCGAGCTCCCCGCCCGCCGTGAAATTGATCGACCGCCTGGCGCGCATCCCGAAGAACGGCCGCTCTGCCGTGGCGTGGGTGGCGTTGATTTCAATGGTTGCCTCGTTGCTCAACTGGGGCTTGTCCCTGGTGTTCGGCGGTTTGCTGGTGCGGGCGCTGGCCCGGCGTACGGATTTGCGCATGGATTACCGCGCGGCCGGTGCTGCAGCCTATTTGGGCCTGGGCGCGGTCTGGGCGTTGGGGCTGTCATCGTCAGCGGCGCAATTGCAGGCCAACCCGGCCAGTTTGCCGCCGTCGATCCTGTCGATCACCGGGATGATTCCGTTCACCGAGACGATCTTTTTATGGCAATCCGGCGTGCTGCTGCTGGCGCTGATCGTAGTGTCGCTGATCATCGCCTACGCCACGGCGCCCGGGCCGAACTCCGCCCGTGACGCCAAGGCTTGTGGGGTCGACCCGGCCTTCAACCTGCCCAAGCCGCAAGCGCCGACCCGCCCGGGTGAATGGCTGGAACACAGCCCATTGCTGACCATCCTGTTGGCGTTACTGGCGGCCGGGTGGCTGTTTCATGAGTTCTCGACCAAGCCGGCGATCAGCGCCATCTCCGGGCTCAATACCTATAACTTTCTGTTCCTGATGGTGGGTGCGTTGCTGCACTGGCGCCCGCGCAGCTTCCTCGATGCAGTGGCCCGTGCGGTGCCGACCACCACCGGGGTGCTGATCCAGTTCCCGTTGTATGGTTCGATTGCGGCGTTGATGACGGTGGTCAAAGGCGGTGACGGTGCGACCCTGGCCCACCATATCTCGACCTTCTTCACCTCGATCGCGTCCCACGACACCTACGCGTTGTTGATGGGGGTGTACTCGGCAGTGCTGGGGTTCTTTATCCCCTCGGGCGGCGGCAAGTGGATCATCGAGGCGCCGTATGTGATGCAGGTCGCCAATGACCTGGAATATCACCTGGGCTGGGCGGTGCAGATCTACAACGCCGCCGAGGCGCTGCCGAACCTGATCAACCCGTTCTATATGTTGCCACTGCTGGGCGTGCTGGGGTTGAAGGCGCGGGATTTGATCGGCTTTTCGTTTGTGCAGTTGCTGGTGCATACGCCGCTGGTGTTGTTTTTGCTGTGGGCGTTGGGCACCACGCTTAAATATTTGCCGCCGGTGATGCCTTAATTTTCCGAAGCTGCACCCGCTCTTCAGGCGGGTGCGGCTGGCAGGTTGCTCAGCAGCTCAGGAAGCGCGTGCTGGACCGTGTCCCATACCACTTCAAGATTTATATCGAAGTAACCATGGGCAATCCGGTTGCGCATCCCTCGCATACTGCGCCAAGGCACCTGCGGTTGGGCAGCTGCAAACTCTGGATGTTGATCCATTATTTTGGTCGACGCTTCGCCGATGATGATCAAACTCATGATCACGGCTTGCTGAGTACGCTTGTCTTCAACAAACTCAGGCTTGCTCAAACCGTCGACAAAGGTAATCGCGTCAGATGATGCCTGGCGTATGTGCTCCAGGTAATCACCAATACGATTTGACGTCATACAGGCCTGGCCTCTGCCAAGACTTGGGCACGAAACTTCAATGGCAGGTCGCCAGGCGTCAACAGGTCAACGTTGACCCCCAACAAATCCTCCAACTCAACTTGAAGCCCGCCAAGGTCAAAAAGCGTGGTACCCGGAAGTGCATCAACCAGCAAATCGAGATCGCTGCCCTCTTTGTCGGTACCGAGTAAAACAGAGCCGAATACCCTGGGATTGGAGGTGCGAAAGCGCCCGACCACTTCACGCACGGCCACTCTCTTGAGATCAAGGGCGGTTGAAGGTTTCATGATTCACCTCGATGCATGCAATATCGTGCCAGTCTAGCAGTGCTTGGGATGGGTAAACATGCTGGCGTCATCCCGCTTGTGTCTTCCATCCGTCACAATCCGCTGATACCGTTTCCGCGAAACATATTGCAACAACTATTCAGTAGGGATCCCCAGTAATGAGTGACGAGCACCAAGATCGCCCTTCTTCCGATAATGCTGAAAAGCCGCCAATAGACACTAGCCGTCGGCGTTTTCTGGGTGGTGCGGCGGTACTGGGGGTCGGAGCCACCCTGAGCGCCTGCGGCGGCACAGCTGAACAGCCGGGCCCGCCGGTCGACCGCGAACTGACTCCTGCAGAACTGGACAAGGCCCTGCACGACAACGTGAAAACCGTGGTGGTGATCTACGGCGAGAACCGCAGCTTCAACAATCTGTTTGCCGATTTCCCCGGCGTGGAAAGCCCACTCTCCGCGCTCAAACCTGTCGACTACCAGCAGCATGACCGTGATGGCAGCCTGTTGGACACCTTGCCTGAGGTGTGGGGTGGCGTGACCCAACTGGGCCCGCAGACCATCGACGGGGTGGTCTACCCGAGTGCCACGCAATACCAGGAACACCTGCCCAACGCGCCTTTCGCGTTGAAAGGCCCGGACGTTGAAGACCTCCCGCTGGCCCTGATCACCCGCGACCTGTGGCACGTGTTCTATCAAAACCAGATGCAAATTAACGGCGGCAAGAATGACCGCTTCGTCGCCTGGGCCGACTCGGGCGCGCTGACCTTTGGCCATTACTCGCAAACGCGCTACTCCCTGCGCTTGTGGGACGTTGCCAAGGAATTTGTGCTGTGCGACAACTTCTTCCAGGGCGCCTTCGGCGGTTCGTACCTCAACCACCAGTACCTGATCAGCGCCCAAGTGCCGTTCTACCCCGACGCCGCCAACTCGGTGGCCAAGTCGCAGATCGCCACGTTGCAAAGCGACGACCCGACCGATACGCGCCTCAAGCCACTGGATAAATCCCCGGCCAGCGCCATGACCGGCCCGCCGCAATTCGGCCCGAGCGCACTGACCCCCGACGGCTACGCAGTGAACACCATGGCGCCGCCTTACTGGCCCACCTGGATCCGCGACCCGCAACGCCCGGACTACGCCAAGCCCGACCTGCCCAGCGTACTGGTGCCACAGAGCCACGAACATATCGGCGACAAGCTCTCCAAGAAGAACGTCGACTGGGCCTGGTACGGCGGCGCCTGGCAGGCAACGATTGATGAGCACAAGGATTCGTTAGCGATTCCGAAGATCCCAAGCTTTCAGTATCACCATCAGCCGTTCAACTACTTCAAGCAGCAAGGCCCGCAAAACCCGGTAGAGCGCAAGAAGCGCCTGCGCGATGGCGGGCTGGGTGATGAGCCGAGCACCAACCACTTCATGGCCGACGCCCAGGCAGGCACACTGCCGGCGGTGAGTTTCTACAAGCCCCAGGGCAACCTGAACATGCACGCCGGTTACGCCGACGTGGCCTCGGGCGACCGGCATATCACCCGCACCCTTAAGATGCTGCAGGAAAGCCCGCAGTGGAAAAACATGGTGGTGATCATCACCGTCGACGAAAACGGCGGCTGGTGGGACCACGTAGCCCCGCCAAAAGGCGACCGCTGGGGCCCGGGCACCCGCATCCCGGCGCTGGTGATTTCACCGTTCGCGCGCAAGGGCACGGTGGACCATACGGTGTACGACACCGCGTCGATCCTGCGCCTGATCACCCGGGTGTTCCAGCTGGAGAAACTCGACGGCATCAAGCTGCGGGACGAGTCGATGGTCGCCCGCGGCCAGAAACCCATGGGCGACCTGACCAACGCGCTGCACTTCAAGGTGTAGGCGCTTTTGCTCAAAAGCGACAAGCGCGCAGTTTTTCTACGCGCTTTTCCCGGTCAACCGCTACTGTGTGAGGGTGGGCATTCACCCCGCGCAGACGGGCTTTCGCTGACAGGGAACCATCCATGTTTAAACTCGCCAGGTTGTCCTACACCCTGGCCGCACTGACCTTGAGTGCGGTCGTACAGGCTGACATCACCGTACCGCTGGGTACCCCGCAACGGGTCACCCAGTTGTTCGCCTACCCGAACAATTGCAACGTCGTGTGTTTTCGCCCCTGGACGCTGGAACAGACCGTCGAGCACTACCTCAACCAGAGCCTGCAACGCGATGGTTACAGCCGGGGGAAAGTCAGCGTCAAAACCGAACATGACCAAGTGCTTGCCACCTTCAGCGGCGTGCCGCAGGGTTATGGCCAACCGCTGACCACCTTGCTCGACACTGCAGACCTGGCTTACCAGGGCGCCAGCAAACTCAATAGTGATGGCAAGTGGCAGTTCAACTGGTACCTGTTCCTGCCCCTGGGCATGGCCCTGGAAAACCGCAAGAGCATCGAACTGCTGCACTTCCCGCCGGATTACTCGCTGACCCATTTCCAGGATTACCTGGAGTCGGCCACCACCGACCGCTGGGCAACCTTGCTCACCGCCAATGGCATCCCGGCAACCCAGACGCCGGAATACCAGACCATCATCGACATTGCCCCGATCGCCGCCCCCGCTACGGCGGGCAAGGACCTGGAAGGCGTGTACGGTTATTTCACCGACTACCAGACGCGCATGGTCAAGGAACTGAGCCTGCACGCAGGTGGCGCTTTGCCGATGGTGGCCTTCGGGGCGCCGGTGCGCAGCTGGATCAAGCAGCAATACGGGCAAACCGTGGGGGTGTTGGGCCTGGCGCAGATCAGCCCGGTCGATGGCAGCAAGGTAGCCGTGCTGGGCGCCAATCACCCGAGCTACATCTGGTATGCCGCCAACCCCGACACATATGAGGGTGACGAGCAAAAGGCCGATGAGGCCGGTTTAAAGGTGATGGGCCAGGATTTAAGCGCCGCCTGCTGGCAAGCCGCGATGGGCCAGAAGCCCGCCAGCGATCCAAATGTGCAACTCAAAGGCTGCATGAACACGTGGCAGGTGACGCGCAAGGAGCAGACCTGCGAACTGTTCTACACCTCGATCCGCGAGCTGACGCCCGAACAAGCGAACGCCAAATGCGCTCAACCTGCGATCAAAACTCAGCTGAGGCAATTGAAAAGCGCACCGCCCGCACCGTCGGTTGATGCACCGGAGCTTTGACGCAGGCTGCAAGAAGGGCATTTTCCTACATAAAACATAGCCAATTTCTACTGTCAGATTTGACAGTAGAAATTGGATCCCACTTCAGCGAGTCTTGAGCCGCGCCCATCCGCTGCAAGACTGGCAGTCGAGACACCAACGGCAGGTCAATGCAGCCCCTTCCTGGAGAGTTATGAAGACTCAAGCCATGGACAAGGCTAAAACCGCTGTGAGTGACTGCCTTTATCCCTTTGGGCCCCTGCTCGGCGAGCAGCGCTACCCCCGTGCGAGCGACTATGAAGTGGTGCATACCCGGGAGGGGTCAGGCGAGGGGATCAAGACACGTGTCGCGTTTGATAGCCGCCTGTGCATCGCCAAGGTGTCCGGCTATGCGTTGAGCGAACGACGCCTGCATACGGTGCAGATGTCGTCGCGCATCCACTTGTACGACCCGTGGTTCAGCGGCCTGCTGTCGCACTCGTGCAACCCGAACACGTTCCTCGACATGACGTACCTGGAACTGTGGTCCGTTCAACAGGTGCCTGCCGGCGCCCTGCTGACCATGGATTACGCCCACACCGAGGACGTGTTGTTCCGACAGTTTCGCTGCCAATGCGGCGAACTCAACTGCCGGGGGTGGATCACCGGCATGAAGGAGCCGCTGAATACCGAGGGGCAACAGTTCATGGAGCAGTGGCGCAAGCGCAAAAGCCCCTAGACCGCACCCAACGGGCGCAGGCGGTATTGCGGCGGCAACTGCTCGAAACCACTGATGGTGGTGTTCAGGCTCTTCCACCGACCATCCTTGATCCCGTAAATGCAGCCGTGAACCGACAGGCTCTGCCCGCGATGCCAGGCGTTTTGCACAATGCTGGTGTGGCCGACGTTAGCCACTTGCTGGATCACGTTCAGCTCGCACAGGCGGTCTACGCGCTCCTCTTCCGTGGGCAACTGGGCCAGCACGTCGCGGTTTTCGTAATACAGGTCACGGATGGTGCGCAGCCAGCCGTCGATCAGGCCCAACTGGTTGTCCTGCATCGAGGCGCGCACGCCGCCACAGCCATAGTGGCCGGTGACCAGGATGTGTTTGACCTTGAGCACGTCAACCGCGTACTGGATCACCGACAGGCAATTGAGGTCGGTGTGGAGTACCACGTTGGCCACGTTGCGGTGCACAAACAGGTCGCCCGGCAGCATGCCCACGATCTCGTTGGCCGGTACGCGGGCGTCGGAGCAGCCGATCCACAGGTATTCCGGGGTTTGCTGGCGGGCGAGCTTGGCGAAGAATTCGGGATCTTCCTGTTTGATCGCATCCGCCCAGCGTTCGTTGTTATCAAGCAGGTCTTGTAGTTCGTTCATCAGGGAAAGCCTCAGGAATGATGCGCAGCTTTGACAATCGACCGCCCATCCGGGTCACGCCAGGAATAAAGATAGCCGGCTGGCAATTACTTGAATCTTGGGGAGCCATGCCTGTCCACACACTATAAGCCCCACAGTATGAGGAATCGCCATGACTGATTCACGACGTCCCTACGGCGCTACACAGCCCGAACCGATTGATGACAATGAAGATCGCATGGGCGAGATGCGCGAGCTGGATTTTGACCAGGAGGAGCCGACCGCGGAAATCGGCGATGAGATTCCGCTTCGCGAACGCGAGCACCTGATGCCCGACGAACGGGTGCGCGAAGCCGGGATGACCGGCGCCTCCACCGACGATCATGACTCAACCGATGATGACATGAGCCCGGAAACGCTGATCCATGAGGATGGCGCCCGCGATGCGCAGGAAGCGGGTGAAGACAACCCGGCGGATTACGATTTGAGTATCGTCGATGAAGACGAGATCGGCGGCGGCAATGGCCTGGATGAGGCCGAGTTGGCCGATATCGATCCAGTAGACGGCAACCGCTGACACAACACAGACCCAGCGGTGAAAAATGCCCCTTGTGGGAGCCGGGCTTGCCCGCGATGCAGGCGCCTCGGTGTCTCAGCGAGACCGAGGGGATGCCATCGCAGGCAAGCCAGCTCCCACAGTGGGTCGCATTCCAATGTGGGGCGAGGTTGCCCGCGAAGCTTTTGGGATCAATCCACCAGGGTGCAGGCCATCACGACCGCATCTTCACGACCACCAACGGCGGGGTAATAATCCCGCCGACGGCCAATCTCGTTGAAACCGTAACGCTCATACAACCGGAATGCGCCGGTATTACTGTCGCGCACCTCCAGGAAACATTCCCGCGCCTTGGCCGCGTAAGCCCGGGACATCAGGTGCTCCAGCAGGCTCAACCCCAGGCCACGCCCCTGGTTTTCCGGCTTGACGGTGATGTTCAGCAAATGTGCTTCATCAAGGATGATCTGCACCACGCCGTGGCCCACCTGCTGCTCACCTTCGAACATCAACCAGATCTGGTATTTGCCCAGCCCGTCGAGAAAAATCCCGCGGGTCCAGGGATGGCTGAACGCTGCGTATTCGATCTTCAGTACAGCGTCGAGGTCCGCCTCGGTCATCGGGCGGAAGGATAAAGCTTCACTCATCGGTACTTTTCCAGCGCGCCATCAGCCGGCGCATGGCTTGCCAGACATCAGCCTTACGCTGTGGCTCTTCCATTAATAGTTCCAGGCCCGGCAGGGCCCAGACGCAGCCCAGGCCTTCGACCTGCAGTTCGCGGTACCAGGCCTCGGCGTTGGCTTCGCCGGCAAACCGCACGGCAGGCAGGCCGATCAGCCACAGGCACACGCAGGGTTCGTCTTCCAGGCGCGCCGACACAAAACCTTGCACAAAATCCCGCGCAGCGTCCGGGCCCTGGTCCATGGTGCCCCGCACCAACAGCGGCCAGCGTACCGGCTCACCGACAATTTGCGGGCTGTCGGGCAGGCCGGCGGCGCGCAGCATGTCTTTGAGCAGCAAATACGCGGGGTCGCGGGTCTGGAAGCGCTCGCCTGTGGGTAACTCCACCAGCAACAGGCAACGCCCGGCCCGCAGCAACTGCAAGGCAAAGCGCGGCGGCGGAACCACCGGGGCCTTGGCCACGGCGGGCGCCTCTTCGGCGACGACTGGCTTGGCCACCGGCGACGGGCGTGGGACTTCGACCTTTGGCCGCACCACCGGGGTTTCGGCCACAGGCTTGACCAGTGGCACCGGCGCAGCCGCCTCCTCACCCGAAGGCTGGAAAGCCTCGAACGGTTGCGGGGCCTCCAGCAGCTCGGGCCGCGAGGGCGCGGCGAACGGTAATTCAGTGCGCGGCAGCCAGTTGACCACCTGCATGGCGGTCAAGTAAGCGCGACGTCGGGACTCGATAAGCAAAGGTCGGCCACTTGTGGATAACTAAAGAACGGGGATTCTACCGCCCTTCGACGAAGATCGCCCGCAGTTGATCGTTCCGCTGAACGCCTCACGACCGGCTGTGGATAAATCCCGGCACCGATGCAGTACAATCGCCGCTTTTAATCGCTAACCAGCCGGCCATTCCGATGATCGAACCCAAGCGCGTCTTGCGCGCCCTCGCCGAACACTGGGCCCTGCTTGAGCCACTGTGCGAACACTTCGACCAAGGCACCCTGAGCCTCAGCGAATTACGCGCCCAACTGGCTGCCCAACAACTGGACAGCACGCCACAGGACATCACCAGCCTGCTGGACGTGTGGATTCGCCTGGATATCCTGGTGCCTGTCGCCAAGAGCCCGAACCGTTTCGAGCTCAATGCACAGATCCACGACTTCCTGGCCTATCTTCGCAAGGAGCACCGGCTGGGCCTGTGCCTGGAAATCGAAGCCTACCTGCGCCACCTTGAGCGCCTGGCGGGTTATATCCAGGACGCCTTCGACATCCGTGACGGCCATGACCTGGCGCGCCAACTGCGCCTGCTGGACATGCGCGTGCGCGACGTGCTGAAAAAACTCGCCAACGACGAACAGGCCCTCGCCGCCGTGGCCGACCGCGCCAAGACCAGCGACCGGCAGATTCCGTTGCGCCAGCGTTACGCCGAAGTACTGGCAACCTGGGACGAATACGTCGAGCCGATGATCCAGTTGGTGAATGCCGACGGCGCCTTCGAGCAAGGCGTGCGCAAGGTCGAGAACGTGCTGCTGCGCATGCTCACCGAGCAGCAGCGCCTCGGCCATTTGGTGGACGACGACATGCTGCTGCGCACCCACGCGCGCATCCTCGAAATGCAGACCAGCGCCCAGCTGACCTTGCGCCATGCCCGGGAACTGCTGCTGCCGTTGCGTGAAGAAGCGCGGCGGCACAACGCCGTGACCCGTGGCGCGGCGCTGGCCTTGTCGGCGATCCGCCGCAAGGGCCTGGACGCGGTGCCGCAAGCGGCGATGCCGATGTTTACCCGGCCGCAAAGCACCTTCCTGGGCAGTGCCAGCCAGGTTGAAGCCTATGTGTACGCCCTGGCCAACTTCGAACCGAAGCCGGCGCGTTTCCCCAAGGCGCACAAATCCCACAAGGGCGAAGCCCCTCGCGCCCCGCGCACGGTCAAGGAAATGCTCGAGCGCTGCGAAGATGCACTGCCGATGCCCGACCTGATGACCTGGCTGCTGGAGCAGGAACCGGACGGCGCAACCGACGAGTTGCTGTACTGGTTCTCACGCCTGTCGCGGGAGAAACGCTTCAAGCGCGAACGCCTGGAACGACGGGATTACCACACTCACGAGCATCAGGTCAGCCTGCGCTCATTCGCCCTGCTTCCAGCCAGCATTGAAGCGGCCGGGAATTCTGCGAGCACCCCTAATGCATCTTGATCTATCCGAACTGTCCCAGCTGGCGCCGATCTTTCGCGAGCTGTTCAAGGGTTACCACGTCAGCCGCCGCGACCCGGAGCTGTACGCCCAACTGTCGAACTTCCAGGACCAGTACCGCACGCTGTTCAAGGCCCTGGGCTTTGAACTGGTGTGCGACACCCGGGGTTTCTACTACTTCGTGCCGGATACCGCCGTGGCCGCCGCGCAGGTCAACAAGACCGCCCAGCGCCTGGCGTTGTTCACCTTCATCATCGTCGAACACCTGGCCGACCAGGGCCGCGACCCAATCGCCGTGCTCGACGGCGGCAGCCTGGGCCGTGATGAGCTGCCGTCGTTGCTGGAAAAGTACCGCGACCTGTTTATCCAGGCCGAAGTGACGACCGTTGAGGAGCTCGAAGAAAAAATCATGCGTCGTATGACGCAACTGGGTTTTGCCAGTGAAGAGAACGGCATCTACCGCTTCTTGCCGCCGATGCACCGCTTCCTGGATGTGTGTCTCTCGGTGCAGCAAGACCGTGACCTCGCCGCCAGTATCCACAGCGTGTTGCCGCTGCCGGCCCCGGTGATCATCGATGAAGACAGCGATGAAAAACTGCTGAAGACCGATGACCCGCTGGACTTGACCGAATTTGAAACAGAGAGCGAAGAAGACGCCATGGCCCGCGCCATTGCCGAAGAACAGGAGACCGACGCATGAGCAAGGAACGCTACGGCATTCGCCGCTTCGCCCTTTTGAACACCGCCGGTTACAGCCTGGGTTTGTTCCCGCTGGAAGAACCGCTGTCGGTGTATGGCGCGAACAACCTCGGTAAATCGGCTTCGATCAACGCCTTGCAGTTCCCGATTCTGGCGCGCATGTCAGACATGAGTTTCGGCAAGTACACCCTGGAACAATCCCGGCGTTTCTACTTTGCCACCGACACCAGCTACATCCTGGTGGAAGTCGCCCTGCCCCACGGCCCGCACGTGATCGGCGTGGTCGGGCGCGGCCCGGGCGGTGGGTTTGGTCACCAGTTCTTCGCCTATGCCGGCAAGCTGGACTTGGCGCATTACCAGAAGAACGACACCTGCCTGCGCCAGAAAGAGCTGTTCACCAACCTTGAGCGTGAAGGCCTGAAAGCCTATGAGCTGAAGCCCGATGAACTGCGGCGTTTGCTGGTAGGCGGCCATACGTCGATCCCGCTGGACCTGACCCTGATCCCGCTGCGCTCCACCAGCGAGCAGAGCCTGAAAACGTTCCGTGCGCTGTTTATCAACCTGCTGCACATGCGGGAAATTACCGCGGCCAAGTTGAAGCAGCTGTTCCTGGATGCCTTCGAACACAGCCTGCGTTCCGGCAGCGTGGATTACATCGCGGCGTGTGAAGAAGCGTTCCGTGATGTAAGGCGCATGGAACAGGACTACAACTCATTGGTCGCAGCAGGGCCGCTGGTGGAAGCGCTTTCCAATGGCGTGAAACAGCGGGAAATCCTGCGCGGCAAACTGCATCGCCTGTCGCCATTGCTGGATTCGTTGCTGGGCACCTGGTCGGACTACGCCAGTGCGCGCAAGGAAGAGCTGACGATCCAGGCCGAGCATTATCGCAACGAGCAAGACTCGCTGCAGAACGACCAGCGCGGCGGCACTCAGGAGCTGATGCGCCTGGAGCGGGAAATCAGCGGCATTCAGCGCTGGCTGGGTGAGCTGTCGGTGCTCAAGCATCGCTTCGCGCTGGTGGATGACGTCAAGGTGCTGGAACAGCAACTGTTGGCCGCCAAGGACGCTCACGATGAATTGGCCGGTGCCCTGGCGCAGTCGCGTCAGTTCAGCGCCGAGGATTTGGACGAGCGCCTGCGCGACCTGGAAAAGCGCCTGAAGTCGGTGAAGCAGCAACTCGATCACGCCGACAACAACAGCTACGCCAAGCTGCGCGAAGAATTCTCGCAGCAGGATGTCGAGCGCCTGATGCGCCTGTTCAACAGTTCGCTGTTCAGCTTGCCGCTGGGTGAACATGGCATCACGCTGGACGAGGAAGGCCTGTGGGTAAAATCCCTGGAGCAGATCCTCGATGGCTTCAAGGGCGAGCGGTTTGAAGTGCCGGGGTTGGCCATTGATATCTCGCATATCGAGCCGCCGGCGTTGCAGGCGCTGGCTGACCGCGCCGCGTTGCGCGACCAGAAAGAGCGCCTGGAAAAAGAACTCAAGCAACTGAAAACCCAGCAGGCCGTAGCCTCTGATCGCGCGGCGAGCAAGACCCAGACTGAAGCGCTTTACCAGCAGGTGCTGGACGCACAGAAGGCGCTGGAAGACTTCCGCCGCGCCCAGACCCTGAGCGCCGAAGAAGGTGAGAAGCTGGAAAACCTGGCGCAGATGGAAGGCGCCCAGGACGAGTTGAAACGCTCCAGCGATGCGTTTACCGAGCGCGTCCAGCAACTGTCGGCCAAGCTGCAACTGGTGGGGCGCCAGATTGGCGACATGGAAGCCAAGCAGCGCACGCTGGATGACGCGTTGCGTCGTCGTCAGTTGCTGCCGGCGGACTTGCCGTTCGGTACGCCCTTCATGGACCCGGTCGACGATTCCATGGAAAACCTGCTGCCGCTGCTCAATGACTATCAAGACAGCTGGCAGGGTTTGCTGCGCGCTGATGGCCAGATCGACGCACTGTATGCGCAGGTACGCCTCAAGGGCGTGGCCAAGTTCGACAGTGAAGATGACATGGAGCGTCGCCTGCACCTGCTGATCAACGCTTACGCGCACCGTACTGACGAAGCCCTGACCCTGGGCAAGGCACGGCGTGCGGCGGTCACCGATATCGCGCGCACCTTGCGCAATATCCGCAGCGACTACGACAGCCTTGAACATCAGTTGGCGCTGTTCAACCGTGAGATCAACAAGCGTCAGGTATCCAACCTGCAGAGTTTCCGCATCGTGCTCGCGCCGAACAAGGAAGCCCTCAAGCATATCGACCAGATCATCCACAGTGCCGGCCAATATGAAGAAGGCGAAACCCTGTCGGTGTTCGACCTGAGCCAAAGCGCCGAGCAAGACAACAAGAACGAGGAAGCCAAGGAATACCTGGCGCGCCTGGTCGCGGCCAACCATAACCAGCTGGGCCTCAAGGACTTGTTCGAACTGGCGTTCGAGATCACCAAGGTCAACGGCCAGCCAATCATTCATACCGACATTGATGGCGCCGCCTCCAACGGCACCACCATGACCATCAAGGCGCTGACCAACATGTACTTGTTGCTGCACTTGATGGACCGCGACCAGGCTGGGCGCGTGCGCTTGCCTTACTACCTCGATGAGGCCGCGGACATCGATGAGAAAAACCAGGCAGCATTGCTGGAAACCAGCTTGCAGTTGGGCTTTGTGCCGATTCTGGCGAGCGTGAAGCCGCAGGTCTCCGCCCAAGTGGCGATTGACCTGGAAGGCGGCAGCGGGCCGAACGGGATCTACATTGACGAGGCAGACTGGAAGTACATTCGTCGTCACGATGTGGTGAAGGCGACGGTGAATGTGCAGGCGGATGAGCCGGAGCTGGATGAAGTTTAATCGGCTGCGCTGACATACAAAAAGGCCGCGATCTTTGGATCGCGGCCTTTTTTGTGGCTTGGGATTTGTGGTTTTTTTGAGTGCCCTGTCGGGCAAGCCCGGCTCCCACATAGGGATGCATGCCCCTGTGGGAGCCGGGCTTGCCCGCGATAGCCGCGCCTCGGTTTACTTGCCGAGCGAAATTTTAGGTGCCCAGGTCAGCCATTCGTCTTCAAACTTGTCGAACAGCGGGAAGGTCTGCTGCGGGCGTGCGGCATTGCCCATGCGTTCGCCGTCTGGCGTCGCAAAGGCGATGCCGCCGGCGACCAGGGTCTCCAGGGATTCGGTACGTACCGTCGCGCCCTTGAACAGGCCGAAGTCGAGACCAAACCCGCTGGTGTTCCAGAAGCGGCTGCCACTGCGCACCAGGGGCGCGTACTTGGGCTCGATCAGGATGTGGATCAGTACGCGGTCGGCGGTCTGGCCCAACTCGTAGCCTGTGACTTTACCCACCGTGACTTCGCGATAGGTAACCGGCACACCCTCCTTCAGCGAGCCACGGCGCGCGGCGCTCAACACCAGGCTCAAGCCTACTTCCTGATGGACAGCTTCCGGCGGTTGGTCGAGGGCGACAAAGCTCTTTTGCGGGCCGGCGTTCTTTACCGCTGGCTGCACTTCGATGTATTGCCCGGTGACCAGGGTTTCCAGGTTCGACGTCTTCATCAGCCCAAGTTCAGGCTTGACCACCCAGAACTGACTGCCAGCGCGGGCGATACGATCTGCTACCTGGGTAATGCGTGCACTGAGCAGCACCGATTGCATGTCGGCACTCAAGTCGACGCTTTCGATCTTGCCTACGTCCAGCCCCTTGAAGCGGACCGGCGTACCCGGGCGCAGGCCATCGGCGCGGTCAACCTTGATGGTCACCAGCGTACCGTGCTGGTTGGCGGCTTCGCGATCGGGGAACAGGCGGAAACGCGGGATGCGCTTTTTCAGCGGCACATTCTGTTCCGGGGTCTCGAAGGCGATACCGCCCGCCATCAGGCTGGCCAAAGATTCGCTTTTGACCTGGATGCCCCCTGTCAATCCGCCGGTCAGGGTTACGCCGCTGGCGTTCCAGAATCGGGTGGAGCCGTTGACCAGGCCTTCGTATTCCTTCTCGATGTGGACGCCGATCACCAATTGCTTGTTCTTGCGCGAGAACTGGTAGCTCTGCACGGAGCCGACCTTGACCTGCTTATAGAGGATCGGGCTGCCGACATCCAGGGAACCGAGGTTGTCGGTGAACAGCACCATGTGCAGGCCAGGGGAACGCAGGTCCAGCGGCGGTGCCTTGGCCCGGGCCACAAATTCCCGTTGCGGTGCGCTGCCCTTGTCGCCGGGGCGGATGGCGATGTAGTTACCTTTGACCAAGGCTTCCAGCCCGGTGATGCCAGCCAGGGAGATGGACGGTTTGACCACCCAGAACTGGGTGTCCTGGACGAGGTAGTCTTCGGCCAATGGGTCAAGGGTCAACTCGGCACTCGCGCTGGAAAGGTCCGGGTCGATCTTCAGGGTTTTCAGGCTGCCGATCTGGATGCCTTTGTACATCACCGGCGTGCGCCCCGCTTGCAGGCCCTCGAAGTCGCTGAGTTTGACCTTGACCTTGATGCCCGCGGCGGCAGCGTCGAAGTCTTCGTACAGGCGGAACGGCAGGCTCGGATCCGTCGGCGGGCTGTCCTTGCGGTTCTCTGGCGTAGCGAAGGCGATACCGCCGGCCACGATGCTGGCCAGGGATTCGCTGCGCACTTTTACGCCGGAGAGGTTGGCGTCGATGCTGATGCCGCTGGCGTTCCAGAAACGCGTGTGTTTGCGCACCAGGCTGGCGTAGGTCGGCTCGATGTAGACCTTGATTTCGACGGTGGTCTGGTCCTCGGAGAGCAGGTAGCTTTTGACCTGGCCCACCTGGATCTGCTTGTAGAACACCGGGCTGCCACGGTTCAGCGAGCCGAGGCGATCAGCTTTGATCGTCAGGTGCAGGCCGGGTTTGGCGTCGGATAAAGGGGGCTCTTCGGACAAGGCCTTGAACTTGCGCGTCGGCTCACCATCGCCCGGGCTGGCAGCAATGTAGTTGCCCGAAACCAACGTTTCCAGGCCGGTGATACCGGCCAGGCTCACGCTGGGTTTTACCAGCCAGAAGCGGGTGTTGGTCTTGAGGTATTGCTCGACGTCCTTGTTCATCTCGATGGTGGCAATCACCCCGCGATTGTTACCTTCGTCATCCAGGGCCAGGGTTTTGACCTTGCCCACGGACATGCCTTTGTAGACCACTTCGGTCTTGTTGGCCTGGATCCCTTCGCCGCTTTCAAAGCGAACCTGAATCTCGATACCTTGCTGGTTGTAGGCGCGCCATCCCAACCAGCCGCCGATGATCAGGGCAATCAGGGGCAGCACCCAAATGGCCGACCAGTTGGAAGCTGGGCGGGTTTTAGCCTTAGGCAAATCACTCATGGTCGTCGTCCGACTCCGTGTTATCCCAAATCAGTCGGGGATCAAAAGTTACGGCGGCAAGCATCGTCAAGATCACCACACTGGCGAACGCCACGGCACCGAGATTGGCCTCGACACTGGCAAGTCGCCCAAAGTTTACGACCGCCACCAGGATGGCGATCACGAAGATATCCAGCATGGACCAGCGGCCAATGAACTCGATAAAGCGGTACATGATAATGCGTTGTTGCGCGGAAAGTGGCTGGTGACGCTGCACCGAAAACAGCAGCAGGCCGATGCCCACCAGCTTGAAGGTCGGTACCAGGATGCTGGCGACAAATACCACTGCGGCAATGGGGAACATGCCGTGCTGCATCAGTTGGATCACGCCGGACATGATGGTGCTCGGGTCGCCTTGCCCCAGGGAGCTGACGGTCATGATCGGCAACAGATTGGCTGGGATGTACAAGATGGCCGCCGTGATCAGCAGCGCCCAGGTGCGCGTCAGGCTGTTCGGGCGACGAGCATGGACCAGCGCACCGCAACGGGTACAGGTTTGCTCGTCGGTGTCCGGGTCTTGCTTGTTCAACTCGTGGCATTCAGTACAGATCAGAATGCCCGCATCAATCGCCCGCATGAGTTTGCTCTCCTGACAGCGCTTCCCAGATCTGGTGAGGCGACATAACCACTTCCAGCAGTACCTGGACCATTAACAGACTCACGAAACAGGCCAGGCCCAGCCCGATGGTGATGGAGGCCATGTCGGCCAGTTTTACGATCGCCACCAGCACGCCCATCAGGTAGACCTCGAGCATCCCCCAGTCTTTGAGGTGGTGGTAGATGCGATAAAACAGCAGGCCGTGGCTGCGGCCGATGTTCCAGCGGATACTCAGCAATACCGCCAGTTGGCACAAGAGCTTGAGCAACGGGATGCCCATGCTGCAAAGGAACACCACCACGGCGACGCCTTGCATGCCGGTATCGAACAGACCGACAACGCCGGTCCATACGGTGTCTTGCGAGGACTGCCCGAGTAGATTGAGCTGCATGATGGGTAAAAAGTTCGCGGGAACGTACAACAACAGCGCGGCAATCACTAACGCCAGGCTTCTTTCAACGACGTTGTTGCGATGGGCGTACAGCTCGTAGCCGCAGCGCGAGCACTGGGCCTTTTCACCGCGGGCGAGCTCTGGCTTGCGCATCAGCAGGTCGCACTCATGGCATGCCACCAGCTTGTCCAGCGGTAAGTCTGACACCTCGTGGGTATCAACCGGGTCGGGCATATAGGGCTCGGGCTCTAAAAAAGATCAGGTGCCTATTCTAGTGTTCTGGTTCAGAAATAACTGTGCAAATTTGTCGGCTGCAGGTGTAGATCAAACGGGGCGGTTTGCTCGTAAAGTTTTCGACCGCCAAAAACAAAACCCCTGATTGCGTTAGCAATCAGGGGTTCTGGAATTTAATCTTGACGATGACCTACTCTCACATGGGGAAACCCCACACTACCATCGGCGATGCATCGTTTCACTGCTGAGTTCGGGATGGGATCAGGTGGTTCCAATGCTCTATGGTCGTCAAGAAATTCGGGTACTGAGTCGTGGCCAGCTGGCCTCGCTTCAGCAAATTGGGTATGTGATAGCTTTCGGTGTTTTGTAAGATCTCGAACTTTCGGTTCGTTTCGTCTTCACACACCGCAATCTGATGCTTCTGCTTGTTTCCAAGTCAGGAGTAGTCAAATTGCTTGGGTGTTATATGGTCAAGCCTCACGGGCAATTAGTATTGGTTAGCTCAACGCCTCACAGCGCTTACACACCCAACCTATCAACGTCGTAGTCTTCGACGGCCCTTCAGGGAACTCAAGGTTCCAGTGAGATCTCATCTTGAGGCTAGTTTCCCGCTTAGATGCTTTCAGCGGTTATCTATTCCGAACATAGCTACCCGGCAATGCCACTGGCGTGACAACCGGAACACCAGAGGTTCGTCCACTCCGGTCCTCTCGTACTAGGAGCAGCCCCTCTCAAATCTCAAACGTCCACGGCAGATAGGGACCGAACTGTCTCACGACGTTCTAAACCCAGCTCGCGTACCACTTTAAATGGCGAACAGCCATACCCTTGGGACCGGCTTCAGCCCCAGGATGTGATGAGCCGACATCGAGGTGCCAAACACCGCCGTCGATATGAACTCTTGGGCGGTATCAGCCTGTTATCCCCGGAGTACCTTTTATCCGTTGAGCGATGGCCCTTCCATACAGAACCACCGGATCACTAAGACCTACTTTCGTACCTGCTCGACGTGTCTGTCTCGCAGTCAAGCGCGCTTTTGCCTTTATACTCTACGACCGATTTCCGACCGGTCTGAGCGCACCTTCGTACTCCTCCGTTACTCTTTAGGAGGAGACCGCCCCAGTCAAACTACCCACCATACACTGTCCTCGATCCGGATAACGGACCTGAGTTAGAACCTCAAAGTTGCCAGGGTGGTATTTCAAGGTTGGCTCCACGCGAACTGGCGTCCACGCTTCAAAGCCTCCCACCTATCCTACACAAGCAAATTCAAAGTCCAGTGCAAAGCTATAGTAAAGGTTCACGGGGTCTTTCCGTCTAGCCGCGGATACACTGCATCTTCACAGCGATTTCAATTTCACTGAGTCTCGGGTGGAGACAGCGCCGCCATCGTTACGCCATTCGTGCAGGTCGGAACTTACCCGACAAGGAATTTCGCTACCTTAGGACCGTTATAGTTACGGCCGCCGTTTACCGGGGCTTCGATCAAGAGCTTCGCGTTAGCTAACCCCATCAATTAACCTTCCGGCACCGGGCAGGCGTCACACCCTATACGTCCACTTTCGTGTTTGCAGAGTGCTGTGTTTTTAATAAACAGTCGCAGCGGCCTGGTATCTTCGACCGGCATGAGCTTACGGAGCAAGTCCTTCACCCTCACCGGCGCACCTTCTCCCGAAGTTACGGTGCCATTTTGCCTAGTTCCTTCACCCGAGTTCTCTCAAGCGCCTTGGTATTCTCTACCCAACCACCTGTGTCGGTTTGGGGTACGGTTCCTGGTTACCTGAAGCTTAGAAGCTTTTCTTGGAAGCATGGCATCAACCACTTCGTTAACTAAAAGTTAACTCGTCATCAGCTCTCGGCCTTAGAATCCCGGATTTACCTAAGATTCCAGCCTACCACCTTAAACTTGGACAACCAACGCCAAGCTGGCCTAGCCTTCTCCGTCCCTCCATCGCAATAACCAGAAGTACAGGAATATTAACCTGTTTTCCATCGACTACGCTTTTCAGCCTCGCCTTAGGGACCGACTAACCCTGCGTCGATTAACGTTGCGCAGGAAACCTTGGTCTTTCGGCGTGGGTGTTTTTCACACCCATTATCGTTACTCATGTCAGCATTCGCACTTCTGATACCTCCAGCAAGCTTCTCAACTCACCTTCACAGGCTTACAGAACGCTCCTCTACCGCATCACCCGAAGGTGATACCCGTAGCTTCGGTGTATGGTTTGAGCCCCGTTACATCTTCCGCGCAGGCCGACTCGACTAGTGAGCTATTACGCTTTCTTTAAAGGGTGGCTGCTTCTAAGCCAACCTCCTAGCTGTCTAAGCCTTCCCACATCGTTTCCCACTTAACCATAACTTTGGGACCTTAGCTGACGGTCTGGGTTGTTTCCCTTTTCACGACGGACGTTAGCACCCGCCGTGTGTCTCCCATGCTCGGCACTTGTAGGTATTCGGAGTTTGCATCGGTTTGGTAAGTCGGGATGACCCCCTAGCCGAAACAGTGCTCTACCCCCTACAGTGATACATGAGGCGCTACCTAAATAGCTTTCGAGGAGAACCAGCTATCTCCGAGCTTGATTAGCCTTTCACTCCGATCCACAGGTCATCCGCTAACTTTTCAACGGTAGTCGGTTCGGTCCTCCAGTTAGTGTTACCCAACCTTCAACCTGCCCATGGATAGATCGCCCGGTTTCGGGTCTATTCCCAGCGACTAGACGCCCTATTAAGACTCGCTTTCGCTACGCCTCCCCTATTCGGTTAAGCTCGCCACTGAAAATAAGTCGCTGACCCATTATACAAAAGGTACGCAGTCACCCAACAAAGTGGGCTCCCACTGCTTGTACGCATACGGTTTCAGGATCTATTTCACTCCCCTCTCCGGGGTTCTTTTCGCCTTTCCCTCACGGTACTAGTTCACTATCGGTCAGTCAGTAGTATTTAGCCTTGGAGGATGGTCCCCCCATATTCAGACAAAGTTTCTCGTGCTCCGTCCTACTCGATTTCATGACTAAGAGATTTTCGCGTACAGGGCTATCACCCACTATGGCCGCACTTTCCAGAGCGTTCCGCTAATCTCAAAGCCACTTAAGGGCTAGTCCCCGTTCGCTCGCCACTACTAAGGGAATCTCGGTTGATTTCTTTTCCTCAGGGTACTTAGATGTTTCAGTTCCCCTGGTTCGCTCCATACACCTATGTATTCAGTGTAAGGTAACCATCTTATGATGGCTGGGTTCCCCCATTCAGACATCTCCGGATCAAAGTCTGTTTGCCGACTCCCCGAAGCTTTTCGCAGGCTACCACGTCTTTCATCGCCTCTGACTGCCAAGGCATCCACCGTATGCGCTTCTTCACTTGACCATATAACCCCAAGCAATCTGGTTATACTGTGAAGACGACATTCGCCGAAAATTCGCAATTACTTACAAATTTTACCTTAGCCTGATCCGTTACCAGTGAAAGTAACGTCCAGTCTATCTTTCTATCACATACCCAAATTTTTAAAGAACGATCTAATCAAAGACTAGAAATCAACATTCACCATCCTAACGATGGAATGCTCATTTCTAAGCTTTACATGACAGAAGCAGTTAGTGGTGGAGCCAAACGGGATCGAACCGTTGACCTCCTGCGTGCAAGGCAGGCGCTCTCCCAGCTGAGCTATGGCCCCGTATTTCTACAGGCGTTTCCCACACAAAATTGGTGGGTCTGGGCAGATTCGAACTGCCGACCTCACCCTTATCAGGGGTGCGCTCTAACCAACTGAGCTACAGACCCAATTTCGGGCTGCTTCTTTATCGTCTTCTTCAATGAATCAAGCAATTCGTGTGGGAACTTATGGAGCAGCTGATGTCGTCGATTAAGGAGGTGATCCAGCCGCAGGTTCCCCTACGGCTACCTTGTTACGACTTCACCCCAGTCATGAATCACACCGTGGTAACCGTCCTCCCGAAGGTTAGACTAGCTACTTCTGGTGCAACCCACTCCCATGGTGTGACGGGCGGTGTGTACAAGGCCCGGGAACGTATTCACCGCGACATTCTGATTCGCGATTACTAGCGATTCCGACTTCACGCAGTCGAGTTGCAGACTGCGATCCGGACTACGATCGGTTTTCTGGGATTAGCTCCACCTCGCGGCTTGGCAACCCTCTGTA